>JANMWB010000091.1:0-17687 GCA_031393705.1 Thermoleophilia bacterium | reverse complement strand
CGTCAGTTCTCGCGTTCGCCGCAGCCGCTCCGCGAACACCTCGGGCGTGAGGTAGCCCGCGGCGAGAAAGCCGAGTCCGTCTGCGTTCGAGACGGCGGCGGCAAGCTCCGGTGTCGAGGGCCCGCCCGCGAGCGGCGCGAGCACGATCGGAGAGCACTCGAGCAGCACGAGAACCGTAGCCCTAGACGAGCCGGCCGAGCACGGCGCCGAAGAGCGCGTGACGTGCCGTCGCCTGTGCGAATCCGCGCAGGTTGAACAGCGGGGCGACGCCGGGCTCGCCGCGTGCCGGGTGCTTGTGGTCGACGAAATACGACAGCGGGAAGAGCGCGACATGCTCGGCGAGTGCGAGCCCGAGAGCGAGTCGGCGAGGCGGCAGTGACGTGCGCCGCCGCACCTCGTCGAATGCGAGCCCGAACGTCGCGCCGTTCAGCGCGTGGAACGCGATGCCGACGACCGGCCACGCACGCCCGCGGGTCACGAGCTTGCCGAGCGCTGCGACGTCCGAATAGTCGCTGCGAAAGACACGCATGTCGATCGGTTCCAGCGCGCCCCAGACGAGCGCGGCGCCGGCGCCTGCGAGCGCCGCCCTCGGACGGCTCACGCTGCGAGGTTCCGAAGCTGCGCGACCATGTCCCGCACATCGGTGGTGTTCGTGCCGCGCCCACCGACGACCACGGTCAGCGATTCGCGCGGCGGCGATGTCGTGAGCTCGTGGTGGAGACCACGTGCACTCTCCTCCGACGCGGCACTGAAGCAGAGTGCAGTCGCGTCGAGGTCGTTCGCCAGGGCGACCGCGTCGCCGCAGGGTGTGTCCGCGCCGAGATAGGCGATCTGCCACCCGTCGGAGCGCAGCATCACTGCAAGCATCATGAGGCCGATCTCGTGACGCTCGCCCGGTGCGCATGCGAGCACGGCGGTTCCCCGCACGTCCGCGCGCTGGTCCGAGAGCAACTTCTGCAGCGCCGCACGTACGGTCGCGCTCGCGAGATGCTCCTGCGCGACGGTCACGGCGCCGGAGGCCCAGCCCTCGCCGACCTCGACAAGCGCCGGCGCGAGCACCTCGAGGAACGATTCGTCGAGGGTCGCGAGGGCGAGCGCCTGGTCGACCAGCTGACCCAGCCCATCCACATCGCTCGCGATCGTCGCGGCGACGATGCCGCTTCGCAACTCGTCGACGGTGCGCGCCACCTGGTCGCCGGCGCCGAGCAGTGCGGCAGCCTCACCGATCCGGTAGCCCTCGTGGATCCGCTCCTTCAGCCACTCGACGCGGGCCACGTCGAGCTGGCTGTAGCGCCGCTGGCCGCCTGCGGTCCGCTCGGGGTGCAACACGCCGTAGCGCTGCTCCCATTTGCGGATCGTGTCAGCGGGAACGCCGGTGCGCTGTGTGAGCGCTGCGATGTTGAGGTTCGGAAGCAAATGAATTGTCCTGATCGAGGTGTGCTCCCCACGGTAACTTGGGAAACGTGCCCGAGGGGGATTCGCTCCACCTGGCGGCGCGCCGCCTCCAGGTGCTAGTCGGTCAGCGTATCGCGGCGGAATCGCCGCATCCACGCGCGCTGGCCGAGCGCATTGCCGAGCGAATCGACGGGCGAACGCTCGAGTCCGTGGACGCGCACGGCAAGAATCTGATCCTGCGCTTCGAGGGCGGTATCGTCCTGCGCTCGCACCTGCGGATGTCCGGTCGCTGGACGGTTCGCCCCCGTGGGGAGGTGCGTCCCGGGAAGCCGTGGCTCGTACTTCGCGGCACGAACGCCGAAGGCGTGCTCTGGAACGGCCCCGTCCTCGAACTGCACACGCGTGCGCTCGACCGTCTCGGACCGGACATTCTCGAGTGCCCGCCGCGGCTCGAAGCGATGCTCGAGCGGATGCGTGGTGCCGACGAGACGCGTTGGTTCGGCGAGACGCTCCTCGACCAGTCGATCGTCGCCGGGATCGGGAACATGTGGCTGGCCGAGGCGCTGTGGGAAGCCGAGCTCTCGCCGTGGCGGCGCCTGCGCGACGTTCCCGAGGTTGACCGCCTGCGCTCGCTCGAGACGGCGGCCGGCTTGATGCGCGAATCGGTCGACGCCGGGCGCGGCCGGCGCCACCGCGTCTATCGCCGCGCCGGACAGCCGTGCCCGCGTTGCCGTATGGCGATCCGCTCGTGGGGGCAGGGTGACGACAACCGGCTGGCGTACTGGTGTCCGGGCTGCCAGGCAGGAGACGATCCGCGGCGCTCGTAGTTGACGACGTGCTTCGTGCGCCTCATCTCTACGAGTCCATGCGCGGCTTCTGCCTTGCCGCATTCGCTGCCGAGCGCGGCGCGCAGATCCCTTTCGCATTCGAGGAGCACACGACCCGCCAGGGGCCTTCGCTCTACGAATACCGGCCGCTTGTCCGCGGGTTCGTCGAGGAGCAGTCCCCGACGCTCCGCCGCCTACCGGACGCGCGCAACGCGATCGACGACCTGAAGCGCGAACCGGCCGCCGCGATCTTTGCGCGTGCCCACGCCGGCATCGGTGACACGGGAGACGAGGCGCTCTTCCGCTCGATCCTCCTGCCGATGCTCACCTGGACCGCCGAGCGCTGCGGGGGGTTCGACTGGCAGGACGACGCCTTCGCTGCCGCGTACGCCGACCTCGAGCGCACCCTCTTCGGCACCGCGCGCACCTATGTCGCACTCGCACCGGTGATCGGCCTCTCGGCGGGCACCGACGCCGACCTCGGCGGCGGCATCATGCTGCGCCCGGTCATGTCGGGCGAGATCTCGAACCTCTGGCCGGAGGCGCAGGGCTTGATGCCACCGGAGTTCGGCCGCGACGTCGACCGCATGCTGCTGCTCGAACTGAAGCGCGAGCTCGAGCCGGACGAGTCCGAGCCGCCGGACGCCGCCGCCGAGCTCGCGGACGCCGTCACGGCGCTCCGCCTCGCGACTGCCGGGGCGATCGCCGCCGGCCCCGTCGTCTTCGAGCGCCTCGACTTCCGGCCGCTGCGCATCTCGCCGCTGCTCCCGATCGCGGCGACGCAGCCGCGTGGGGAGGGGACGCGCCTCGACAAGATCCGCGCGCGACTCGCGGCCGACCTCCGCTCGAAGCTCACACTTGCCGACACGGACCGTGAGCTCGGCGAGGCCCTCGACCGCTGGGAGCTTTCCCTCTTCTCCGACGAGCCGTTCCGCTCCGCCCAGATTCGGGAGTCGCTGACCTGCCTGCTCGGGGGCGACGGGGGTGCCTGGGCTGCGGCGATGCGGACCGCAGTGCTCCTCGGCGACAAGACACGCGAACGGAGTGAGCTGCTCGACGCGCTCCGCGCCGAGCGGCTCGGTAGCGATGCCCGCGATGCGGTGCGCCGCACGCTCGTGGAGACGCTCCTGCACGGCGATCGCACCCAGCTCGTCGTCGCGCTCGACGACACGCTGCTCGGCCTCAGGCCGCGGCCCTCGTCGGTCCTGCGTGTCGCTTAACCGCGGCGTCGCCTGAGTTTCTCTACGAAGGCGGCACAGACACGTCACAGCTGCCCGGCTACGGTCGTGGCATGGACGAGGCGGCGCGTGTGGCGGACCGGGTTCTGGCGCGACTCGAGCGGATCGAGGAGCTGCGCGCGGGCGGGCCGCACGGCGCGCTGCTGGCCGAGCTGCGAGCTCTCGTCCCGGAGGCGGAGGCGTGGGCGCGGGCCGAGGGCGACGGCCGGGCGCAGACGGCGGCGACGAAACTTCGGGAGGAGGCGGAAGGAATGAGCTGAGTCGAACCGAAATGCGCTTCCACATGGGTCTCGCCCGTCTCCTTCCGCGTCCCAACATTCGCCCTGCGAGTGTGGTTGCCCCTGGAGAAACGCAGGTGATCGCGCTCGCGAACCAGAAGGGCGGTGTCGCGAAGACGACGACCACCCTGAACCTGGGCGTCGCGTTCGCGGAGCAGGGCTTCAAAGTGCTGCTCGTCGACCTGGACCCGCAGGGGAACCTGACGATGTCGCAGGGGCTCAACCCGGACACGATCGAGCGCTCGATGTTCGACGTGCTCGTCCACCGGATGCCGATCACCCAGGTGATCGAGACCCGTGAGGTCGACATCGCTGTCTCCTCGATCGATCTCGCCGGTGCGGACATGGCGCTCTCGAGCCAGATCGGCCGCGAACGCGCGCTCGAGAAAGGGTTGGCGCCGATCCGCGACAACTACGACTTCATCCTCATCGACACGCCGCCGTCGCTCGGCCTGCTGACGATCAACGCGTTCGTCGCCGCCACCGGCGTCCTTGTCCCCGTGCAAACGGAGTACCTCTCCCTGCGCGGCCTCGTGCAGCTCGAGAACACGCTCTCGATGGTGCGCGAGAACCTGAACCCGAAGGTCTCGATCATCGGGATCGTCCCGACGATGTACGACAAGCGCGTCACGCACTCGCGTGAGGCCGACGAGATCCTGCGCGAGAGCTTCGGCGACCTCGTCTACAAGACCCGGATTCGCAAGACGATTCGCTTCGCCGAGGCCCCGGTCAAGGGAGCCTCGGTTCTGGCCTATGAACCGACCGGTGAAGCCGCCGGCATGTACCGCGACCTCGCGAAGGAGGTGCTCAATGGCCAGAAACCGCGCCAGCATGCGTGAGGGCCCCCTCGCGGAGCTCTTCCGGGCGACCGAGGCGGCACAGCGCCAGGGCACCCCGGCTCCCGGAGACAAGAGCGAGCAGCAGGCGCTGCCCGTTGAACCGCCGCTTTCGCCGCCGACCACCCCGGCGGCCGAGTCGCCTCGTGAGCGCACGGCCGATCGCGTGCGCGCAGAAGCGCCGCGCGCGCCCGAGCCGACACCGATTCGCTCGCTCGTGCCCGCACCCGATCTCGATCCTGCGCAGGACGACCGTCGCGCCGATCCCCCCAAGTCAGCGCGTTGGCTCGACCCACTCCCCGATCAGCCTGCGCGCCTCGAGCGCGCACGCGACACCGCGTCGTACGCCGCGATCATCCGCGTCGTTGGCGTCGGCGGCGCAGGGCTGAACGCGGTCGACCGCATGATCGACGCCGGCATCACGCAGGTCGACTTCGTCGCGGTCAACACGGACATCCAGCAGCTGCAGATGAGCGATGCAGCGACGAAGATCCACATCGGCAGCGAGCTCACCGAGGGCCTCGGCTCCGGCGCTGACCCGGAGATCGGCCGCAAGTCGGCCGAGGACGGCTACGACGCGATCAAGCGCGCGCTACGCGGCTCCGACATGGTGTTCGTCACGGCCGGCGAAGGTGGTGGCACCGGCTCCGGTGCGGCGCCTGTCGTTGCACGGGTCGCACGCGAAGTCGGCGCGCTGACAGTCGGCATCGTGACCATGCCGTTCAAGTTCGAAGGCTCACGCCGCAGGAAGCAGGCGGAAGACGGCCTGCAGTCGCTCCGTGAGGCATGCGACACATTGATCGTCGTTCCGAACGACCGTCTGCTCGAGGTGCTCGACAAGTCGACCTCGATGCTGGATGCGTTCCGGATCGCCGACGACGTCCTGCGCCACGGCGTCCAGGGCATCTGCGACCTGATCACGAACCCCGGGCTGATCAACCTCGACTTCGCGGACGTGCGCACGATCATGGCCGACTCCGGCTCTGCACTGATGGGCATCGGCTATGCAACCGGTGAGAACCGTGCGAAGGAAGCGGCAGAGCGCGCACTGCGCAGTCCGCTGATCGAAACGGAGATCACCGGCGCGCGAGGCATCCTGCTCTCGATCGCCGGCGGCGACGATCTCACGCTCTACGAGGTCAACGAGGCCGCAGAAGCGGTACGCGAGGCTGCGACCGACGACACGAACATCATCTTCGGCGCCACGATCGACGACCGCCTCGAGGGCCAGATCTGGATCACCGTCGTCGCGACGGGCATCGGCAAGGCAACGGGCCGGCGCGGAACGTTTGTCACCGCCTCGTCCGGCGGTAGCGGCGAAGTGCTCGAGCCGCCGTCGTTCCTGCGCGACGCGTAGCAGCCACGCCGCCCGCCGCGAGCATCTCGCTCGCGCCGTGAACCTCGGCGCCGTCACGTATCCGATGGCCAATCGCCCAAGGGCATCCCGGCCGCCTCGAGCGTCGGCAGTTGGGGTGCGGTCGACCCGGCGACCGGTGCGATCGTCTGGCAGACCGCCGACCCGACCGGGGCAATGGACCTCGGCCCGGTGAGCGCGGCCAACGGTGTCGGCTATGCCAGCTCGTTCGGCCGGCGCGGTCTACTGGGGCTCGGGGTATTCGAACCTCGGGCTCGGCCCGAACGCCAAGCTCTTCGCGTTCGGCCGCTACGCCCCGATGAAGGGAGCCGGGGAGCACGTCCCCGGCTCCCTTCGTCCCAACCACGGACGCCCTCTACACTGGCTTCTCCATGAACGTTGTCGTCACAAATCTCAAGGGCGGGGTCGGGAAGACCACCACGGCCGTCTACCTGGCGGCCGTAGCGGTCGCCAAGGGCTACGACGAGGTCCTGCTCATCGACGCCGATCGCCAGGCGTCCTCGGCCGAGTGGCTGGAGGAGCGCCCGATCGACGGCGTGACGGTCGTCGAGGCGCCGTCCGAGCGGATGCTCGCCCGCGCCATGAGCAAGCACAACGGCATCGCGATCGTCGACACGCCTCCCGGCGACGAGCGGCTCGTGCAATCCGCGATCAACTCGGCCGATGCCGTGATCATCCCGACGCGAGCGGGAGGCGTCGAGTACCCGCGGGTGGCAGTGACCCTCGGCATGATCCCGGCTCGCACGCCACGCGGCGTTCTGATCGCCTCGGCGCGGCTCGGCACGAACGATCTCGAGGAGACGATCGCCTGGTGGAAGGGCGAGAACGTTCCGGTATGGGGCGTGATCCCCGAGCGCGTGGGCATCGCTGCCGGCCCCGAGGCCAGGCTCTACCGCGAAGGCCTGAACGAGTACGACACCGTGTTGCGTCGCGCGCTGCGCAAGCGCTGAGCGCCACCCCTCTTCCGCGGCGGCCTGGAAGTGTCAGATGGTCGCCCGCGGCCCGCTGCTTCGGATGCACGCCCTGGGCCACCACTGCGAAAGACGCGCGCAGGCTCGTTAGGGGAATCGCCGTCAACATCGGCACCCGGCAGCTCTACGCGGTCAACGCCGAGATCTAGCTGAGGTCGAACAGGAAGTAGCCGAGCAGCGCGATGCCGGCGGAGCCGCCGACCGCGGCGACCCGGATCGTCCAGCGGCGCACGCCCGCATGTTCGCTCGCGAGATAGATCGCGCCGAGTGAGCCGGCGCTGATGCTGACGAGCGTCTCGAGCGCCTGCATCGCGAAGCCGGTGCCGAGCGCCTGCGGCATCGCGATGCCGCGGCCCGCAAGTGCGACGGCGACCGCGCCGCTGCCGATCCCGATGCTTCCGGGTGTGATCGGGAACGCCGAGGCGACGTCGAGGGCGGGGAGGATGAGGAGCGCTGCGAGCATCGGATGCGGGAGCCCGAGTGCAGCGGCGACCGCGACGGTAGCCCCGAGCCGGCAGACAACCATGCCGAGTGTCCAGCCCAACACCGTTGCGAGTGCGCGGGGCGAGCGCTCGAGCGCGGCGAAGCCGTGGAGCACCTGCGCGATCCGCGGGTGACGACGCACGCGTCCCGAGAGTGAGCCGACAACGGCGAGCACCGCGACCAACGTGCAGAGGACGAAGACCGGCCACAGCGGCACCGCACCCGTGATCGAGGCGATGACCACGAGGAGCGCGAGCGCAAGGCACCGTGCGGACGCGAGCGCCGCATAGACGCCGCCGCCCGTCCAGAGCCGGCCTGGGCCGTCGATCGCGCGCGAGAGCAGCGCGACCTTGACCGCGTCGCCGAGTTTCGCCGGTGCGAACGAGTTCACCATCGCGCCGATCCCGAGCCCTGCCGCTGCCCGCCGCGGGCAGATCAAGCCGCCAGCTGCTGCGAACCCGGCGCGCCAGGCGCCGACAGTGCACACGAATGCGCCGACGAACCCGATCACTGCAAGCAGCAGCCACGTCTGGTTTGCGCCGCCGAGCGCAGAGAAGGCGGAGGCGACGCGACTGCCGAGCAGCCCAGGTGTCATGGCAACCGCGCCGAGCACCGCGAGGGCGAAGGCAGAGATCATGAGCTGTGTGCGAGAGATGGTCATACGGAAACGTTCACTCTTCGAGACGCGGCACCTGGCGACCGGTTAGTAGTGAAACGGTGAAGATTCAGAGATGAATACGGCCTTGCCATTCCCATCGGCGGATTCGAGCCAGAAGTGAAGGGTGCAGTCGCGGCTGGGCACAGGCTGACGGCCGAGGCGGGCGCCCGTGTGCTGGAGGAGGGCGGAAACGCGGTCGACGCCTGTGTAGCAGCCGCATTTGCCGCCTGGGTGGCTGAGAGCCCGCTGACGGGGCCGGGCGCCGGTGGCTTCGCACTCATCCTGCCGGGTGACGGGCGGGCGCCGCGGGTGGCCGATTTCTTCGTCGCGACGCCCGGCCTGGGTCGGCCCGTACCCCCGGACGCAGAGATGCACGCGATCGATGTCGGCTTCGGCGGTGATAGCGAGACCACTCAGGTCTTCCGCATCGGCGAGGCCTCCTGCGCGGTGCCGGGCGCTGCCGCCGGCCTCGAGGCGGTCCACGCCCGTTACGGCCTTCTACCCTGGAACGAGCTCCTGCGACCGGCGATCGAGCTCGCTCGCGCCGGAATCGAGGTCACACGCGAGCAGGCGCACCTGCACGCGATCCTCGATCTAATCCTCCGACACGCCGACGAGGGTCGCCGGATCTACAGCCGCGCCGGCGGCACGCGGATGGTTCCCGGCGACGTCCTCGGACTGGGGGACCTCGGCGGGACGCTCGAGCAGATCGCGCACGAGGGTGCCGCTGCGCTCTACCGCGGTGACCTCGCGACAGCGATCGTCCGCACCGTCGAGGACGGTGGCGGCGGCATCACGAAGCAGGATCTCGCCGCGTATCGCGTTGCGTGGCGGCAGCCGGTCCGCGCGCGCTTTCGCGGCTACGAGGTCGTGTCGAACCCGCCGCCGTCGTCCGGCGGGATCCTCGTCGCGTACGGGCTCGCGCTGCTGGAGCAGGTGTCGCGCGGCGGCCCGGGGAGCGCCGAGGCGGTGATCTCGCTCGTCGAGGTGATGCGCGAGCAGACCCGCGTGCGCGACGCGAGCTTCGCGAGCGCGCTGTACCGCGGCGGTCTCGCCCGTCGCCTCCTCTCGGAGGAAGGCGTCGCAGCAGGTGTGGCGCGCATCGTTGCGTCGTTGCCGGGAGCGTCCGAGCCCGCGCCCGCCGGCACGACGCATGTCTCCGCCGTCGACTCTGCAGGCAACGCGGCGTCGCTCTCGTCGTCCACCGGCTCGGGCTCCGGCGTGATCGTGCCTGGGACGGGCATCCACCTGAACAACATGCTCGGCGAGTACGACCTCGTGGCGGGCGGGCCTGCGACGCCCGGCAGGCGGCTGACGAGCATGATGGCGCCGACGGTCGTCGTCGGTGACGACGGCCCGCGGCTCGTCGTCGGGAGCGCCGGCTCCGTGCGCTTGCGCGGCGCGATCATGCAGGTGATCGCGAACGTCATCGAGCATGGGCTCGGCGTGGCCGACGCGATTGACGTGCCGCGCGTGCACGTCGACGAGCCGCATGTGCATTGCGAGGGCGGCTTCGACGAGGCGGAGCTCGCTCGCGTCGAGGCGGCGGGGTACGACGTGATCCGCTGGCGGCGGCGCAACCTCTTCTTCGGCGGCACGAACGCCGTCGAGGTGCTGCCCGGCGGGAAGCTTGCCGCGGCGGGCGACGCGCGCCGCGGTGGCGCGGGCGTCGTGGTCGGCTCGTGAGCGAGCCCAAGACGCCGCTCGGTGGCGGATGGACGAACGACGGCGTGGTTCGCGTCGGCGCCACGGTTCGCCGTCCGCCGATTTTTGCCACGAAGCTGATGCGAGACGTGCTCGTGCACCTCGAGCAGGTCGGCTTCGACGCAGCCCCTCGCTGGCTCGGCCTGGACGAGCAGGGACGCGACATCCTCTCGTTCGTCGAGGGCGACACGTTCAGTGACTGCCGCGCAATCGTCTGGAACGACCAGCAGCTCGCCGCCTCGGCACGTCTGCTCGGGCGCTACCACGACGCCGTCGCTGGCTCGACGCTCGCAAGGCCGGAGGACGTCGTGTGTCACGGGGACTACGGCCCGTGGAACCTCATCTGGCGCGACGGTCTGCCCGTCTGCGTGATCGACTTCGATACTGCGCATCCCGGATCGCGGGCAGACGACGTCGGTTACGCACTCTGGAAGCACCTGAACCTCGGGCTCGTCGACCTGCCCGCGGCCGAGCAGGCGCGCCGGGCGCGACTGTTCGTTGAGGCCTACGGAATCGACGTCGACATTGCGGCGACCATCGATCTCGCGCAGGAGCAGGCACGCACACGCTTCACCGCGCACGGTTGGGACGAGACGCTCGTCGAGCTGGCCGCCGAGCGCGCGTGGCTCGCGGCGAATCGGGCCGCGTTCTAGGAGCGCTCCGGATCGAGCGGCGTGACCTTGCCGTTGCGGCCTGCGCGCTCGCGCAGCGTCAACTCGAGTCGGACCGCCTCGAGGGCAGTCTCGAGCAGTCCGATCAGCGCCGTCATGCGCGCACGAGGTGACGTCATCGACAGCATCTCCTGCTTCGCCGCCGCGGCGAAGTCGACGCGCGCAGTCAGCTCGAAGTCGAAGAGCGGTGAGAGCGGGTCCGGCACGTCGACGTCGCTCTCGGAGACCTCGGCAAGCTCACTGAAGACCTCGAGCGCTCGTTCGACGTCGGCGGCGAGCGCCGCCTCGTCGTCGTCCAGCACCGGCTCGACGATGCCCGTCGTGAACGCACGACCCGACGTCAGGTCGAGCAGGCGGAAGCGGTCGCCGCCCTCGACGATGATGTTCATGCTCCCGTCGTCGAGCACCTCGGCCACCTGAACGACCCGAGCCCGAGTGCCGATCTCGTGCACGGCACCGTCACCGGTCGCAAGCACGAGCCCGAATTCCTCGCCGAGCTCGCTGCACTCGTCGATCAGCTCCTTGTACCGCGGCTCGAAGATGTGGAGCGGGATTCGCTCCGTCGGTACGAGCACGATCGGCAGCGGAAAGAGGCCGAGCTCGGGCATCACGGCAGCCTACGGACTCGTCCTCAGGCCCTGCCTTTTGGCCCGGTCCTGGCACAGACACGTAACGCGAACGACGCTAGGCTCGCAGTGGGGAGGAGGCTGGGTCCACCGCAGCCGGCCAAAGGGCCATCGCTCGCGCAGCCGCGCCTCGACGGTAGGGTCCATTGCCATGAGCAGGGGGTTCTCCGACTTCACCGATTCGTTCTTTCGCCCCAGCGTCAGCGGGTTGACGCCCTACCAGCCGGGCAAGCCGGTCGAGGACGTTCAGCGCGAGCTCGGGCTCGCGCGGGTGATCAAGCTTGCGTCGAACGAAGGCCCGTTCGGGCCGTTCCCGGCGGCGCAAGAAGCGATTGCGCGCGCCACCGCAGAGCTCAACCGCTACCCCGACGGCGGCGTCTACCGGCTCCACGCTGCGCTCGCAGAGCGCCACGGCGTCGAGGCGTCGGAGATCTGCGTCGGCGCCGGCGCCGACGGGTGCATCGACATGCTCAGCCAGGCGATCCTCGATCCGGGCGACGAGGTCGTCTGCGGTTGGCCGTCCTTCCCGAGCTATGTCATCTATGCCCGTAAGCAGGGTGCGGAGGCGAAGCTCGTACCGCTCGTCGACTACCGCTACGACCTCGACGCGCTGCTCGAAGCGGTCACGCCGCGCACCAAACTCGTCTACATCTGCCACCCGAACAACCCGACCGGGACGATGAACACCGCCGACGAGCTCGACGCCTACTTTGAGCGGGTTCCCGACCACGTCCTCACCGTCGTCGACCAGGCGTACTTCGAGTACATCGAGCGCACCGATTATCCCGATGCGGTCGAGCGCTATCTCAAGCAGGGACGGCGGGTCGTCGTGCTCCGCACCTTCTCGAAGATCTACGGCCTCGCCGGGCTTCGCGTCGGCTACGCCGTCGGCCCGAGTGGCGTCTGCGCGTCCCTCTCGAAGGTACGCCGCCCATTCGACCTGACGACGCCGGCCCAGGTGGCGGCCCTAGCGAGCATCGGCGACGAGGGCGAGATCGGCCGGCGGCGCGCCGTGAATACCGAGGGCCTTGCGCGCCTCGAGTCGCTCCTGCGCGAGCACGGACTGGAGCCGGTCCCGTCCGTCGGCAACTTCCTCTACGTCGACACTGGGAACGATTCCAGTCAACTGTTCGACCGACTCCTACACGAAGGAATCATCGTGCGGCCGCTCGCGGGATTCGGTTCGCCGACAGCGATTCGCATCTCCGTCGGCACGCCGGAAGAGCTCGACGTGCTCGCCGATGTGCTCGGCCGCGTACTACAGCGCGCGTGAGTCGCCCCAAAATCGCTTACTCTGGGCAGCGCGTGCCGTCGCCCCTCCGTCGTCAGCTCGCGCTCCTGCGGCGCTCGAGTTCCTTCCGTCTCCTCTTCGTGGCGACCCTTGGTTCGGGCCTCGGCACGTGGATGGCCACGATCGCCCTGACGGCCGACCTGACCGCGCGCACGCACTCACCCTGGTGGGTGAGCCTCCTCTTCATCGTCACGTTCTTGCCGTCGGTCGTGGTCGGCCTCGCCTTCGGGCCGCTCGTCGACCGCCTCTCGCGCAAACTGCTGATCGTCAACGCCGACCTGGTCCGGCTCGCAGTTTTCGTCGCGCTCGTGTTCGTGCACACGCCGGTCGCGATCGTGGCACTCGCCGCGGTTGCCGGTATCGCCAACTCGTTCTTCCGGCCCGCCGTGCTCGCGGGCGTGCCGAACCTCGTCGCCGAAGACGAGCTCGCCCACGGCACCTCGCTCCTTCAGGCGACCGACTGGGCCGCCGCAGCAATCGGGCCGGTGCTCGGCGGGGTGATCGTCGGCTCGGGGGGCGCGGACGACGTCTACTGGATCAACGCCGCGACCTTCCTCTTCTCGGCGGCGCTGCTCCTGAAGATCCCGGCGCGGCTCCTGCAGAGCGAACAGGCGATCACGCGCGGCCACTGGCGCGACCTCGCCGACGGAATGAGTGCGTTCCGTCGGTCGCGTGCCTTGCAGACGGTGCTGTTCGCGTTCGGCTTCGCGATGTTCGCGGCAGGCCTCAACAACGTGGCCGAGATTTTTCTGGCCGAGGATGCGCTGCACCGCGGCGCCTTCGGCTACGGGCTCCTGTGGACGGCAACGGGCATCGGCCTCGTGATCGGCAGCCTGGTCAGCGGCTCGCTGCTCGAGCGGCGCGACGTGCGCATCGTGTACCCGCTCGTCTTCCTCCCGTGGGCCGCCGGCCTGCTTGGCGCAGGCATCGCGCCGAATCTCTGGGTCGCGGCGGCGGCGATGGTGCTTGCGGGCGTCGGCAACGGGCTGACGTTCCCGCTGACCGTTGTGATCGTGCAGCGCAACGCTCCTGACGCGCTGCGCGGGCGTGTCTTCACCGTGATCATCAGCGCGCACAACGCGGTGCTCGGCGTCGCGATGGTCGCCGCAGGAGCGCTCACCGAGCTGGCGGGGCCACGCTGGACCTACGGGCTCGCCTCCGTGCTCCTCGTGCTCGCGAGCGTGACCGCCTTCGTGCTCTTCCGTGCGCGGCCGGTATCAGGCGTCGTCGAGCACGCCGTCTAGCATCCTCGTCGTGGCCGCCCGGCGCGATTGGACGCGCGAGAAGCTCGTTGAAGCGGTGCGCGCCGGCGACCGGCGCGCCCTTGCGCGCGCGATCACACTGGTCGAGAACGGCGACCCGCTCGCCTACGAGGTCGTGCACGACCTCTACGCGGGGACCGGCCACGCGGCCGCGGTCGGGATCACCGGCCCGCCCGGGGTCGGCAAGTCGAGCCTGCTCTCCGGCCTGATCCGGATCGCGCGCGCCGAGGGGAAGACCGTCGGCGTGATCTCGGTCGATCCATCGAGCCCGTTCACACAGGGCGCGCTCCTTGGCGACCGCATCCGGCTGACCGAGCACTTCCTCGATCCGGACGTCTTCATCCGCTCGATGGGGACGCGCGGCCACCAGGGAGGTCTCGCCGAGACGACACTGCAGTCGCTGCTCATCCTCGACGCCGCGGGCAAGGACATCGTCTTCCTCGAAACGGTCGGGACGGGACAAAGCGAGATCGGCGTGCTCTCGATCGCCGACACGGTGGTGCTCGCGTTGATGCCCGGCTCGGGCGACTCGATCCAGGCGCTGAAGGCCGGGATCATGGAGATCCCCGACGTGATCGCGATCAACAAGATGGATCACCCGATGGCGAAGACGATGCTGAACGAGGTGCGCCAGATGCTCGCGCTAGGGATGCACGAGGGCTGGAACCCGCCGATCGTGCTCACGGAAGCGATGCGCGGCGAGGGGCTCGCGACCCTCTGGGAGAAGATCTCCGAGCATCACCGCTGGCTCGAGAGCGAGGGCGAGCTCGAGGAGCGCCGCCGCCGCAACCTGGCCCGCGAGGTCTTCCAGGTCGCCTCCGCCCGCGCCCGTCGTCACATCGAGCAGGCGGTGCAGGGCGACCAGGAGCTACAACGGCTGTTGCACGACGTGGAGGAACGGAAGCTCGACCCGCTGACGGCCGTGCGTGAGATCCTGGAGAAGGTGTTTCATATTGGCGACGAAGACGACACCCACCCTCGCTGACATCGAAGCCGCGCGCGGGCGGGTCTTTGGCCACGCACGCACGACGCCCGTCTACGGCTCCGACACGCTGTCGCGGCGCGCCGGCCGTCGCGTCTGGCTAAAGGCGGAGAACCTCCAGCGCACGGGCTCCTTCAAGGTGCGCGGAGCCGTGAACAAGCTGTCGCTCCTCGGCGACGCCGAGCGTGCGGCCGGCGTGATCGCGGCGAGTGCCGGCAATCACGGCCAGGCGGTCGCGTGGGCGGCACGCGAGCTCGGAATCAACGCGACCGTGTTCATGCCGCAGGACGCACCGATGGCGAAGATCGAGGCGACACGCAACTATGGTGCGGACACGGTGCTCGCGGGCGCGAGCTTCGACGACGCGCTTGCCACCGCACTCGAGAGCGCGCGTGAGACCGGTGCGACGTTCGTGCACGCGTTCGACGACGAGGCGATCATCGCGGGGCAGGGGACGATCGGCCTCGAGCTCGCCGACGAACTGAGCGACGTCGAGACGTTCGTCTTGCCGATCGGCGGCGGCGGGCTCGCCTCGGGAATCGCGATCGCGCTGCGCGAGTTGCGCCCCGGCGTGCGGATCGTCGGCGTGCAAGCCGGGAAGACCGGCCGGGGCACGATCGCAGACGGCATCGCCGTCAAGCATCCGGGCGAGCTGACGATGGCGATCCTCGATGACCTGCTCGACGATCTCGTCCACGTCGAGGACGAGCAGATCGCGGAGGCGATCACGCTGCTGCTCGAGCGCTCGAAGCTCGTCGTCGAAGGGGCGGGAGCGGCGTCGACTGCGGCGCTCCTCGGCAACATCGTCGGCGGCTCCGGCGAGGTCTGCGTGCTGCTCTCGGGCGGGAACATCGACCCGACGATGCTGATCTCGGTGATGCGGCACGGTCTGACGCTCGCCGGGCGCTACCTCGTTTTCCACACGCGCATCCCGGACCGGCCCGGCGCACTCCTCGAGCTGCTCGAGCTGATCGCAGCCGAGCGCGGCAACATCGTCTCGGTCGAGCATCACCGCGAAGGAATGGCGATCGACGTCGTCGAGACCGAGGTCTCGTTGACGGTGATCACCCGCGACGAAGCCCATTGCGGGCAGCTGACCGCGGCGCTCGAGTCGCGCGGCTACAGCGTCGACCGCGTCAGCTGAACCTGGCGAGAGCGAAACTCTCGAATCTGGTTCGGCTGAGACCGAATCAGGTTCGGGTCAAGCGCCGCAGCGGCGGAACGCGACCGTGTCGCTGAAGTCTGCGATGCCGCCGTCCGCGACTGCACTCACGTCGAAGCCCTCGCGCTGCAGCAGCGACGCGGCGATCGCCGCGCGCGGGCCGCTCTCGCAGACGGTGACGACCGGCTTCGAGCGGTCGAGCGCGCCGCAGCCGAGTTTGCGCAGCAACCGGTACGGCACGTTCGTCGAGCCCGGGATGTAGCCGCTGTCGCGCTCGGTCGTTTCGCGCACGTCGACCAGCTGCAGGCCGGGCGACTCGAGCAGCGCTCGCAGCTCGTCGACGTCGAGCGTCGGGAGCGTCCGCGTCGCTTCGGGGGCGAGCAGGTAGCCCGCGATCCCGAGGATGCCCACGGCCCAGAGCTTCTGCGCCGCTTCGAGCGCTTCGGCCTCGGTGCGCGCGTGCAGCACGATCTGCTCGTCGGGCATCAGCACGAAGCCTGACTTCGTCCCGAACGACCCGCCGTCGACCGGCACGCTGATCGCGCCCGGAATGTGGCCGGCCGAGTAGTCGTGGAACGGCCGCACGTCGAGCACGGTCGCCTCGCCTGCGTCCTCCAGCTCCTGCAAGCCGCCGGGCCAGGCGACCCACGGGCCGCGGTTCAGGGCGACGACGCGCTCGGTCGTCGGCGGGCGCGGGGTGGAGACCGATGCGGAGACGAGCACGAACTCCTGGACGTCGCGGAACTGCAGCGCCTCGTTCGTCGCACGCTCCTTCGCGATCGTCGAAGACGTCTCGCTGCTCATCTTGCCGCCGCACAGCGAGCCGGCGACGTGGCCGGGATAGACGTGGACGTCGTCGCCGAGGTCGACGAGTCGTCCGAGCGAGGCGTAGAGGTCTTGTGCGCCCTCGCGTGCGGCGACCGCGAGGTCGGGACGCGCGGCAGCCCCGACGAACATCGAATCGCCGGTCAGGGCGAGTGCGCCGTCGACGACGAACGAGCAGTGCTCGGGCCGGTGCCCCGGCGTGTGCACGACGCGGATGCGCACCGCGCCGACCTCGACGAACTGTCCGTCTTCAAGCGGCTCGAACGAGTACTCGGGCTCGGCGAGCGGACTGATCGCGACCGGCAGGCCGTGCTCCAGTGCGAAGCGTCCGTGCCCGGAGACGTGATCGGCATGAGTGTGCGTTTCGAGGACGCGTTCGATCCGCACGCCCTCCTGCTCGGCGACGGCCAGGTAGTCCTCGATCGTGAACGCCGGATCGACGACGACGGCGACACCTGCCTGCGCATCGCCGACAAGGTACGACGCGCACCCGAGATCCTCGTTCACGAACTGCCGAAAGAGCAGCACGGCTCCTGAGGCTAACACCGCGGACGGCGTCCTACGGGGGCGGCGGGCGAAGCCAGAGGTAGAGCCCGACGAAGAAGGCCGCGACGCCGAGCACGGCGGCGAGGACCGCCACTCCCAGCGCCGCCTTTGCGAGCGACCGGGCGCCCGAGTCCTGTTCCGGGGTTGCGGCCACATCGAGCCCGATGCGGTAGGTGATCGACTTCCCGGTGCGGTCGCCGACGAGGACGTTGAACAACACCGTCTCGACCTTCGCCGGCGCCGTGCCACGAATCGAGAAGCGCGCGAAGGTCCCCTTCGGGATGAGGCCGCCCGACCAGGTGACCGCCTGCCCGGTGCGCGACTGCGTCCACCCGGGCTTCGCCTCCACGTCGTCGAGCACGAAGTCCTGCGGGATCCCGAGCGTCACGTGGTCGATGCCGATCGCATCGTCCTCGTTCGGCACGGAGAAGACGTGCCCGACCTCCTGGGCCGTGGATACCTTTGGGGGATCGTTCGAGAGGTGCGCCGCGGCTGGCGGAGGGAGCGCGTGCGCGCTTCAGGCCGAGATGCTTAGCGATGAGCATGCGGTGATCCTG
>JANMWB010000073.1:0-4758 GCA_031393705.1 Thermoleophilia bacterium | reverse complement strand
TAGCGGGGGCAGGATTTGAACCTGCGACCTCCGGGTTATGAGCCCGGCGAGCTACCTGACTGCTCCACCCCGCGACGCGGCGTCGATTGTAGCAGCGTCCACGCGCGAAGACCGTCGTTACGATGCTCCAAATGGCGCTTCTGACCTGGATTTCACTGCTCTTTCTGATCGTCGCGGTCGTCGGTTCGATCGCTGTCGCAGCAACCCGCGGGCTGCGGGCCTGGCGCACCTTCCGTCGCTTCTCACGGACGACCTCGACGGCGATCAGCGGCGTCCTCGCGACCGCCGCGGCGGCCGAGCAGCATGCGGTGGCTTTCACCGAGGGCACCGAGAAGCTGAGCGCTGCACTCGCGCACCTCGAGCAGTCGCGGGCAGAGCTCGCAGTCATCCAGGCTGCCGCAGCCGAGGCGCGCTCGTCGCTGGGCTCGCTTCGGGGTGCGGTGCCGCGCAAGTGATACGCGTCGCCGCGATCGACCTCGGCACGAACGCCACCCGCCTTCTCGTCGCGGATGTCGACGACGGTGAAGTGACGGAGGTGCAGCGCCGAACGACGATCACGAAGCTCGGCGAAGGAGTCGACGCACGTCACCGCCTCCTCCCCGTTCCGATCGCGCGGGTGCGCAACACGCTGACCGATTACCGCCGCGAGCTCGAGTCGCTCGGCGCCGAACGCACGCTCGCGGTCGCGACGAGCGCTGTACGCGATGCGGAGAACGGCGAGGCGTTCCTCGGCGAGATCGAATGGGGCTACGGCTTCAAGACGCAGCTGCTCACCGGCGACCAGGAAGCGGCGATGACACTGCGCGGCGTCGGGCCGCTCGAACCGGGCACGGTCGTGATCGACGTCGGCGGCGGTTCGACCGAGCTGATCACCGACAGCTTCCGCATCAGCATGGACATCGGCTCGGTGTGCCTGACCGAGCGCTTCGGCATCCATCAGGGCGCAGCCGCTGCCTTCATCCGCTCGCAGCTACCCACGCTCGAGGCGCAACGTGCACTCGGGGTCGACGGCACGACAGCGGAGCTCGCCGGCCTCGCCGGCAGCCGGACGGTGACGCTCGCGAAGATCGACGAGACACTCGAGTGGCTCGCGGTCACGAGCGAGGACGAGCGGCGCGAGCGCTTGATCCTCCCGGACCGCAGTGAGGTGCTGGCTGCCGGCGTGTTGATCCTGCGGGAGACCCTCCGGCATCTCCGGCTCGAGGCGATCGAAGCGAGTGACCGCGACCTGTTGAACGGCGCCGTGCTCGCCGCCGCCGAGCTTCCCGAGCCTGTCGAGGGTGAGGCGCCGCCCGGCGCGTACACATGCTGCTGAGAATCGCCATCACCTCGTTCGTCGCCCTCACGCTCGTGGCGTGCGGCGGCGGGTCGACGAAGAAACAGGCCGCTCCGGTGTCCGACCTCCCGCCCGGGTGCACGATCGCCGAGGTCGACCAGATCGTCCGCGACTTCCTCGTCCACCCGAGCTTCGCCCCGGTCGGGAACTTCGAGGTCTATGCGACCTACGAGTCCGACGGCCGGAAGTTCGTCGCGCGCAAGCCTGCGGTGGCGCTCGCCCACTTCCGGGAGCGGCTGCGCCTCGGCGAGCGGAGCCGCGTGATCGAGCTCCGGGTCGGGAAGCTGGACTTCAACCACACCCGGATCACCTTCCAGCTCACCCGCTACGCGCCCGACTTCCTCAAGCGGGGGATCCACCAGCGCCTCGCGAGGGGCGGCGGGACGATCGACTGCGCCCACCAGAAGGTGGCCGCCTGGGTGACGAAGGGGCCGTAACCAAGCCAGATCGCGGTTACTTGCGCCCGCAAGGTTTCCTGCTATGATCTTTGAGCAATCAAGTTTTGTGCAGTCAAGGATCAGAGGAGAAAACCATCATGAGCACGATCGAAGAGACCAAGCAGGGCATTCCGACCGGCACGTGGCAGGCCGACACGGTTCATTCCCGCGTCGCGTTCGAAGTTCCGTACGCGGTTGCCACCTTCACCGGTGAGGTGAGCGACTTCGAGGCGAGCCTCGTCGACGGCAAGCTCGCCGGCAGCGCCAAGATCGCCAGCATCAAGGTCAAGGAGGAGAACCTCGAGGCACACCTGCTCTCGCCCGAGTTCTTCGACGCCGAGCAGCACCCCGTCGTCAGCTTCTCCGGAAGCGACATCAAGCGCGACGGCGACAAGGTCGAGATCGACGGCGAAATCACCATCAAGGGGATCACGCAGCCGGCGAAGATCACCGGCACGGTCAACGGCCCCTCCGTCGACCACTTCGGCGCGACCCGCATCGGGTTCGGGCTGGAGACGAAGCTCGACCGCACGAAGTTCGGCATCACCTGGAACATGCCGCTCCCGAACGGCGAGCCGGCACTCAGCGACACCGTCACCCTCAAGGCCGAGCTGACCCTGGTGGCGCAGGACGCCTAATGCGCATCCTCGCGATCAGCGGCTCCCTCCGCGACGGCTCCTATAACACGGCCCTCCTCCGCGCCCTGCGCGAGGAGGCGCCGGAGGGAGTCGACGTGGATCTCTGGCAGGGCCTGAAGGTGATTCCGCCCTACGACCAGGACGACGATGTCGTCCCGGGACGGGAGGCCGTCGAGGCATTCCGTGAGCTCGTGCGCGAGTCGGACGCGGTCTTCTTCGCCACGCCGGAATACAACTCGTCCGTCCCGGGGGCGCTCAAGAACGCGCTCGACTGGGCCTCGCGCCCGGTTGCGACGAACGTGTTCCGCAACAAGCCCGTCGCGGTGATCAGCTCCAGCGCCGGTGCATTCGGCGGCGTCTGGGCCGGAGCCGAGCTGCGCAAGGTGCTCGGCGCGATGGGTGCGCGTGTGACCGAGGCCGAGTTGGCGGTCGGCCACGCGCACGAGAAGGTCAGCGACGACGGCGTGATCGCAGATGATGATCTGCGCACCGGTCTTCGCGACGCGGTGCAGACGCTCGTGACGAGCGTCCTCGACCGCGCAGCAGCTGCTTAGTCTTCGAGCGGCACCGGCGGCTCGTCTTCGGCGAGCCGCCGTTGCACGCCCGAGCGCGAGAGAACGCCGACGAGCTTGCCGTCCTCGACCACGGGCACACGCTCGTAGTCGTGCTCCTCGAGAAACGCGAACGCCTCGTCGAGGGCCATCCTGGCATCGAGGGTCGCATTTGGCTCCTCGGCGATCTCGCCGAGCGTCGTCGACTCGGGATCGCGGCCGTTCGCGACAACCTCGCGCACGAGCGTCTTCCGCGTCACGACGCCGACAAGCGCACCGTCCTCGCAGACGAGCACCGAGCGAACCGCGTCGCGCGACAACGCCTCCCCCGCCTCACGTGCGCTCGACGACGCGGCAAGAGCGAGCGGGTCCGCCACCATCGCGTCTCGCACGAGCTGGTCGGTCATCACGGGTAGACCCCACGCGCTTCCAGCGCAGCCGAAACTTCGCGGATCGCGGCGACGAGCGCCGCGTCGCGGAGCGTGATCTCACGTTCCTGCGAAACGTTCCAGACGCGATCGAACGCATCGGACATCTTGTCGGCGAGGCGCCGGCGAATCTCGTCGCGGTCCCAGAACAGACGACCGAGGTCCTGGACCCATTCGAAGTACGACACGGTGACGCCGCCTGCGTTCGTGAGGATGTCCGGCAGGACGGGAATCCCGCGCTCAGCGAGAATGCGATCACCTTCGTTCGAGGTCGGGCCGTTCGCGCCTTCGGCGACGAGCTTGCAGCGCAGCTTGCCTGCGTTCTCACCGGTCACCTGATCCTCGCGCGCGGCGAGGACGAGGATGTCGCACTCCAGCTCGAGCAGGCCCTCGTTCGTGATCCGCTCGACGTCCCTGGTGTAGCCCTCGAGCGAACCGTGTTGCGCGACGTACGCGTGCAGCGTCGGGATGTCGAGCCCGGTGGCCGCGTAGACGCCGCCCGAGATGTCGGAGACGGCGACGACGCGCGCGCCCCGGTCGTGCAACTCCGTGGCCGCGATGCCGCCCACGTTGCCGAAGCCCTGCACGGCGCAGCGCTGTTCCGCGAGGTCCCAGCCAAGCCGCTCGCACGCGCGCTCGATCACCATCACAACGCCGGCGCCCGTCGCTTCGTGGCGAAAGACCGAACCACCGATCGAGATCGGCTTGCCGGTGACGATCTCCGGTACGGCGTAGCCCTTCTGCATCGAGTAGGTGTCCATCATCCACGCCATCGTCTGCTCGTTCGTCGCCATGTCGGGCGCCGGGATGTCGAGCTGCGGCCCGATAAACGGCGCGAGCTCTGCGGTGAAGCGGCGCGTGATCCGGATCACCTCGTTGAGCGACAGCTCGCGCGGGTTGCAGCGCACGCCGCCCTTCGCGCCGCCGTAGGGCAAGCGCAGGAGTGCGCACTTCCATGTCATCCACATCGCGAGCGCAGCGCACTCACCGAGATCGACCGCGTCGTCGTAGCGGATGCCGCCCTTTGTGGGGCCGAGAACGGACGAATGCTGGACCCGGTAGGCCGGGAACGACCGATACGTACCGTCGTCCATCTCGATCGGCAGCGAGAAGATCACGCAACGCTCGGGATGCCGTAGCCGCGTCGAGGTGAGGTCGGGAACATCAGCGAGCTCGAGCGCGTGCTCGAGCTGGGTGAGCGCCTGCTGATAAAGCGGCGTATCCCACTCGAGAGTGGGCGCCGGGTGCGCCACCTTGGCCACGGGCAGGAGGGTACGCGAAAGTCCTGGGTCCCTGGGTTGTAAGGATGGGCCGCTCGGCCTATTGCCGGTCCGGCGCGCGGTGCCGATGCTCTCTCGCATGAGGCAT
>JANMWB010000261.1:0-2042 GCA_031393705.1 Thermoleophilia bacterium | reverse complement strand
AACCCCGGTGGCCTGCTCGACCAGGCGGTCGGTGTCGTTTCGATCTTCCTGCGTTCCGGCTCGAGCGTCGTCTCGCTCGCCGGCGCGCACAGGCCGCTGCGGATCCTCTACTCGCACGGCGGAGCCGCCACCACGATTCCGCTGGCCGTGCTCGTCGACGGTGGCAGCGCGAGCGCTTCGGAAGTCGTTGCCGGTGCGCTGAAGGATCACGGCCGCGCCTCGATCGTCGGCGAGCCGACCTACGGCAAGTCGCTCGTCCAGGAGATCGTGCGGTTGCCCTCCGGCGCCGCTCTGAAGTTGACGGTGGCCCGGTACCTGACGCCCGCGGGCGTCGACATCTCGCGCGACGGCGTGCAGCCTGACATACGCTCGCGGCACGCCCTTGACGCAGCAGTCCGACTCCTCACGTCTCGTCGTTGAAGTCAGCCGCCGCGGGCGGCTGATCACCGGCGACCCCTACTTCACTCCCGGCGTTCCGGTCGTTCTCGACACGAAAGGGATCGGCGAGATCGCGTCCGGCGACCTTGCGGTCATTCGCACGGGCCGCGGGCGCGCGAAGGTCGAGGAGATCCTCGGTCCGGCCGACCGGATCGAGACCGTGCTCGGAGCGCTCCTCGTTGAGCGGGGTGCGCGGCAGCCATTCGAGTCGCACGACGCTCCTGAGGCCGAGGACCCGAACCGCACCGATCTCCGCGATCTCTTCACCTACACGATCGACCCGGACACGGCGAAGGATTTCGACGACGCACTGTCGTTTCGCCGCGAGCCGGACGGCATCCGCGCCTGGGTGCACATCGCCGACGTGTCGTGGTTCGTCGGCGCAGGGACTCCGCTCGACGAGGGAGCCGCGCGGCGCGCGCTCTCGACGTACGTGCCCGGGACCGTTGCACCGATGCTGCCGCACGATCTGTCCGACGATCTGTGCTCGCTCCGCCCGAATCAGGACCGGCTCTGCGTGACGGTCGAGCTCCCGCCGAACGGCGAGCCGCTCTTCTACCGCTCGACGATCCGCTCCGACGCGCGGCTCACCTACGGCGAGGCCGAGCGGCTCGAAGGCTCGCCCGAGGTGCTCGCGGCACTGGCGCTGAACGACGAGTTGGCGCAGCGCCTCCGCAAGGGGCGGTTCGCGCGCGGGGCGCTGCAGGTCGAGACGCCCGAGGTGGTGTTCGAGTTCGACAGTGCCGGTGGCGTCGCCGACGCGCGGCTCGAGACCGAGTCGCACGCGCACGTGCTCGTGGAGGAGCTGATGATCCTCGCGAACGAGCAGGTCGGCGCGTTCCTCGCCTCACGCAACCGCGAGGCGCTCTATCGCGTGCATGAGCAGCCCGAGCCGATGGCGATCGAGCAGCTGCTCGCCAAGTTGGCCGATCTCAAGGTTCCGACGCCGCCCGCGCCGAAGCGCATGTCGCCGCAACAGGCGGCCGCGTTTGCCGGTTCGATCTCCGAGCGCGTAACGGATTACATCGAGCACTCCGGGCGCGGACGCTGGGCATTCCCGTCGCTCGTCTTGCGCGCGCTCAAGCAGGCGCGCTACGACCCGCGCAACCTCGGGCACTCCGGGCTCGCGAGCACGGCGTACTGCCACTTCACCTCGCCGATCCGCCGCTACCCCGACCTCGTCGTGCATCGCGCGCTTCTGCGCGAGCTCGGAATGTCCGACGATCCGGCGCCGTCGGATCTGCAGTACCTCGCCGAGCACACCTCCGAGCGGGAGCGCGAAGCGGGGAAGATCGAGTACCTCGCGGACGACATCTGCCTGGCCTGGCTGCTCGAGCGTCTGCTGTACGAGCGCGGCTGGGACGAGAAGTGGGAGGGAGAGATCGCAGGCGTGATCGGCTCGGGCCTCTTCATTCGCTTCGGTCAGGTGTTCGAGGGATTCCTGCCCGCCCGGCGCCTGCACGGCGAGTTCTTCGAGCTGAACAACCTCGGTACGGCGCTCGCCGGCCGTTCGACGGGGCGCACCTACCGGCTCGGCGATCCGATCGAGGTGCGCGTCGAGTCGATCAGACGCAACGAAGGCAAGGTCGAGCTTCAGCTCTGAG
>JANMWB010000209.1:0-2710 GCA_031393705.1 Thermoleophilia bacterium | reverse complement strand
AACACTCGGTGTTCCCGAGGCCGCGACTGGCGTCGTCCTCTTTGCGCACGGCAGCGGGAGCAGTCGCTTCAGTCCGCGCAATCGGTTCGTCGCGCGCATGCTCCGCGATGCCGGCCTCGGAACGCTGCTGCTCGATCTGCTTTCGCGTGCCGAAGAAGAAGTTGATGAGGTGACGCGTCATCACCGATTCGACATTCCGATGCTCTCCGACCGGCTCATCGTCGCGATCGATTGGCTCGACGCTCAGGCCGACACGGCGAGCCTTCCGGTCGGCTTGTTCGGCGCCAGCACGGGCGGCGGTGCAGCGCTCGTCGCGGCAGCCAAGCGCCCGCGGCGCGTGGACGCCGTCGTCTCACGGGGCGGTCGTCCCGACCTCGCGGGCGCGGCGCTGTCACTCGTCGAGGCGCCGACGCTGCTCCTGGTCGGCGGACGTGATGCGGTCGTGATCTCACTCAACGAGCGGGCACGCGACCAGATGCGCGCCGAAGTACAACTCGTGATCATCCCGGGGGCGACGCACCTGGGCGAGGAGCATGGCGCGCTCGAGCAGGTCGCTGCCGCGGCGCGCGAGGGGTTCGTCAGTCAGCTAACGCCTTCACGGGCGCATCCAGAGTCATAAGCGAGCGGCGACGTGGACAATAGTTAGAACACCTGTTCGAGGGTGTCCTGGGCTCCCCGATCGAACGTCTGCCGATGCGGCGCGGAAATGTTTTCGACGACGATCGCGATCTCGTGCTCGCTGATCCGCGCGCCATTCAGCGCGGCCCGGGCGAGATCGGCTTGCGCGACGATGCCGACGCAGCAGCCGTCAGCATCGACGATCGGCACCCGCCGTACCTGGTTGTCGGCCATGATCTTCTCCACCTCGCGTACGTCGTCATCAGCGCCACAGCAGCACACGTCGCGCGTGATGACGTCGCCGACTTTCGCGTCAGCGCTCTTCCCGTCAGCGAGCGCGCGAACGGCGAGATCGCGATCGGTCACGATCCCGACCACACACCCATTCTCGACCACCGGTATCGCGCCGCAGTCGTTGTCTCGCATCGTGCGCGCGACGTCTTGCAGGGAATCGTTTGGTGAGCAGCAACAGGGGCTTGAGGTCATGATATCACTTGCCTTCATCGGATCCTCCTAGTTATGGCGGTGGGACGTAATGCACGACAGCAATGACGCCCCGACCGCGGGTGTCGGCGCCCGGCTTCCCCGGCCGAACCTTCCCGGCTGACCGACGGAGCGGGCCCGCTATTTCCCGGTGAACGGGTCGCCGTTGAGGGCGTCGCCGACATCGGCGCGGTCGAGATGGCCTCGGCGGACCTCGCGGCCCAGCCGGTTCTTCTCCGAGTTCTTGTCCGCCTCATCGTGCTGCTGACGGTGCTCGGCGAGCCGGTGATGCCCCTCCACTGGCGCCCCCTCCCCCAAGGTGGACGGGGCGTCCTGATCGCCGCGGAGTTGCTCCGTCAGACGTGCCTGCGTTTTGGGTCCGTGGTGCTCATTCGAGTCCGGATTCGTGGTCTGTTTGGTTCGCGACATTCTGTCCTCACGGTTAGCGTGTCGGGCGACCCTCGCGACCGCCCCGTCGCCCGTCGCGGGCCATGAGCCCGCGGCATGAGTCGCCCTGCTGCTGTGTTGGGGCATGACACGTGCCGTACCGGCGCACGACAACGTGCCCCGTACCGGAGTAGAGGACGTAAGGGACCCGAGCGCTGGGGTGTGTCCGAATATCGCACGGGCGAAGCGTACTGACGCTCGACGTGGTGCGAGCTACGTCTCACGGTGGCCACAGGCGATGGCCCGCAAGCACGGGCGGCGGACGCTCACCATGTATCAACGCCTCGAGCACGGGGTAGACCACCGCCGGGTCGGCGTTCGGGTGGGCCTCCTCGGCGATGTCGTGAGGCAGGCCGAGCGAGCGCGGAAACTGATACACGACCACTGACACGCCGTCCTGGCTCCAGCGGCGCGCGAGCTCGACGGCCGGCGACGTCTTCACCGTATGGTCGTTCGCATTCATCACAAACACGATGTTGCGAGTGAGCGGCGGTCTCTGCTTGGCCGCCCCCCGCACCGCAGTTCCGAATCGGAGGAGCTCCGCGACTGCACGGGACGCAACGCCGAGTTCGCGGTCGGGCCTCAGGCGATCAGGTGGCTCGGTGAGGGTGACGTTTGGGACACGAAGCGCGAGATTCATCAGTGACGCGGCGAGGAATGACGGCACGCGCCCGATCTCCAACACCGGCGCAACAATCACCGCGCGGTGGACGTCCGGTCGATACTGAGCGATCCAGGCCACGATCGTCCCGCCTGCACTCACCCCCGCGACGATGACCGAATCGCCCAGTCCATCCGCGACATCTACGGCCGAGTCGGCGTAGCGCCCGAGTTCCTCCGAGGTCAGGCCGGCGAGTGACGCGGCCGTTCCGTTTCGCTCCGCGTGATGAGGTAGTCGCGGGATATAGACGTTGTCTCCCGCCGCATACAGGCGCGCGGCGAAGTGCTCGTACTGTCTGGGCGAATTGGTGAAGCCGTGAATGAGGATGACGGTGCGAGCGGTCCGGCCGGCATGCGTCATGAGAACGGAGCGACCTCCCGGAGCGACCACGCGATCATCGGCTTCCTGCTGCCGGATGACGCGGCTGATGGCGTCGGCGTAGTCTCGCGCGGGCGTGGCGTGCGATACGAGATCGCGGGTTTGGGTCGGTATGACGGCGGC
>JANMWB010000202.1:0-1501 GCA_031393705.1 Thermoleophilia bacterium | reverse complement strand
ACGGCCCGGGCCGCATCGTCATCCGCGAGCCTTCCGGGTACGGCTCGCCGCGGCGGTACTTGCCGGTCAGCCAGCCGCCCGAAAGTGGGCCGAACGGGACGTAGGCGATTGCGTGCTCGGCGCAGAACGGCAGCACGTCGTTCTCGTCGCCGCGGTCGAGCAACGAGAACGAGTTCTGCAGCAGCGCAGGCTCGCCGTGCTGTACCGCTTCCTCGAGACCGGCACGGTCGTAGTTACTGAGACCCCACGCCGCGATCAAGCCCTCGTTACGCAGCTTCTCGAAAGTGGCGATCGTGTCGGCGAGCGGCGTCGCGGGATCAGGCTCGTGCGCGAGGTAGAGATCGACGCTGTCGACGCCGAGCCGCGCGAGGCTCCCCTCGAGCTGACGGCGGATCCGGTCCGGCGCCAACCCGGTGTCGCGCGGCGCGCCGGTGCTCGAGTGGAACACCTTCGTCGTGATCGTCGGCACGGCGCCCCGGTCAGCGCACCACTTCCCGATCCACGCTTCGCTGTTGCCACCGCCGTAGGCATCGCCGGTGTCGAACCAGCGGATGCCGGAACCCCAGGCGCGATCCATGATCGCGAACGCTTCCTCCTCCGGGATGCCCTGCCCGAAGAACTCCGGGGACGAGCCGATGCCGCCGAAGTTCCCGCAGCCGAGCGCGATGCCGTTGAAGCTCATTCGGGCAGGTTCATCTGTGTCAGGTCGTTGCGCACGTCCCAGAGCTCCGGGAAGAACGAGTGGTGAATCAAGCGGCCCATCACCTCGACGGGCGTGCCCTGCGTGCCGATCACATCCGCGCCGATCGTGCGCTGCACGACCTTGAAGTGGCGAACACGCCAGACGGTGACGCGCTCGTCGAGCTCGATCAGCAGCTCCGCGAGGTTGTAGAGCTCGTCGAACTCGCGGCCGCGCGTGTAAACCTCGATCAGCGAGAGACCCGCGCCTTCGCGCGCTCCGTGGAACGCCTCGCCGAGCGGCTTCGCCACGCGCCGCATCTCGCGGAACCCCGGCGAGTCGAAGCCGCTGCCGTGGCCGAGCACCTTGCGCACTTCGGTGTACTCCCACGGCGACATGTGCTCGAGCATGTCGAGCGCGTCGGTGACGATCTTCAAGCAGTCGACGGCGCGCCTGAGCAACCGATTCGCGGGGGCGATGTCACCCGCAGCGACGAGGTTGCCCGCTTCCTCGACCTCGTTCCACGCGAGCTTGAGCCACAGCTCGGAGGACTGGTGCACCGTCTGGAAGAGCAGCTCGTCGCGGTGCACCCACTCGTCGGCGCCCTTCTGCAGCGCAAGGAGCGCATCGGTGCGCAGGTAGCGCTCGTAGTCCGAGCCACCCTCGCCCGGCAGGATCGGTTTTGCGAGCTCGTTCATTGTCTCGCCTCCGTTCCATCGAAGATCTTCATCGGCAGGTCCGCGAGGGGAACGCCGCCGTCCGCCGTCACGAGCCAGGTGTCCTGCATGTAGAGGCACGCTTGCCCGTCGTCCGAGATCGCGT
>JANMWB010000126.1:0-16293 GCA_031393705.1 Thermoleophilia bacterium | reverse complement strand
CGTGAGCTTCTCCGATCACGCGGCCGTGGTGGTGCCGGGGACGCACGACCTGATCGCGATGCGCGTGGGGATCGCGCGCGCGAAGTCCGGCCCGCAGGGAACGGCGCTCGCCGAGGCGGTGTCGCGTGCAGTCGACGTCGGGCTCTCGGTGAAAGGGCAAGCGCAGAACCAGCGTCGGCCGCCCGCGATCGTTGTCCTCTTCTCCGATGGTGGACAGACCGCCGGCCGCGTCACCGTCGCGCAAGCGGAGGCGAAGGCGAAGAAGTCGGGCATCCCGGTCTCGACCGTGGCGGTCGGGACGCCGGACGGTGTGGTGCTCCAGGCGCTCCAGGGTGGGCTCACCGAACGGATCCAGGTGCCGGTCCAGCCCACCTCGCTGCAGGCGATCGCGACGGGAAGCGCGGGGCGCTTCTATCCGAACATCGCTGCGATCGACGTGAACGCGGTCTATCGCGACCTCGGTTCGCGCGTCGGCCGGCAGAACAAGATTGTCGAGGTGACCGCCGCCGCTGCCGGCGGCGGGCTGGTGTTGATGCTCGCCGGAGCTGCTCTCTCGGGTGTGTGGTTTCGGAGGTTCCCGTGAAGGTGGCACTCGTTTCTCTCGTGGCGGCTCTCGCGTGCGCCGCGGCCCTTGCGCCCGCGGGCGGCGCGACGAGCGAGTGTCGCGGCATCCAGGCGTGCATCCGTGTCGCGGGCCCGTGGGTCGTCGTGCCGGCGCGGGGCAACGCGGTCTATCTGCTCTCGTGTCCCGGCGGCCGCAGTGTGGTCGGCGGCCTAGACGCGCAGGTCACCTCACGCGACGTGCGGATCGGGTTCGACGGACGCCTGAGTGCGCCGGTGCAGCCCGGGTCGACGACGACGCGCTACGCGCTCTTCCGCGCGGTCTCGTTCTCGAACCACGCACAGGCGTTTCAGCCGCTGCTCGGTTGTGTGCCACTGCAGGGTGGGGGTGGGCGTTCGACCGTGTCGGCGTATGTTTCGCCACCAGGCCCCTCGCTGGAGTACCGGTCGCGGATCACGGTGATCACGCCGGGGTCGGTCGGGTTCGCAAAGGTCTCGTGCCTCGCAAGCGAACGGCTTGTCGGGTCCTGGCACGCAATCGCGTTCCGGACGAAAACCCCTCCGTCGCTCGACAATGCCGGCCGCATCAATACGACCACGGTCGTCGTCCGTAAGAAGGTCGTTGTCAGCGCGTCGGCGAGCGATGGGTTGTCGATCGATGCGCACGCGATCGTCCAGGCGGGCGCGGAGTGCGCACCGTGAGCTTCTCGTCGCCCTGGCTGCTGCTCGCATTGCTGATCGTGCCAGGCACCCTCGTGCTTGCCCTCTGGCTGGATCGGCGTCGTGCGCGGTACGCGGTCGCGTTCACGAATCTCGAACTGCTCGCCTCCGTAGCCGGGTCACGCAGGTCCTGGAAGCGGTGGGCTCCGCTCGCGCTGTTCCTGCTGGCGCTCGCGGCAGCGTCGACTGCGCTCGCGCGACCGAAAGCGACCGCGTCGGTCCCGGCCAGTCGCGCGACGGTTGTGTTGCTCGTCGACGTGTCCGGCTCGATGCGCGCCGCGGACGTCAAGCCGACGCGGCTCGGTGCCGCACAGAACGCAATGGGCGCGTTCGCAGATCGCGTGCCCAAGGGCGTGAAGATCGGGCTCGTCTCGTTCAGCACCGGTCCCGACCTGCTCGTGATCCCGACAATCGACCGCACGATCCTCCACGAGGGGATCGACCTGCTTTCGCCGGAGGCGGGGACTGCGATCGGCGACGGTCTCGGGCTTGCGGTGCAGACGGTGAAACAGTCGGTCGGCGACGCGCCGCGGAGCAAGGACGGGAAGATCCCCGGTGCGATCGTCTTGTTGTCGGACGGCGCTCAGACGCGCGGCGAACTGACGCCGCTGCAAGGTGCGGCCCTCGCCCGCGACGCCGGTATCCGCGTCTTCACGGTTGCGCTCGGCACCAATGACGGCACGCTCGACCCGGGCGCGTTCGGCTTCGGCTTCGGCGGCGGTGGGGGCGGCGGGCAGGGCTTCACGCGCCGCTTCCCGGTGCGGCCGGACCCGGTGACGCTCGCGGCGATTGCCCGCGAGACCGATGGCAAGACGTTCCGCGCCCAATCCGCATCGAAGGTGCAGGAGATCTACAAGCAGCTCGGCGCGAGCATCGCGCACAAGGCGTCGAAGCGCGAGGTGTCGTCGTGGTTCGCCGGCGTCGCCGCTTTGCTGCTTCTCGTGTCGCTCGGCAGCGCGCGCATCACCGGCGAGCGCCTGCCCTAGCTGCGGTACAGAATCTCGTTCGCGTCGCGCCAGAGGTGCACGCCGGAACGTGCGGACAGTGCGAACAGAAGCAGCGGAACGGCGACCCGCGCGACGGTGAACGTCGCGGCGCGCACTCGAGGACGACGAGCGAGGAAGAGCGCGACGCCGAAGAGCACGAGCACGGCCGGCACGACGGGGATGAGCGGCAGCGCCCCGAGCGCCAGGAGGATCGTGAGCGGGCGGCTCGACCACGGCTCGCGCACCAGGAGGCGCTCGATCACGAGCGCGATCAGCAGCGCCGCCGCGGCCGGCAGCAGGATGAAGCTCGCGACTGCGAGCGATCGTGGATCGAGGACCGTGAAGTCCAGGCTGCGCGGCTTGAGCAGATCCGCGCCGGCGACCAAGCCGACGACGATCGCCCAGAGCAACGGGCGTCCGCGTCGCGGCAGCGCATCGCGGAGGGCGAAGTACGCAGCGCCGGTGGCGCCACCGAGCCCGGCGGTGACGGTCAGCAAGAACGCGGTCGCGGTTGTGAATTGTCCGATTTCGAAGCCGTCGTCGGTGGTGACGCCGAGCACCGCCTCGTTGGAGGTCAGGCGAAGCATGAACATCGCTAGCCGCCCACCGACGCCGCCGACGATCGCGCCCACGATCGCGCCGCCGCCGATCGAGCTCAACAGGCGCCAGACAACGGCTTTGACATCCTGAGGAACTCCTGCGCGAGAGCTGGATTCGAACGGCACTCGTGCAACGATTACAGGCATACGAAGACTGTCAAGGGTGAAGGCGCTCGCCTGGGCCTGCGTTCGCGAAGACACCCGCGAGCGTCCGGTGCTGCCAGCGGGTCGAACCGGTGTCTGACACCTCGGCGCAGCGCGTCTGGCCGCCGCGCACAACGGTGGTGTCAGACACCCGTGCGCTCGCGTGGGCCAGCGTTCGTAAATGTCCCCCGAGCGGCGGCTGGGGCGGGTTGAGCCACCCTCGACGGGAACTGACAAAGCGAGAAGGTTGGCTCCGAGTCGACTCAGCGGGTGACGAGATGCGTCACGGGAACGGAGAAGCGCTCCCCTGCGTCCTCACCAAGCCCGACCTCGAGCCACGATGCCTTCTCGTCGGGTGCCATCAGCACGACGATCTCGTCGGCGGGGAACGTCCGCAGTGCGTCTTCTATCGCCTGCAGCGGTTGGACGTCGCCGACGTGCGCCTCGACCTGGTCACCCGGCGCGGCCTCAGAGGCGGCCTCGGCGCGCTCAGCCGCGTCGTCGCGCGCATCGTCCTCTGCGTTCGTCAACCAGTCGAGCCAGGAAATCTTCGAGGCGGGAGCGACCACGTACACCTCCGCGTCCTCGCCCGCATGCTCCCGTACGACCGACTCCACCTCCGCCGATGGCGCAGCAGCCGTCGTCACCACGAGAATTCGGCGAGGCATCACACGCTGGTCTCTCCCGACCCACGTGCCGCCAAACAGACGCCCTCCCCCATGAGCCCCCAAACGCCGACGGTGTCAGCAGCGGCGAGATCCTTCGGAACCACACGACCACCTACGCGCCCGAGCAGTCTCGCTTGGGCCAGTGTGCGGCAATGTCCCCCTGACCTCCTGGGCGCGCAGCATAGGAGACTCCTAGCTCGACCTATTTTCTGTCTGCCAGACCGTGACATAGTCGTCGAGTAACGAGTGCAGGAGGTTGAGATGTCGGTGCTGCGGATCTGCGCGATTCCAGGGTGCGAAATTCGGACGCTTGGTCAGTTCTGTGTCGCCCACGAGACATCGCCCACTCGCCGACAGACACTGCGACGGCAACCGCGTTGGCGCTCCACACCGCAAGCCGCACGTACCAATGACCCGCCTCTCATCGCCACGGCTCAAAAGCGCGTCCCTGTTCAGTCGCGCTGACGCGACGTAACCGCCCGTTTCTAGCGACTGAACTCCCGCCTGGGCCAGCGTCCTCTCGCCCGAAGGTCTCAGAGGTCGAGGTTCAATTCGCGCAGCGCCCAGAAGACGCCTTCGCTGAACGTCGGGTACGGCTGGATCACGTCCAGCAGCACCTCGAGCGGCGTCTCCGCCCGGATCGCGAGTGTCAGCTGCTGCAGCCACTCGCCCGACTCCGGGCCGACGGCGACTGCGCCCTTCAAAATGCGGCGCTCCGGGTCTGCGACCACCTTGACGAAGCCTTTGCCCTTGGGGCGCTCGTACGTCGAGAGGCGAGCCACCGATCGCAAGTCCCACGTCGAGCTGACACCGCCCTCGGTGTCGCCGACCATCGCGACTTGCGGATCCGTGAAGATCGTCGCGGGGATCGCGCGGTAGTCGGCGCGCGCTTCGCGGCCGACCATGTCGTAGGCGGCCACGCGTGCCTGGTACTTCCCGACGTGCGTGAACTGCGCGATGCCCGTCACGTCGCCGATCGCCCAGACGTCCGGCGCTGCACGCAAACGCTCGTCCACTTCGATCCCACGCTTCGAGATCGTCAGGCCGAGCGCGTCGACTGCATCCACGTTCGGCTTGCGGCCTGTCGCGACGAGCAGCCGGTCGAACTGCAGCTCGTCGCCACCGGCGAGTAACAGACTGTTACTTGTGACACTCTCGGCGCGCGAGTCGAGACGCACGTCTACGCCGTCCGCGCGCAGCGCCTCTTCGACGAGTGCCGCGCCGTCGGCATCGACGCGCGCGAGCAGCCGCGGGCCGCCTTCCACGAGCGTCACGTGCGAGCCGATGCGCTGGAAGAACTGTGAAAGCTCGCAGCCGACTGGGCCGCCACCGAGCACCACCAGTCGCTCGGGGACCTCGAGCGTCTCCGTCGCCTCAACGTTCGTCCAGTAGTCCACCGACTCGATCCCTTCGATCGGCGGGATCGCCGGTGAGGATCCCGTCGCGATCACCAGCCGGTCGTAGTGCAACGCCTCGTCGTCGACCGACAACACACCCGGTTCCACCGCGATGGCGTCGCCGCGGATGAGCTTCGCGTTCTGCGACTCGAGCCACTCGACCTGTGATGAGTCGTCGCGCTCGGCGACTGCATCGCGCCACGCGAAGACGCGTTGTGGGTCGAGCTTCGCGCCGGTCACGGCGCCGAATGAGCGTGCGACTTCTGCCACGAGCTCCGGCGCGCGCAGCATCGTCTTCGTCGGCATGCACGCCCAGTAGGAGCACTCACCTCCGACGAGCCTCCGCTCGACGAGGGTGATCTCCACCTCGTGATCGAGCCGGCGGAGGGCGCCAATGAAGTGCTCGCCGGTCGACCCTCCACCGAGAACGACAGTGTGCATCTACTTGAGCCCGTTCGCCTTGAGGAACGCCCCAGCGACCTTCGCCGCCGACTGCTTGTCCGCGATCACTGCCTCGATCATGGCAACGATCGCGTTCCGCCTCAGCCGCATCGAGTGCAGCATACGCCGAGCTGCCGGCGAGGGGCCCGCACGTCGCGTTCGTGATCTCGCGCCCTTTCGTGGGACCGACGAGGCGCGTTTCCTGCGATCTCCGCAGCGGGGTTCACGCCGTCTCGGAGCTTCTGTCGAGCCGGCGGCCCTTGTTCCTGATTCCGGTGAGCCCGATGACCCCTCCTGCACCGACGAGGGTGGCTGTAATCCACATCGCCATCCGGAAGCCCGCCAGATCGAGCTTGTTGTCGGCCCCGGCGATCGCTGCGCCGACGATTGCGATCCCGAGTAGCCCGGCGACACGTGCCACGGCGTTGTTCACTCCGCTCGCGATCCCGGCGTCTCGCTCGCCCGCGTCGGCGAGCACCGTCGACGTGAGCGGTGCGACGACCATCGAGAGCCCAGCGGCGAAGAGGAGCAGCGGAGGCAGCAGTTCCGTCCAATAGTCGAAACCCGGTTTGAGGCGCACGAACGGGATCACGCCAAGCGCTGTGACGAGCGGGCCGACGCCCATGAAGAAGCGTGGGCCGTAGCGCATCGAGAGCCGCCCGACGCGCGGCGAGAGCAGGAACATCACGATCGTGATCGGAACGAGCACGAGCCCGCTCTTCAGCGGCGAGTAGCCTGCGAGTTGCTGCAGGAAGAGGACGAGGAAAAACGTGAGCGTCGACAGCGCGGCGTAGATCGTCAGCGTCTCGATGTTCGCGAACGTGAAGTTGCGCTTCGAGAACAGCCGCAGCGGCAGCATCGGGGAGGTGTGGTGGCGCTCCCACCAGAGGAACACCGCGAGCAGCGCGAGGCCACCGAAGAACGTGCCGAGGATCAGTGGATCACCCCAGCCACGGCGCGGCTCTTCGATGAGCGCGAATACAGGCCCCCCGAGTCCGAGAACACACAGCGCGCCCCCGACAACGTCGACGCGCGCGCGTTCGTTCCCCGTCTCGCGCTTCGGCACCGCGTAGACGACGAGCGCGGCCGTCGCGATCGCGATCGGAACGTTGATCAGGAACACCCAGCGCCACGATCCGTGCGTGATCAGCCAGCCGCCGAGCAGTGGTCCGATCACGAAGGCCACGCCGGTCCACGCAGTCCACGTGCCGATCGCAGCGCCACGTTCCTCACCGCTGAACGTCGTCGCGATCACCGCGAGCCCGGCGGGCGTGAGGATTGCGCCGGCGACGCCCTGGAGGCCGCGCGCCAGGATCAGCGTTGTACCGTCGGGCGCTGCAGCACAGAGCACCGACGTGAGGCCGAATACGATGATCCCCAGGATGAACAGCTTCCGGGCGCCGAAGAGGTCGCCGAGCGAGCCGCCGACGAGCAGGAGGGAGCCGAGGGTCAGGAGGTAGGCGTCCACCACCCACTGCTGGAGCGCGAGCCCGCCGCCCAGATCGCGCTGGATCGCCGGTAGCGCGACGTTGACGACGCTGCCGTCGACAAAGACGATGCTCGAGCCCAGAATGCAAGCGATCAGGACGAGCCGGTTGCGGTGCGACGGCGCCAGGTGTTCGATACTTACAGACCGAAGGAGGATGGCGGATGGCGGACTACCAAATCGTGCAGCTCGACGAAGTCGTCGATTGGCTCGGCGACTACCCGGGTGAGATGCGGGGGATCACGTACGCGATCGGCGCTGAGCAGGTTGCTCTGACGCACCGGCGGATGCCGCAGCACACGGGGAGCAAAGGCTCGTACGGGCACCGGCACAAGACGCAGGAAGAGATCTACTTCGTGCTCAGCGGCAAGCTGCAGTTCAAGCTGGACGACGAGATCCTCGAGGTGGCTGCGCGCCAGGCGATCCGCATTCCGCCGCAGACGTGGCGCGGAGTCTGGAACGACGAGCCCGAGGATGCAGAGTTGATCATCGTCTCGACGCGCCTTGCCGACGATCCGGGCGCCGACACCGAGAAGAGCGCCGAGGACTTCTGGCCGGAATAGAGCGGGGAAGGTGGCCGGCACGTGCTGCCGGCCACCCGTTCTGCGCGTCCCCAACCGTGCTCAGCTAGTTGCTGCGCGGTGCCGGCCGCGGTGCCGGCTTGCGCCTGCCGCGGAGCAGTTCCACGTGCGCATCACTGAGAATCTTCGTCGTCAGATGGTCTGAAGGCCTCATCATTTTGAGCCTCCCCTCTCTCGCCCTCGAATATCTTGATGTCGAGAGACTAACGGTAAAGAGTCTTGACGTCAAGACTCTTTGTGTCAAGATGTGCCCGTGAAACAGGAAGACCACGTCGACCAGTTGCTCGCGAAGATCGCCGAGGTTGGTGTGGTCGACATCGATCCCGACGTCGAGGGGATCGTCGACCGGATCGGGAGCATTCACTACCGGATGCGCAAGGCCCAGAAGGCAACGCTGCGCGAGCACGGCCTGACACCTGAGGAGTGGGGCGTGATGACGAAGTTGCGCCTCGGCAGCGACGCGTGCCGCAGCTCTCCGGGAGACCTGGCGAACGACCTCGAGCTCTCGAGCGGCGCGATGACGAGCCGCCTTGACCGTCTCGAGGAGGCGGGCCTCGTCCGCCGTCTGCCGGATCCCGACGACCGGCGGGCAGTGGTTGTCGAGTTGACCGCCAAGGGCCGCGAGGCCTGGGACACCTCGGCGAACGTTCAGGGGCGTCGCGAGGCGTTTTTCGCGCGGACGCTGACGAAGCCGGAGCAGAAGCAGCTGAACACGTTGCTCCGCAAGCTCATGCTGGGGCTCGACGCGACCCCTACGACGAAGTAACGCCCACGGTCACGACCGCTTTGCGGCCGTCCTTCGTGCATGCGCGCACCCCGAGCGTGTGTGCACCCGGCGCGGTCGTCGCCGAATCCCACGTCGTCACCCACGGCTCGGTCGTCAGCGTTGCGATCACGGTTCCATCGACGACGAACTCGACGCGTGCCACGGGCCCGATCGTGTGCGCGCACCAGCCGACGAGCCCGCTGACAGTCTGGCCGTCGGCGAGGTTCTGGGCCGTGACGTGCGGTGGGGGAAGCGGTGTCGGTTTCGGCCTCGGTTTCGACAGCGGCTTCGTCGCGACGCCGAACCAGATTCGGGGGTTTCGACCTCGCGCGCCGCGCTACCCGTAGGACCCGGTACGCAGCCCAGCGTCCCCCGTGCGTTCGCCGAGGGCGTGGAACGGTTCGCGCTGGCGCTTCCCTTCGACGCAGTCGGCGACGTACTCGGCGAACGCCGGGCCGTGCTTGAAGCCGTGGCCGGAGCCGCCGCCGATCAACCACCACGAGTCGCGCTCCGGATGCCGGTCGACGATGAAGTGCGTGTCCGTTGAGAGGTCGTACTGGCAGACCCGCGTGCCGATCACCGGCGCGCCCGCAAGTGCCGGGAACCGCTGGCCCAGATACTCGCGCGCCGCGCGCTCCAACGACGGCAGCGGAATCCGCTCCAACGTGTCGGGATCGATCTCGTCACCGGGCAGATCGGGGGCGACCTTGACGCCGAGCCCGGCGATTTCGCCGTGGCCGTAGTACGCCGCCTCGTAGTCGCAGAACCCTGGCGTGCCCCGCCACGTTCCGTCGGCGCCGAAGAAGAAGACGTCGCGCCGCGTCACCTTCAACTCGACCTGCTCCGGGAAGAGAGATGCGAGCCACGGGCCACACGCCCAGATCACGACGTCTGCGTGCGGCTCGTCCGCGGGAAGGACGCGCGTGCTCTCGTAGAGCACGCCTGCCCGCTCACCGTCCTCGACGAGCAGTTGCGTCGCGCGCCGCGCGTGCAGCACGCCTGCCTCGGGCTCGTAGAGCACGCCGACGAGATCGTCGACGTTGAGCGACGGGTACAGCTCGCGAGCGGTCTCGGGATCGAGCCAGTCGTAGGAGACACCGAGCCGGTCGAGCGACGCCCGGCTGCGCGCCTCGAAGCCGTCCTCGTCGCGGGCGAACCACGCGAGGCCGATCGGCTCCCAGATGTGCGTTCCTGTCGCCTCCTGGAGCTCGATCCACTTGAGGCGCGCGCTCCGCGCGAGTGCGGCGTACCAGTCGACGTCGCCGTGCGCGAAGCGCAGGAGGCGGGTGTCGCCGCCGGATGCCGAGCGGACCGTTCCGGGCGCGTATTGCTCGACGAGCGTGACGTCCCAGCCCCGCAACGCGAGCTCTCGCGCTGTTGCGGCGCCGAAGACGCCGGCTCCGACCACGACCGCGCTGCTCACGCCTCGAGGCTACTAGAGGCCCTCGCCCCGGTCGCAATGAATGACTCGGGTAGCCGGTTCGACCCGCTACCCGCGTAGCGCTTCGACGTTGCGCGCGTGGGCTTCGGCGTGGCCCCAGCCGTCGACCGCCGTCGCCGTGCCGTCGAGCAGTCCTTCGAGGTAGCGGCGCAATGGTGGAATGTCCCCGACGGACCCGATCGGCCCGTGGCCGGGAACGATCACGCGTGGCCGGCGTGCTTCGAACGCATCGAGGATCTCCAGCCAGTGCTCGACATCTCCGTCACCGACCCACGGGTGGCGCTCGACGACGACGAGATCGCCGGCGAAGACGGTATCTTCGAACCAGAGGAACGCGTCGCTTTCGGTATGGCCGCCTCCGAGTGTCTCGACCACGGCGCCCTCGCGCTCGACCCGCTCGTCGAAGACCTCGGTCGGGAAGGAAACGTCGAGCTCCCCGACAGCACGTTCCTCCATCAGTTCGCGCGTGCGCTCGGTCGCCACAATTGCGACGTCGTCGAACGATCTGTTGCCGTTGACGTGGTCTGCGTGCCAGTGGCTGTTGATCGCGTAGGCCACCGGCGCGATCACCTCCGCGGAGAGGCGCAGTTCGTCGGCTGCCGCAGTGCTCGCGAACGTGTCGAAGACGATGGTGAAGTCGGCAACGCGGATGAAGCCCGCGTTACCGGCGGCGCCTGTTTCGGGCAGCGCCACCGCGGCCCAGGCGTCGTCTGCAACCTGCTCGAGCCGATAGTGCTCCATCGGTCCCGATGCTACGTCTCTCGTGCGTCCAAGGCGCCGCGAAGCGAGCCGACGAAGCGGGCCAGCTCGGCAGGCCCTTCCTCGGCTGCATCGACGGCGCGCGAGCCGACGACGACGCCGTCGACGAGCTCGGCGGCGGCGCGCGCATGCTCAGGCGTCGAAATGCCGAAGCCCGCGTACAGCGGGACGTCCGTGACGGCGCGCGCGCGCTTCGCGAGCGGCGCGAGTGACGGGGCGAGCTCCGGGCGGGCACCCGTGGTCCCGGTGACGGTGACGAGGTAGAGCCAGCCGTCGGTCGATGTTGCCGCGATCTTCAGGCGGTCGTCGGTCGAAGTCGGTGCGACGAGCTGAACGCGGCGCAGCTCGGGACGGATGTCGGCCGGCAGGTCGACGATGATGAACGACGTGGCGCCGGCCGCGCGCGCATCGGTCTCCAGGCGCTCCCAGCCGTAGGCGTCGAAGATCGAGGAGTAGGTCATCGCGACCACCGGCACGTCCACCCGGGCGCGCGTCTCCGCGAGCACTTCGAGGCACCGCTTCGTGCGCATCCCGGCGGCGAGCGCACGTTCACCTGCGCGCCTGATCACCGGCCCGTCGGCCAGCGGGTCGGAGAACGGGAAGCCGAGCTCGATGATGTCTGCGCCCGCCTCGACCGCAGCCTGCACGAGCTCCGGCGTGTCGGGCATCGCCATCAGGTAGATGACGAGCTTCTTCATCGGGCCAGCACCTCCGCGAGATCCTTGTCGCCACGGCCGGACAGGCACACGACGACGAGGTCGTCGCCGCAGTCGAGCGCGCGCGCGAGCGCATGCGCCGACTCGAGTGCCGGGACGATGCCTTCTGTCTCGCTGAGGCGATGGAACGCGGCCAGCGCCTCGTCGTCGGTGCAGGGGAGGTACTCGGCGCGGCCCGTGTCGCGCAGGTACGCGTGCTCGGGGCCGACGCCCGGATAGTCGAGGCCTGCCGAGATCGAGTGCGCGTCCATGATCTGCCCGTCTTCGTCGGCGAGGAGCGACGAGCGCGCGCCGTGCAGCACGCCCGGGCGGCCGGTGCCAAGTGACGCCGCGCCCGCCGCCTCGACGCCGATCAGGCGCACATCTTCGTCCGGTACGAAGTCGTAGAACATCCCGATCGCATTCGAGCCGCCGCCGACACAGGCCACCACGGTCTCGGGTAGCCGGCCCTCGATCTGCAGGATCTGCTCGCGCGCTTCGCGTCCGATCACGCGCTGCAACTCGCGGACGATCTCCGGGTACGGCGCGGGGCCGACGCACGAGCCGATCAAGTAGTAGGTCGTGTCGACGTTGGCGATCCAGTCGCGAATCGCCTCGCTTGTCGCCTCTTTGAGCGTCCGCGTGCCGAACTCGACGGGGCGCACTTCCGCGCCGAGCAGGTTCATGCGCTCGACGTTGGGCGCCTGGCGGCGGATGTCCTCGCTGCCCATGTAGACGATGCACTCGAGGCCGAACCGTGCGCACACGGTCGCGGTCGCAACGCCGTGCTGTCCCGCGCCGGTCTCGGCAATGATCCGTTTCTTGCCGAGCCGCTGCGCGATCAGGGCCTGGCCGACGGCGTTGTTGATCTTGTGCGCGCCGGTGTGCATCAGGTCCTCGCGCTTCAGATACATGCGCTGGTCGGGTGCGAAGCGCTCGACGCGCGTCAGCGGGGTGGGGCGGCCCGCGTAGGTCGTCAGCAGGTGGTGCAGCTCCGCGCGGAACGAGTCGTCCTCGCGCAGCGCCGCCCACGCTGTCTCGAGCTCGTCGAGCGCCGGGATCAAGGTCTCAGGGACATAGCGTCCGCCGTACACACCGAACGTCTGGCTCATTTCGCTCCCTCCACCCTGGTTGCTTCAACCCACTGTCTCATTGCGTCATGGTGCTTGACGCCGGGACTTTGCTCCGTCGAGCGGGCCGAGTCGACCGCCCACGGATGGACCTCGGCGATTGCCTCGGCCACGTTGTCGGGACCGAGTCCGCCCGCGAGCATGACCCTGCCGGTCGCGGCCTTCGCACGCTCGAGATGCGACGGATCGCTTTCGCCCCACGGCAGGTCGACGACCGAGCCCACCTGCTCGCCGTTTCGGAGCAGCACGGCGTCGCGTGAGCGATGACCGTCCTCGCGCCCGTAGAACTGCACGAGATCGGCATCGGTCTCTTCGACCTCGCCGACGAAGACGGCGACACGCAGCACCGTGTCGGGCGCCTCGAGCAACCCCTCGGCGCGGCGCGGGCTCTCCGCGGCGAGGATGAAACCGACCATGTCGACGCCGGCCTCGACGGCGGCATCGACGTCTTCTTGCCGCGTGAGGCCGCACACCTTGACGAGCGGCCGCGAGACGAGCTCGCGCAGCTTCTCACCGGGATCAGCCGCACGCATCAGCGTCGAGCCGACGAGAATCGCGTTCGCGCCCGCAAGCTCGGCCGCCGCAGCCTGCGCCCGCGTGTCGATCCCGCTCTCGGCGATCACTATCCGGTCAAGCGGTGCGCTTGCGACCAGTTCGAGCTGGCGTTTGCGGTTGATCGAGAAGTCGGAGAGGTCGCGCGCGTTGATCCCGATCACCGGCGCCTCCAGTCGCGCGGCGCGCACAAGTTCCTCTGTGTCGTGGGCTTCGACGAGCGTGTCGAGACCGAGGGTGCGTGCGACGTGTAGCAGCGCGACCGCCGCGGGATCGGTCAGGTCGCGCAGCAGGATCAGCACCGCGTCCGCGCCGGCGTCGCGTGCCTGCTCGAAGTCGGCCGGCGAGGAGAAGAAGCCCTTCGCGAGCAGCGGAAGCTTCGTCGCCGCGCGCGCGGCGCGCAGGTCGTCCCACGAGCCGCCGAACCGCTCGTCCACCAGCACCGACATGGCGCGCGCGCGACCCGCTGTGTAGGCGCGGGCCACCTGCTCGACATCGCCGTCCGGACGGAGGTCGCCCGCCGACGGTGAGCGCCGCTTGAACTCCGCGATCGCGCCGAAACCCGGCATCGCGAGTGCCTCCTTGAACCTCACGCGACCACCGCTTCCTGCGAGAACGCGATCAGCTGATCGAGGCGCACGGCCGCGGCTCCGGAGTCGAGCGCCTCACGGGCGATCGCGACACCTTCTTTCAGGTCCGCGGCATGGCCGCCGGCGGCGATCGCGCCTGCGGCGTTGAGGAGGATCGCCGAACGGCGTCCGCCGTTCCCGCCCGCGAACACCTCGCGGATCTTGCGCGCGTTCTCCTCCGCGGAGCCGCCGCGCAGTTCGTCCGGATCGCAGCGCTCGACGCCCAGGTCGAGCGGGTCGATTTCGCGCCGGCGGACGTCGCCATCGACGACCTCGCAGACGAGGTTCGGGCCGGCGGGCGAAAGCTCGTCGATCCCACCTGCTCCGTGCACGACAAAGGCGCGCCGTGCGCCAAGCTTGGAAAGCACATCGGCGATCACCGGCACGAGTAGCGGCGAGTAGACGCCGACCACTTGCGCGCGCGCGCCCGCCGGGTTCGTGAGCGGGCCAAGCACGTTGAAGACGGTGCGCGCGGCGAGCTCGCGGCGCACCGGCCCCGCGTGCTTCATCGCCGGGTGGTGGGTCGGCGCGAACATGAATCCGAAGCCAAGTTCGTCGATCGACTGTGCGATGCGCTGCGGCGTCAGTTCGAGATCGAAGCCGAGCTCCTCGAGGACGTCGGCGCTGCCGCAGAGCGAGGAGACCGAGCGGTTGCCGTGCTTCGCGACGCCCGCTCCGGCGGCTGCGGCGACGAGCGCGGCTGCGGTCGAGATGTTGAACGTCCTCCCGCCGTCGCCACCGGTGCCCGCAGTGTCGACGAGATCCTGGCGCTTGGGCACGACGGGAATCACGTGCGCGCGCATCGCCTCCGCGGCTCCGGCGATCTCGTCCGCCGTCTCACCCTTCAGGCGCAGCGCAACGAGAAAGCCGCCGATCTGCCCCGGCGTCGCCTCGCCGGACATGATCGTGCCCATCACGCGGCGGGCCTCGTCGCGGGAGAGATCCTTGCCGTCGAGCAATTGCGCGAGCGCGTCCTGGATCACCTGTGGCTCACCTAACTCCTTCCAAGAAATTCTTCGCGATGTCCAGCCCCTGCGGAGTCAACACCGATTCGGGGTGGAATTGCACGCCGTCGATCGGCAGCTCGGTGTGGCGCACGGCCATCACCTCTCCGTCGGTCGCAGTCGCCGAGACCTCGAACACGTCGGGCACCGACGTCGCCGCCAACGAGTGGTAGCGCCCCGCGAGGAAGTCCGACGGCAGGCCGGCGAAGATGCCGCGCCCGTCGTGGTCGACGACGGTCGCCTTGCCGTGCACGAGCTCACGCGCCCGGCCGACCTCTCCGCCGAACACCTGGACGATTGCCTGGTGGCCCAGGCAAACGCCAAGAGTTGGGACCCGGACGGACAGGCGCCGCACGATTTCGAGTGTCGCGCCTGCCTCCTCAGGTCGTCCGGGACCCGGTGAGACGACGAGGTGGGAGGGGGAGAGTGTCTCCGCCTCGTCCGGAGTAATCTCATCGTTGCGTCGGACGACAACGTCTGCACCGAGCTCGCCGAACAGGTGGGCGAGGTTGTAGGTGAACGAGTCGTAGTTGTCGATCAGCAGGATCATTGGCTTTCCGCGACCTGGATCGCAGCCTCGAGCGCCGCGAGCTTGTTGAGGCATTCCTGGTGCTCGTCCGTCGGATTCGAGTCGGCGACGATCCCGCCGCCCGCCTGCAGATAGGCCCGCCCGTCCTGCAGCCGCACCGTGCGGATCGCGATGCACGTGTCGAGCGCGACCCCCGGCACGTGGTAGCCGACGACGCCGGCGTAGGTGCCGCGGCGGTAGCCCTCGAGCTCGGAGATGATCTGCATGGCGCGTATCTTCGGTGCACCGGAGACCGTGCCCGCCGGGAACGTCGCGCGCAAGAGGTCGAACGGCGTGACGCCGTCGGCCAACTCGCCTGCGACCTCGGAGACGAGGTGCGTGACGTGCGAGAAACGCTCCGGCTCGAGGAAGCGTTCGACCTTCACCGTGCCGGGCACGCAGACGCGCGAGAGATCGTTGCGGCCGAGGTCGACGAGCATCACATGCTCGGCGCGGTCCTTTTCGGAGGTGAGGAGCCGCTCGGCATCGCCCTCACCGCGCGCCGTCGTGCCGGCGATCGGGTTGAGGCTTGCGCGCGAGCCCTCGGCCTTCACATGCGTCTCGGGCGACGAGCCGACGAGCGCCAGGTCATCGAGCTCGAGTAGGAAGAGGTACGGCGACGGGTTGATCCGGCGCAACGCCCGGTAGACAGCGAGCGCTGACACGTTCGTCTCGCGCACGGCGCGCTGTGAGAGCACGACCTGGAAGATGTCGCCGCGGCGGATGTGCTCCTTCGCCACCTCGACGCGCCGCTCGTGCTCGGCCTGGTCGGGGTAGCGCACCGTCTCGCCCGCCGCGACCGGTTGCTCGGCCTGCTCCTCGACGGGCTGTGCGAGTAGGCGTGCAACGGTCGCGGGGTCACCGGCGAGCACTTCGGCTGTCCCCGTGACGTGGTCGAAACGGAGAAAGATGTCGGCGACGATGAAGCGGCTCTCCTCGACAGCAGGCCCGTCCGCCGGGAGCGGAACGGTCCGCTCGAGCTTCGCGATGTGGTCGTAGCCGAGGTAGCCGACGACCGGCACGCCGAGCTGTTCGGCTTCCTCGAAGGAGACGATCCGGTCGCCGCAGCCGACGAGCGAGAAGCGGCCGAGGCGCCCCTGGTCGACGGACTCGAGCAGGAACGACGCGCGCGCGTTCTCGCGCAGGCGGAGGTAGGCCGCGAGCGG
>JANMWB010000111.1:0-3326 GCA_031393705.1 Thermoleophilia bacterium | reverse complement strand
TCGACTGGAACCTGCCCGATCCCAAGGGCCGTCCGATCGCCGACGTTCGGCGCCTGCGCGACGACATCGAGCGTCGGGTCGTCCAGCTCGCGTACGAGCTCGGCGACGTCGATTAGATGACCTGACCGCCCGGCGCGTACTGGGTGGGCACGGGCGTCTGATGCCAGAGCACGATCCGGCCGTTCTCGACCTGGAAGATCGCCGCGGCCTGGTCGCCGCTCGCGTCGCAACGGTGCTGGGGCCGCTCCGCGAGCTCGAAGACCGCGAGCACCTGTCCGTTGCCCTGCACCTCGAGGTGGCTGATGCGCCCGCCGCACGGCAGCGCCGCGTTCCAGCGGACGGCATCGGCATGCGTCGCGAGGGTAGCCTCGCCGTTCTGGATGATCCGCGCACCATCGGCGAAGAGAAGCGCGGCCCGTTCGTTGTCGTTTCGGTCGAGTGCGGCACTCCAGGCGCGCACCACCGCCGGCGCCGAAGCGGTCTTCGTGCCGCCGCAGCCCGTAACGGCGAGCACCACGAGCAGAATCGCCAGCATCCTCATGCGGGTAGTCTGCCGCCCGTGGACTTCGAGCTGACGCCGGAGCAGCGCGAGATCCAGGCGCTCGCGAGGGAGTTCGCGACGGCGGAGATCGAACCGCACGCTGCGGACTGGGATCGCGCACACGGATTTCCACACGAGTTGCTCGGCAAGCTGGGCAACCTGGGGCTGATGGGGGTGTGCGTGCCGGAGGAGTACGGCGGCGCGGGCGCCGACTTCCTGTCGTACATCCTCGTGATCGAGGAGCTGTCACGCGCAGACGCAGGTGTCGGCGTGACCGTTGCGGTCCACACCTCCGCGTGCTCGATGCCGCTCCTGCAGTTCGGGACGGACGAGCAGCGCACGCGCTTCGTGCCGCCGCTCGCCCGCGGTGAGGGCGTCGGCTGCTTTGCGCTGACCGAGCCCGGCTCGGGCTCGGACGCAGGCTCGATCGTGACGAGTGCGGTCGAGGCCGACGGCGGCTGGAAGATCAGTGGCGCGAAGCAGTGGATCACGAACGCGGCTTTCGGCGGCACGATCCTCCTCTTTGCGCGCACCGGCACCGAGCTGCGGACCGCACGCGGGATCTCGGCGTTCATCCTCGACACCGACCAGGTGACGATCACGCGCACCGAGGAGAAGCTCGGTCTCAACTCGTCGGTAACGAACGACATCGCCATAGATTCGTTCGTCGACGCGGATCGGTTGATCGGTGAGCGCGATCACGGCTTCCGGATCGCGATGGCGACACTCGACGGCGGCCGGATCGGCATCGCGGCGCAGGCGGTCGGGATCGCGCAGGCCGCCTACGACGTGGCGCTGCAGTACTCGAAGGAACGTGAGGCGTTCGGGCACAAGATCTCGGACTTCCAGGCGATCCAGCACAAGCTCGCGAACATGTCGATGGAGATCGACGCGGCCCGCTTGCTCACGCACAAGGCGGCCTGGCTGAAGGTTCAAGGGAAGCCACACACGGAGGCGGGCGCGAAGGCCAAGCTGTTCGCGTCCGAAATGGCCCGCCGCCAGACAGCGGAGGCGATCCAGGTGCTCGGCGGCTACGGCTATACGAAGGAGTTCCCCGTCGAGCGGTACTACCGCGACGCGAAGATCACCGAGATCTACGAGGGCACGAGCGAGATCCAGCGCCTCGTGATCGCGCGCTCGATCCTCGGTGCCAGGCACCGTGAAGTCGGGCACCGTGAAGTCGGCTTCACAGAATGAGCAGGCGCGAAAGGGACGAGCCCGTTCGGCTCACGAAGATCTACACGCGCGGCGGGGACGCGGGTGAGACTTCCCTTGGGGACATGTCGCGTGTGTCGAAGCTCGACCCGCTCGTCCGAGCCTACGGGGCCGTCGACGAGCTCAACTCTGTCGTCGGTTGGGTGGTCGTCGAGGTGCCGTCCGCAACGCTGACGCGGATCCAGAACGAGCTGTTCGACGTCGGCGCAGATCTCTCCGTTCCCTACATCGAGGGTGACGGCAAGCTCCGCATCGACCAGGCGGCGATCGACCGGCTCGAGGCGGACTGCGACGAGGCGAACGCGCCGCTGGCCGAGCTGAAGAGCTTCATCCTGCCCGGCGGCTCCGAGGGCGCGGCGCGCCTGCACATTGCCCGGGCGGTCTGCCGCCGTGCGGAGCGAGACGTGCTCGAGGCCGCACAGCAGCGGCCGGTGAACCCCCTGGCGGCGGTCTATCTGAACCGGCTCAGCGACCTGCTCTTCATCCTCGCGCGGGCGGCCAACAGTGGCGACGAGCCGCTCTGGAAGCCCGGCGGCGAGCGCTAGCCGCGAGCGCGGTTCGCCGCGACGACGCGGGCGATCAAGGCCTTGAGCTTGGCAGCAGAGGTCGACCGCGGTACAGCGATCGCTCCTGCCTTCGCAGCGGTGGCGAGTTTCGCCGGATCCCCCGAGATCGCGATCACCGCGGTCGATGGAAAGACGGTGCGCAGCGACTTCAGCAGCTGAATTCCGCCGGAGTCGACGTCGACGAGGATCACCGAGACGTCGTGGTAGGTCGCGTACTGAAACGCCTGTTCGCTAGGCAACCTCACGACATCCGCGTGCGGCTGGCTCGCGAGGGTTTGCCGGGAGCTGTCGATGATCACGACTTGCGGGGTGACGGCAGCGTGCACCCGCGATGAGCTCACGATCTGCAGCCGCGTGATCCGGCGCGCGATCGACCCGTCGGCGAGCGAGGTGGCCTTCCAGTAGAGGCGGTAGCTGCCGGGCGGAAGCTTTTGGCCCGGCTTGAGCACGAGGATCGTTGCACCTGCGTGGACCTGCGTGAAGTGCCAGCGCCGGATGCGACGGTACGGCTTCGCGTCGAGGGTGACGTCGATCCGCGCGCGGCGGCTCAAGAGAACCCGGGCAACGAGTGTCTTCTGGACAACGCGGACACGCGGGGCGACGGAGATGGTGAACAGGAGCGGAGAACGGGCGACGCCGCTCGTTGCGATCTGCAGGTCGACCGCGGCGCCCTCAGGCAGGATGCGCACGTCGGTGGGGCCGATGACGGTTCCTTCAGAGACTGACGCAGTCGACACCTGCACGAGTTTGCCTACCGTGAATGCTCGCGCCTTGAGCGCAGCGACCGCCGCGTCGAGCGACAGCCCGTGGAGCGGCGGCACGACGCGCAGCGCCGGAGCGGCGGCGCTCTCGCTGCCCGCGAACGAGCTCTCGGTCAGCGTGTAGCGATGGTCGGCGCCGGCGCTGATCGGGCCGAGCTTCGCTTCGAACTCGCGCTGGCCGAACCGCTTGAACAGCGTGCCGTCCACGTACAGCAAGAAATTCGCGATCTGCTCATTCGCCAT
>JANMWB010000101.1:0-8287 GCA_031393705.1 Thermoleophilia bacterium | reverse complement strand
GACTCGCAGGGCCGCAAGGTGGACTTCCGGAACGTGATCGTGATCATGACGTCGAACATCGGCTCAGCGTCGATCTCGAAGAACGTGTCGCTTGGGTTCAACATGTCGAACGAGGATGGGCTGACCTACGACGACATGAAGAGCCGCGTGATGGGTGACCTGAAGAAGGTCTTCCGTCCCGAGCTCCTGAACCGCATCGACGAGATCATCGTCTTCCCGAAGCTGCAGAAGGAAGAGATCCTGCAGATCGTCGACCTGCTCATGAACCGCCTGCGCGTGCAGATGGCCGAGCACGAGGTGACGATCGAGCTGACGGACGAGGCGAAGGACTTGCTCGTCGAGAAGGGTTGGGATCCTGCGATGGGCGCTCGTCCGCTGCGTCGTGCGATCCAGCGCTACATCGAGGACCCGCTCGCGGATTACGTCCTCGGCCGCTCACTCGAGCCCGGCTCGACGATCCTGGTCGCCCGCAAGAGCGACGAGGAAGTCGACATCACCGTCGTGCCACCGGCACCGCCCGAGGCGATCGGCGTCTCCGCCGCGCCCGACGCGCCGCCGGAAGACCTCGGCGTCGCCGAAACAGAGTAAGCCTCATGGGCCGGCGCAAGCCGGCCCGTTGCTTCTTAGGCAGTGACGACGAGGGCGACTTCGTCGATCACGCACCAGCTCCAGTCCTCGCCCGGCTCGGCCGAGCGGAAGATGGGATGGTCGGCGGCGTGCGCGTGCTTGGTCGCATGCTTGTTCGGCGACGCAACGTCGCCTACTTCAATGACCCGAAGTACAACTCGGCGATGCGTGCCGCGTCTCTGCTTTCCGGCAACTCGCGCTACACGGCGTACGGGAACCTCGACGTCAGCATGACGAAGAACAACCCGCCGTGGGCGGCTCGCTCGAACTTCAACGGCCGCATCCTGGTCTCGAAGCGCGTCGGCTGTTTCACGTTCAACTCGATCTACTCGGTCGACCTGGCAGCCGTCTGCGTCAAGTAGTCGACTCCCGATCGGAAGGCGGAGGGCGTCCGTAGGGCGCCCTCCGTCGTTTTACGGCCGCCTTACGAGCGGGGGTGAACTCGTCTTACGCAAGTCGCCCAGGGTGCGGTGCGTCAGGCATTCCCCCCACATGAAGGAGGCCACCATGGCCAAGCGCTATCTGATCATCGCGGCGGCAGTCTTTGCACTTGCGGCCGGCTCGGCTCTCGCGGCCGACCAGCCGAAAGGCCCGTTCGCAGGCACGGTGCACGCGGTCGGTACGGTCACGTACAAGGACGGCAGTGCAAAGACGTGGACGTGGGATCGCGGGCGGATCACCGCGCTCTCGTCCTCGTCGATCACGCTCACCCGGCGTGACAAGCAGCAGGTCAGCTTCACGATCACCGACGCGACCCTCGTCCGCAACGACGGCGGGAGCTACAAGCTCGACGACCTGAAGGTCGGACAGGCTGCGACCGTGGTCTCTCAGAGCGGCAATGCGGCAATCATCCGCAACATCCGCGGCGAAGGTGCACCGAGCGGCGCAGACCAGTCGGCGATCGACGGCCCGGCGAGAGGCTCGGTCACGGGCTCGGTCGACGCGCTGTACATGGACGGCTCCAAGCAGTCGTTCGACTACAACCGCGGTCGCATCACCGCCATCGCGGACGGCTCGCTGACGATCACCCGTCAGGACAAGCAGACGGTGACGCTGTCGTTCGACTCGTCGCTGATCGTGCGCGACAAGGGCGAGGTCGAGGACTCGTCCGCGCTGAAGGTCGGCGAGGGAGCGATGTTCTTCTCGCAGAACGGCAAGCTCGTGCTCGTGCGCTGCCTTGCTCAGGCCAAGGCGGCACAGCCGGCGGCGAAGTAAGTCGAACCTCTCGAATCTGGTTCGGCTGACACAGAATCAGGTTCGGGGGTTACTCGCCGAGTTGCCAGACGTCGTCACGAAGCAGCGGCACCACGGTGCCGCTGCGCGTGACGGCGTCGACGTCTACCTCGGGCCCGCCGACCATGAAGTCGGTGTGCACGTTCGAGACGTTGACGCCCTCGATCACGCCGCCCTCGACCGCCTCGGCATAGGCGCCGCCGTAGGCGACATGGCAGGTCGTGTTCTCGTCGAAGAGGGTGTCGTAGAACGTCAGCCCGGTCTGCCCGATGCGCGAGGTGCCGTCGACCAGCGCGATCTCTCCGAGGTATGCCGCAGTGTCGTCGGTCTCGAGCTGCCCCCGGACGACGTCGGCCCCTTCCTCGGCCTTCACCTCGACGATGCGGCCGCCTTCGAATCGAACCTCGAGGCCCCTGACGATCCGGCCGTACAGCGCAAGCGGACGCGTCGAGCGGACAAAGCCCTCGGTGCGGCGCAGGTCCGGCGTCGTGAACACCTCTTCCGTTGGCATGTTCGCGACGTAGGGGACGCCCGCTGCGGTCAGCGACTCGCAGCCCTGCCACCGCGACTCGGGCAGCAGACCGACGCGCAGGTCGGTGCCCGGCCCCTGGAAATGGATCGAGTCGATCTCGAGATCGTCGAGCGTGCGGGCGCGCTTGCCGATGCGCGCGACGTGCGCGCGCCACGCGGCAACCGGGTCGTCCTCGTCCAGCCGGACGGTGTACTCGACCGCCTTCCACAGCCGCTCGAGATCGGGCTCGCCGAACATCTGCTCCGCCCAACCCACGTTCGGGACGCCGATCACGGTCCAGTTGTTCAGCTGTTCGTTGATCTGCCGGTTGGACTCCTCGGCCAGGTCGAGCATGCGGGCTTTGCCGACCCGATCACCGGGCAGGTCGGCGAGCAGGTTCGGCTCGGCGTCGCCGGTGAGCGCGACGACTGCCGCGCGCTCGTCACCGACTTGCTTCGCTCGGTTCAGCAGCCACGGCGGCGTCCACGACAGAATGTCCTCCGCCGCGTTCTCGATCAGCGCGCGGCGGATGTGCTGGTCGGTGTAGTAGACGTCGACGTAGGCGGCGCCTGCGCGGTAGGCCGCACGCGTGACCGCCCGTGCAACCGCGGCGTGCTCGACACGTGCGAGCACGTCGACGAGCTGGCCCGGCTGGACGTTCGCGCCGACGCGAACCACGAGCTCCGCGTACCGATCCTCGCGGGTCATGTCTGTCACTCCGGCAGCTGCCAGGTCTCGTCCCGGATGATCGGGACGGCCTTGCCGTCCTTCGTCAGGCCGTCAACCTCGAGCTCAGGACTACCGACCATGAAGTCCGTGTGCACGCTCGAGATGTTCATGCCCTCGCCCGGCTCGCCCTCGAACGTCTCGGGGATCCCGAAGCCATACGCGATGTGGCAGGTCGCGTTCTCGTCGTACAGCGTGTCGAAGAACGTGATCCCTGTCTTGCCGACCCGTGAGCTGCCGTCGACGAGCGCGAGCTCGCCGAAGTGCGCGGCGCCGTCGTCGCTCGAGGTCTGGCTGCGTACGAGCTCGGCGCCGTGCTCGGCGGCGACGTCGACGATCTTTCCGTTCTTCACGGTGAGCTTGAGGCCCGTGACGATGTCTCCGAGGAGCGCAAGCGGCAGGCTCGACGAGATCGTGCCTTCGGCTCGGCGCCGGTCGGGCGTCGTGAAGATCTCCTCGGTCGGCATGTTGGGCACGTACTCGCGTCCCTCCGCCGTGCGGAAGAGCGCCGACATCCACCGAGCTGCCGGGAGGAGACCGACCGTGAAGTCGGTGCCAGGACCGCGGTAGCGCAGCGCGTCGAACCGCAGCTCGTTGAGCGTGTCCGCGCGCCGCTCGAGGCGCGCCATGTGGTCCCGCCAAGCGGCGACCGGGTCAGGCTCGTCGAGGCGCGTGCAGAACGCCACCGCCTCCCAGAGCCGCTCGACATCCGGCTCGCCGAACATCTCGTTCGCCCAGCCCGCGTTCGGATAAGCGACACCCGACCAGTTGATGCGCCGGGCGATCATGTGGCGGCGGACGATCTCTGTGACCTCCTTCATCTGCGCCTTCCCGACGCGCTCGCCGTCGAGGTCGCCGAGGAGCTCCGGTTCCGGGTCGCCGGTCGTCGCGATCATCGCCGCGCCGTCCAACGCCTCGGCGCGCTCCTTGAGCCAGTCGGGGGTATAGGTGAGCGCCTCATCGGGGCCGAGCTCGATCATCGCCTTGCGGACGTGCTGGTCGCGGTAGTTCACGTCGACGTAACGGGCGCCTGCCGCGTAGGCCGCCCGGGTCAGAGCGCGCGCGAGGGGGGCGTGCTCGATCTGAGAGATGATCAACACGTTCTGCCCCTCTTCGACGTTCGCGCCGACGCGCACCGCGAGCTCGGCATACCGCTCCAGCCTCTCGTCTAGCTCAACTGCCATACGTCCTCCCTCAGGATCGGGACACGCGTGCCGTCGTTCGTGATGCCGTCGACGGCGACCTCGGGGCCGCCGACCATGAAGTCCGTGTGGACGGTCGAGACGTTCGCGCCGCGCTCGCGCGTCTCGTCGGGCGTGAGCCCCACGAGCTCGGGCACCGCGAACATGATCGCGCTCCCCCAGGCGATGTGGCAGGTCGCGTTCTCGTCGAAGAGTGTGTTGAAGAACGTGATACCGGTTTGACCGACCCGCGAGGTGCCGTCCACGAGCGCGACCTCGCCGAGCCGCTTGGCGAACTCATCGGTGTCCATCTGCCCGCGTACGGCGTCCTCGCCGCTCGAGGCCCGCACATCGACGGCTTCGCCGTTCGCGAACGTCAGCTCGAGGTCGCGGACGACAGTGCCGCCGAGCGCGAGCGGGCGCGTCGAGCGCACCGTCCCCTCGGTACGGCGCCAGTCGGGCGCGCTGAATACCTCTTCGGTGGGCAGGTTCGGAACATGCGCGATGCCGTCGCGCGTCTCGATCCCGCCGCCGACCCACCGCGACTCGGGCAGCAGGCCGACAGTCAGATCGGTTCCGGGTCCCTCGAAGTGCAGCGCATCGAGGGCCAGCGCGTCGAGCTGCGCGCAGCGGGCCCGCAGGCGCGTCGTGTGTTCGCGCCATGCTGCGACCGGGTCGGCCTCGTCGAGGCGCACCGTCATCGCGATCGCATCCCACAAGCGCTCGACGTCCGGCTCGCCGAAGACCTGTTCCGCCCAGCCCGCGCTCGGGTACGCGGCGATCGTCCAGTTGACCGCGCGTTCGTTCTGGATCTTCAGCGCATGCTCGATCACCGTGATCGGGCGCGTCTTGCCGACGCGGCCCTGGTCGAGGTCGGCGAGGAGCTCTGGCTCGGCCTCGCCCGCGATCGACGCAATCGCAGCGCCCTCCAACGCATCGGCGCGTTCGACGAGCCAGTCGGGCGAGTGGGTGAGGCTGTCCTCGGGCGCGAGCTCGATCCGCGCGCGGTTCACGTGCGGGTCGCTGTAGCGAACGTCGACGTAGGCGGCGCCGGCGCGGTAGCCGGAACGGGCGAGCGCCCGCGCGAGGTCGACGTGCTCGGGCAGGGCGTTGACGAAGAACGTCTGCCCCTGCTGGACGTTGGCGCCGATCCGGACGATCAGGTCGGCATAGGCATCGATGCGCTCCGGCATGGGGTCAGACAATAGAGATCCCGATATCAAGTGTCGAGAGGAACATCGTCCCACGTCTCGCCCGCGCCGCACAGCCAGTTCAGTGCGTGATGGCGCTCGACGGCGATCGAGTGCGCCTCGGCGTGCTGCTCCGGGGAGAGGTGACGATAGACCTTGCCGTAGGCCCGGAAGTCGCCACGCATCGGGGAAGGGAGCACGCCCTGCTCGTAGCCGCGCATGGCGGTCGCGGCGATCAACTGGTCGAAGGTGGCATAGCGCTCGGGCAGTTCGAGCGCGCCGGCCGCCTGCAGGCTCGTCGTGCGCGCCCGCCAGTGCCACAGCTTCGCCGAGTCCCGCTCGAGCTCGATCTCCTCGCCATCGCGAAGGTCCGCCTCTCCGAGCTGCGCCGGATCTTCGACCACCGCCGCCACCTGCTGCGCGTCGAACGGCTGGTCGTAGGCTGGGAGTTCCAACAGCTGCAGCGCCCAGAGGAGCGTCCCGAGCGCCTCGCCGCGCCAGATTGCATCGACGACCGCCGGGTCGTCGTCCGGGAGCTTGGCGAGCGCCGCGCGCAACTCGTCACCGAGTGCCCGGCTGCGTTCGACGACCTCTCCCTGTGAGCGGAGCTTGCGGCGCGGCATCCCGGGGGAACTTAGCCCAGGATGCGGTCGATCTCGGCGAGGGTCTCGGCGTCCAGCTCGAGGCCCGACGCGGACGCGTTGTCACGCACCTGTTCGGGGCGTGAGGCGCCGACGATCGCGGAGGTGACGTTCTCCTCGCGCAGCACCCACGCCAGGGCGAGCTGCGCCATCGTCAGACCGAGCTTCTCCGCGACCGGGACCAGGCGCTGCACCGTCTCGAGCACGTCATCTTCGAGCCAGTTGCTCATCATCGCGCCCATCTGGCGGCTCGTCGCGCGCGAGCCCTCGGGAGGCGGTGTCCCCGGCTTGTACTTGCCGGTGAGGGCGCCCTGGGCGAGCGGTGACCAGACGATCTGCGAGGTGCCGTTCGCCTTGCAGAGCGGAAAGACCTCCCGTTCCGGGTCGCGGTGGAGCATCGAGTACTGCGGCTGCGACGAGACGAACTTCGTAAAGCCCTTCTCCCGGCTCAGGTCGAGCGCAGCCTGAATCTGAGCGGCGCTCCACTCGCTGAAGCCGATGTAGCGCGCCTTGCCCGAGCTCACGACGTCGCTCAGCGCAGACATCGTCTCCTCGAGCGGCGTGCCCGAGTCGTAGCGGTGGCACTGGTAGAGGTCGACGTAGTCCGTGCGCAGGCGGCGCAGTGAGTCGTCGATCTGCTTCTCGACCTGTTGCCGCGACAGGCCCTGGTTCTCGCCGGTGTCGTCCATCGGGAAGTAGAGCTTTGTCGCGAGCACGTACGAGTCACGCGGCCGGTTCTGCAGGGCGTCACCGAGGAAGTCCTCGGCGGCGCCACGGGCATAGACGTTTGCGGTGTCGATGAAGTTGATGCCGACCTCGAACGCCGTGTCGACGCACGCGCGGGCTGCGTCGCCGTCGACGCCGCCGCCGTAGGTCAGCCAGGAACCGAGGCTGATCTCCGACACGTTCAGGTCACTGTCTCCGAGCTGTCTGTATCTCATGGGGATGGATCGTTCCAGAGCCGGCACAGTTGCCGTCGGGACCTATGAGTAGCTTGGCGTCGTGGCGAAAGCGGCGGCCCTCCAGCACGTGTGCACCGAGTGCGGGACCTCGTCCGGCCGCTGGCTCGGCCGGTGCCCCGGTTGCGGCGAGTTCGGGACGATGCTGGCCGAGGCAGCTCCGGCACGCAGCGCCAAGGTGGCCCGCGTCGCCGCTCGGCCGCTGCTGCGCCTTGTCGACGTCGTCTCGGAGGAGTCGGAGCGCATCCCGACCGGTGTCCCGGAGCTCGACCGCGTGCTCGGCGGTGGCCTCGTCCCCGCCTCCGTGGTGCTCGTCGGCGGTGAGCCGGGGGTTGGCAAGTCGACGCTGCTCCTGAGCGCGCTCGGCGCGATGTCGAAGGACCGGCGGGCGCTGCTCGTCACCGGCGAGGAGTCGGTCGCGCAGGTGAAGCTGCGCGCCGCCCGTCTCGGCGGCTGCGACGACGTGGAGATCCTTGCCGAGACCGAACTGGACGTTGTCTGCGACACCCTCGAGCGCGAACGGCCCGCCGTGTGCGTGATCGATTCCGTGCAGACGCTCTGGTCACAGGAGATCGGCTCCGCGCCGGGCTCCGTCTCACAGGTGCGCGAGGCCGCCGGACGGCTGCTGCGCGTCTCGAAGGAGAGCGGCGTCGCCACGTTCCTCGTCGGCCACGTCACGAAGGACGGCTCGGTGGCCGGCCCACGCGTGCTCGAGCACCTGGTCGACTGCGTGCTCCAGTTCGAGGGCGACCGCTACCACGCCCACCGCATCCTGCGGGCCGTGAAGAACCGCTTCGGCTCGACGAACGAGATCGGCGTCTTCGAGATGACCGGTGAGGGCCTGGTCGGCGTCCCCGACCCCTCCGAGGTGTTCGGCCACACCCACGGCGGCGAGATCGGGGCGGCGGTCGCCTGCACGCTCGAGGGCACCCGGCCGCTGCTGCTCGAGATCCAGTCGCTCGTCGCGCCGAGCGACCTGGCGATGCCCCGTCGCGTCGGCACGGGCGTCGACCCGAAACGGCTCGCGATGATCGTCGCGGTGCTCTCGCGGCACGCCGGCCTGCCGCTCGGCGGGGCCGACGTCTTCGTCAACGTCGCCGGCGGGGTCCGGATCGACGAGCCCGGTGCAGACCTTGGGATCGCACTCGCGATCGCCTCCGCCGCCAAGGGGGTGCCGGTGCAGGAGGGCCTGACGGCCTTCGGCGAGATCGGCCTCACG
>JANMWB010000081.1:0-8985 GCA_031393705.1 Thermoleophilia bacterium | reverse complement strand
AAAAAATGTCCGCAAACGAGGGCGCGATGATGGAACGGAACCCGTATTCCGCGATGGACCAGGGCGCGTGCTCGCGGGAGCTGCCGCAGCCGAAGTTGTCGCGGGTCAGGAGCACCGAGGCGCCCTTGTAGCGCGGCTGGTTCGGCTCGAACTCCGGGTTCGGCGTCTTGCCGTCGTTCAGGTAGCGCCAGTCGTAGAAAAGAAACTGGCCGAAGCCGGTGCGCTCGACCCGCTTCAGGAACTGCTTCGGGATGATCTGGTCGGTGTCGACGTCCGCGCGGTCGAGCAGCGCGACGGTGCCGGTGACGGACGGCAACGGCCTCATGCAGCCCCTAACTCCCGCACGTCGGTGAAGTGACCGGTCAGCGCAGCCGCGGCGGCCATCGCCGGGCTGAGCAGATGGGTGCGCCCGCCTGCGCCCTGGCGCCCTTCGAAGTTGCGGTTCGACGTCGAGGCGCAGCGCTCCCCCGCGAGCAGAATGTCGGGGTTCATGCCGAGGCACATCGAGCAGCCGGCGCGCCGCCACTCGAACCCGGCGGACTCGAAGACCTCGCGCAGTCCCTCCTCCTCAGCCTGGTGCTTCACGCGCGCCGAACCGGGCACGACGATCGCCTGCACGCCGTCTGCGACATGGCGGCCGGCGACGACCGTCGCGGCGGTGCGCAGATCCTCGATGCGCGCGTTCGTGCAGGAGCCGATGAACACCTTGTCGATGCGCACGTCGACGAGCGGCGTGCCGGGCGCGAGATCCATGTACCGCAGTGCGCGCTCGACGGCCTCGCGCTGCTCGGGGTCGTCGTAGTCGCTGGGATCGGGAACGACGCCGTCGACCGCCACGACCATCCCCGGGTTCGTGCCCCAGGTCACCTGCGGCTTCAACGACGTCACGTCGACGACGATTGCGTCGTCGTAGGACGCGCCGTCGTCGGTCCCGAGCGCGCGCCACTCGTCGAGCGCCTGCTCCCACGCGGCGCCCTGGGGCGCGCCGGGGCGGCCCTCGAGATAGGCGAACGTCGTGTCGTCGGGCGCGACCATGCCGGCGCGGGCGCCGGCCTCGATCGACATGTTGCAGATGGTCATGCGCCCTTCCAGCGAGAGCGCGCGCACCGCCTCGCCCGTGTACTCGAGCACGTGCCCGCGGCCGCCCGAGACCCCCAACTGGCCGATGGCCGCCAGCACCATGTCCTTCGCGGACAACCCGAAGGGCAGGTCGCCGTCGAAGCGCACCTCCATCGTCTTCGGGCGCACCTGCGGCAGTGTCTGCGTCGCAAGCACGTGCTCGACCTCGGAGGTTCCGATGCCGAACGCGAGCGCGCCGAACGCGCCGTGCGTGGAGGTGTGACTGTCGCCACAGACGATCGTCAGGCCCGGTTGCGTGAGCCCGAGCTCCGGGCCGATCACGTGGACGATCCCTTCGCGGCCGCTGCCGGTCGCGAACAGCCGGACCCCGAAGTCGTCGCAGTTGCGACGCAGCGCCTCGAGCTGGTCGCGCGCAAGCGGGTCGGTGACCGGCCCGTCGAGCGTCGGCACGTTGTGATCCATCGTCGCGACCGTCAGATCGGGCCTGCGCACGGGACGACCGGCGACCCGCAGCGCCTCGAACGCCTGCGGGCTCGTCACCTCGTGCACGAGGTGCAGGTCGACGTAGAGCAGCGACGGTGCATCGTTACCCTCGGCGACGAGGTGCGCGTCCCAGACCTTGCGGAAGAGCGTGCGCGCACTCACTTCGTGCGTTCCTTGGCATATGAGCCGAACAGCCGAACCTCACGTGTCATCCCGCCCAGCTCGAGCAACGCCGGGCGCACCGATGAATCGAACACATGGCCGTCGAGCACCACGTCGAATCGGTAGCGCCACGGCGAGTTCGGAAGCGGGCGCGAGACGAGCTGCACCAGGTTGACCTCGTTGCGCGCAAATGCACCCAGCGCGCGGTAGAGCGCACCCGGCTGGTGGTCCGTGACGAAGGACAGCGCCGTACGCCAGCCCTCGCCTCCGGCGACCTGCGTGTACGGCGCGATCGCGACGAAGCGCGTGAACGCACCCGGGCGGTCGCCGACGTCGTCGGCGATCACCGTCAGGCCGTACTCGTCCGCGGCCTCCGTGCTCGCGATCGCAACGTGAGCCGGGTCGCCCGTCTCGGAAACGTGGCGCGCGGCGTCCGCGGTCGTCGCCGCGGGGACGCACTTCACGTTCCAGTCGGAGAAGAGCTCGCGGCACTGGTCAAACGCAGCGGGGTGCGACCAGACCGACGTCACGTTCTCGAGCGTCGCACCCGGCAGCCCGAGCACCGAGTGGCGAATCGGCAGCGTCACCTCGCGCACGATCGAGAGGGGCGCGCGATACAGCAGGTCGTGCGTCTCGGCGATCGGTCCAATCAGCGAGCTTTCGATCGGCAGCACGCCCAGCGTGATCTCGGCCGCAGCCGCGGCTTCGATCACCGCCGTGAAGCTGGACAACGCGATCAACTCCGTCCGCTCGGGAGCGAGTGCGGTCGCCGCGGCTCCGCTATGACTGCCGGCCGGGCCGGGATAGCCGATGATCGGGCTCATCCGGCTGCGACCCCCAGACGGGCAAGTCGTGTGTCGAGCGAGGCCAGCACGGCGTCGCCGACCTCGCCGGTCGTCGCGCGTCCGCCGGCGTCGGGGGTCGGGTGCGAGACGAGCGCGTCCTCGACAGCGGCAGCGACCGCTCCGGCGAGATCGGGCCGGCCAAAGGCGTGCTCGAGCATCAGAGCCAGCGAGCGGAGCATCGCGGCCGGGTTCGCGTGCCCCGTGCCCGCGATGTCGGGCGCCGAGCCGTGCACGGGCTCGAAGATCCCCGGGCCGTTGTCACCAAGGCTGGCCGAGGCGGCAAGACCGAGGCCGCCCGTGACCGCCGCAGCGACGTCCGAGAGGATGTCGCCGAACATGTTCTCGGTCACCGCGACGTCGATGCGGTCGGCAGACGACACGAGCTCCATCGCAAAGCTGTCGACGAGTGCGTGCCGCACCTGGACGTTCGGGTACTCCGGTGCGAGCTCGTTGACGATGCGGCGCCAAAGGCGCGACGTGTCGAGCACATTCGCCTTGTCGACCGAGACGAGTGAGCCGGTGCGCGCCTCCGCGAGCTCGAAGCCGCGCCGCACAACACGTTCGATCTGCGTGGGGTGGTACTCGAGCGTGTCGAAGACGGTGCCGTCGACGCGCACCCCGCGCGCACCGAAGTAGAGGCCGCCGACCAGCTCACGCACGATCACGAGATTGACGTCTCCCCGAACGGCCGGGCGCAGATTCGCGTAGACGTCGAGCTCCTTGCGGAGACCCAGCAACCCGGCCTCGGGACGGACGCTGCCGCCGTCCCACTTCGGCCCGCCGACCGCGCCGAGCAGCACCGCCCGCGCCGAGCGGCAGGCAGCGAGCGTCTCCGCCGGGAGCGGGTCGCCGAGCTCGTCGATCGCGCTGCCGCCGAAGGGCAGGCTCACGGTCTCGACGTCGAGCGGCAGGTGCGCGAGCACGCGCACGGCCTGCTCCATGACCTCGGGCCCGATGCCGTCACCCGGCAGACAGGCGACGAGCTCAGCCACGAGCAACCTCTGCTTTGACGAGCGCGAGCACGAACGCGAGCAACTCTTCGAGCCCTTCGTCGGAGATCGGGCCGCTGTTCACGCGCTTCAGGTAGGCGACCAGCCACGTCTCCCGTTCGGGATCGAGGAAGGCGAGCCCGCGCTCTTGCTTGTACTCCGCGAGCGCCTTCACTGCCTTGATGCGCGCGTTGATCGTGCTCACGAGACGCACGTCCAGCGCCGTGATCTCGTCGCGGAAGGATGCGACGACCTGATCGACCGCGGGCTGTTGGATGCTCACGCGACACCCAGACCCGCGAGCAGCTCGTCGACGTCTGCTTCGATCTCGATCACTTGCCCGCGGTGCTCCGCAAGCTGTGGCGTCTTCAGTCCGGTGCCCGTCACGAGCACGACGACGCGGTCGGTCTCACCGATACCGCCGCGCCGCACGGCCTCGCGAAGCGCACCAACGGCGACGCCCGTCGCGCCTTCGCCGAAGATGCCTCCGAGCTCGGCGAGAAGCGAGATGTTCGTGCCGATCTGATCTTCGGGCACCGCGTAGACAGCGCCTCCTGATGCATGCGCAGTCGCAATCGCGAGATCGCCGTCGGCCGGATTGCCAATCGCGATCGACGACGCGATCGACGCAGGCCGCACCGGCGAGACCCGCCGGCCCTCTCCGAATGCCGACGCAACCGGAGAACAGCCCTCGGCTTGTCCGCCGTAGAGGCGCGGTGCCTGACCGTGAACCAGGCCGAGACGCGTGAACTGCTCGAACCCTTGCCAGACCTTCGTGAACATCGCGCCGGATCCGATCGGCATCACCACGGCGTCCGGCATCTCCCAGTCGAGCTGCTCACAGATCTCGAATGCCAACGTCTTCGAGCCTTCTGCGTAGTAGGTGCGCAGATTGACGTTGACGATCCCCCAGTCGACCACGCCCTCGAGCTCACTGACGAGACGCGAGCAATCGTCGTAGCTCCCGCGGACGCCGTAGATCGTCGCGCCGTAGACCGTTGTCGCAGCGAACTTCTCGGGTTCGAGTCCCGCAGGGCAGAAGATGATCGCCCGAATGCCGGTGCGCGCGGCCCGCGCAGCGACCGCGTTCGCAAGGTTCCCGGTCGAGGTCGCGGAGAGGGTCTCGAGCCCGAACTCCGCTGCCTTCGCGGCGGCGACGGCGACGACACGATCCTTGAACGAGTGAGTGGGGTTGGCGCTGTCCAGCTTCAAGAGCACCTCCCCGACCCCGACCGCGCTCGCGAGACGGGGCGCCGAGACGAGCGGCGTCCAGCCGGGGTTGGCCGAATCGGAGGGCGGATCGGCCGGCAGCAGGTCTGCGTAGCGCCACATCGACGCGGGGCCGGCCTCGATGCTCTGGCGGGAGACCCGCGCGGAAATCGCGTCCCAGTCGTAGACGACCTCGAGCGGCCCGAAGCAACGAGCGCAGCTCCCGCTCGCAACTGCGGGATACTCCGCCTCACAGACGCGGCACCTCAAAGTTTCAACGGACATCAGCAGCCTTCTCCTTCAGGCTCCGTCGAGCCTACGTCCATACAATACTTTTGGAAATGAAGTTTTACCGTATCGACGACCTGCCGCCGTACGTCTTCGCGACCGTCGACCAGTTGAAGCGCGAGCTGCGCCGGCAAGGTCGCGACGTCGTCGACCTCGGGTTCGGCAATCCCGACATCCCCTCGCCCGAGATCGCCGTCGAAAAGCTGCGGGAAGCCGCCCTCAATCCGCGGAATCACCGCTACTCCGTCAGCCGCGGGATCGAACAGCTGCGTGTGGCGGCCGCCGAGCACTACGCACGGAGCTTCGGTGTCAGCCTCGACCCGGAGACGCAGATCGCGAGCACGATCGGAGCCAAGGAAGGCCTCGCCCACCTGATGTGGGTGCTGGTCGACCGCGACGAGACCGTCATCGTGCCGACGCCCGCCTACCCGATCCACCGCGTGGCGCCGCGCCTCGCCGGAGCGACGGTCGTGACGCCGCGGGCCGACGGGGGGATCAACGCGATCGCCGAGGCGGTGCGCGCGTCGCGCCCGAAGGTCGTCCTCGTCTCGTTCCCGCACAACCCGACGACCGCCGTCGCCACGACGGAAGACATGCAGCGGCTGGTCGACCTGGCGCTCGAATACGAATTCCTGCTCGTGCACGACTTCGCCTACGCGGACGTCGCCTTCGATGGCCACAAGCCGCCGTCCATCCTCGCCGCGAATGGCGCGCAAGACTGTGCGGTCGAGCTCTACAGCCTGACCAAGTCCTTCTCGATGGCGGGCTGGCGTGTCGGCTTCGTGCTCGGCCGGGCTGACGTCGTCGGCGCGCTCGCAAAGCTGAAGTCCTACCTCGACTACGGGACCTTCCAGCCGATCCAGATCGCGGCCACCGTGACGCTCCGCGAGGCGGCCGAATATCCCGCCGAGGTCTGCGAGATCTACCGCAGCCGGCGTGACGCGCTCTGCAGCGGCCTCGGCCGTGCCGGCTGGCACGTCGAACCGCCCCAGGGAACGATGTTCGTCTGGGCGCCGATCCCTGCGCAATTCAAGAACCTGGGATCTCTGGAGTTCGCTTTGCGCCTCGCGCGCGAGGCGGACGTCGCAGTCAGTCCCGGCATCGGGTTCGGCGACGGTGGCAACGGGCACGTGCGCTTCGCGCTCGTCGAGAACGAGCAGCGCATCGGCCAGGCGACCCGTGCGATCAAGAAGCTGCTCGAAGGCCCGCATTAGCGCGTGACCGCTCCTTCCGCAGCGGAGCCAACCGCGTTCGCGTACTTCGCGAACACGCCCCGCTTGTAGCGCGGCTCGGGTTGCTTCCACTCGGCCGCGCGCCGCGCCAGTTCGTGCTCCGGCACTTCGTGGTTCAGCTCGCGCTTCTCGACGTCGATCGTAATCGTGTCGCCGTCGCGGATGTGGGCGATCGGGCCGCCGCGGAACGCCTCCGGTGCGACGTGACCGACCATCAAGCCGTGGGTCGCGCCGCTGAAGCGCCCGTCCGTGATCAGCGCAACCTCGTCGCCGAGCCCCTCTCCGACGAGCGATGCCGTGACATGGAGCATCTCGCGCATGCCCGGACCGCCTGCGGGGCCTTCGTAGCGGATGACGACGACGTCGCCCGGCACGATCTTGCGCGCCTTGACGGCCGCGAAGCAGTCCTCTTCTGAATCGAAGACGCGCGCCGGACCGCTGTGGTGCAGGCGCTCGTGACCCGCGAGCTTCACGACGCAGCCGTCGGGTGAGAGGTTGCCGCGCAGGATGGCGAGGCCGCCGTTAGGGCTCAAGGGGTTGTCCCACGATACGACCACCTTCTGGCCGGGCTTTTCGTGCGCGCCGTCCGCGACCTGGCGGATCGTGCGTCCGTCGACCCCGGTCACGCCCTCATGCATCACGCCTGCGCGCACGAGCTCGCGCGCCACGAGCGCCGTTCCACCCGCCTCGAAGAGGTCGGTCGCGACGTAGCGACCACCGGGCTTGATGTCCGCGACGATCGGCGTGCGCTCCGAGATCGTGTCGAAGTCGTCGATCGTCAGCTCGACTCCCGCTTCGTCGGCGATCGCGAGCAGGTGCAGCACACCGTTCGTCGAGCCGCCGGTTCCCGCGATCGCGGTGATCGCGTTCTCGAACGCGTCGCGCGTCAGGATCGAGGACGGTCGCGTGTCCGACTCGACAAGCTTCATCGCGAGCTCGCCCGCGGCGACCGCGGCATGCGGCTTGCCGGGGTGCATCGCCGGCACGTCATTCAGGCCCGGCGCGCTGACACCGAGGAAGTCGAGCGCTGTCGCCATCGTGTTCGCGGTGTAATGACCGCCGCAGGCGCCCGCGCCGGGGCAGGCGACGCTCTCGAGCGCGTGCACCTCCGTGTCGGTCATCGACCCTGCGGCGTGCGAGCCGACGGCCTCGAACACATCCTGGATCGTCACGTCCTTGTCGCGGTAGCGTCCCGGCGCGATCGTGCCGCCGTAGAACACGAGCCCCGGCAGGTCGAGGCGCGCGAGCGCCATCACGGCAGCGGGGATCGTCTTGTCGCAGCCGACGATGCAGACGATGCCGTCGAAGAGATGGCCCCGCGCGACGAGCTCGATCGAGTCGGCGATCACCTCACGCGAGATCAGCGACGCGCGCATGCCGACGGTTCCCATCGTCACACCGTCGGAGATCGCGACCGTGTTGAACTCCATCGGCGTCCCGCCGGCTGCGCGGATTCCCTGCTTCACGTAGCCCGCGAGGCGACGCTGGTTCAGGTTGCACGGCATCGTCTCGATCCACGTCGTCGCGACGCCGATCAGCGGCTTCGCGAGGTCGTCGTCCGTGAAACCGACTCCCTTCAGCATCGCGCGCGCGGGCGCGCGGTCGACGCCGTCGGTCAGCGCAGCGCTCTGCCGCTTTGCCGGGTGGCTCTTGTCATAGACGCTCATGCGGTTCTGGCTCCTTCCTGGGCCACCCGCAGTGGGAGCACCATGGTGTCGGTGGGGAGAGAATTCTTGAGCTCGACCGCGACGTCGGCTGCGCGGCTGATCTCGGCCCACACGACGACGGACGGGCCGGAGCCGGACAGCGTCACGCCGACCGCACCGTCGGGCACCCGGTCGCGCAATGCCTGCAGCAGCGGCGCGTTGCCGATGCGGTACTGCTCGTGCAGCCGGTCGTCGAACGCGTCGCGTAGCAACGTGACGTCGCCGCTTGCGATCGCCGCGCCGAGCATCGCTGCGGACGCTGCGTTGTGCGCGGCGTCGGCGTGCGTGACCTGCGCCGGCAGGCCGTTGCGCGAGGCTGTGGTGCTCGTCCGTGCGGCAGGTACGGCAAGGATCGCCGCGACCGGCATGTCGGCGGCAATCCGGTGAGCATGGATGGAGCCTTGCCGTTTCATCGCGATACAGACGCCGCCGTAGAGCGCGGCGGCGAGGTTGTCCGCGTGGCCCTCGATCGGAACGCCAAGCGTCAGCAACTCGCCCGGCGATGCCACGCGACCCGTTACCGCTGCGCCCGCAACGAGACCCATCGCGATCGCCGCCGCGCTGGAGCCCAGCCCGCGCTCCAGCGGGATGCGGTTCACGAAGCTGAAGCGATAACCGTCGACCGGTGCGAAGAGCGCGAACGCGCGCAACGTGAGGTGGGTCGCGTCGCGCGGCAGCTCGTGGACACCTTCGCCTTCGATCTCGACGCCGCTTTCGCCTTCCTCGACGACCACCTCGTTCCAGAGGTCGAGCGCCGCCGCGGCGGCGTCGAATCCCGGGCCGAGGTTGGCCGTCGAGGCGGGTGCGACCACCCGGACCGTCAAGACACAACCTCCAACACCGCATCGAGCGTCGCGTCGACGACGATTTGGGTCGTCTGGGCGACGGCTTCGGCGTCCTTCAAGCCGTGGCCGGTCAGGATCGCGACCGCGACCTTGCCCGTCAGAGACGATGCAGCACACAGTTCGAGCGCTGCCAGCCCGGCCGCGCT
>JANMWB010000055.1:0-11569 GCA_031393705.1 Thermoleophilia bacterium | reverse complement strand
GCATGCGCGCCGCGCTCAACCGGTGAGGCCCCGCGCCCTCGTCGACGCACTGCTCGAAGCGAGCGTCGTCGGCAGCTTCACGAGACTCGGCTACGAGACGCGCCGCCGGCTCTACGACTGGACGCCACTCGCCGGCCTCCGGCTGGACGGCGCCACCGCAATCGTGACGGGCGCGACATCGGGGCTTGGACGCGAGACCGCGTCGCTGCTCAGGCGTCAGGGAGCCGCCGTCACCGTTGTCGGCCGTGACGGTGCGCGCACGGAGGTCGCCCGCAACGAGACGGGAGCCGCCGGCTCCGAGCTCGCCGACCTGTCGCTACTGCGCGAGACGCGCGCCCTGGCCGCGCGGATCACCGAGACCCACAAGACGCTCGACGTGCTGGTCCTGAACGCCGGCGCGATGACCCACGCGTTCACGCTGACCGACGAGGGCAACGAGGTGACGCTCGCCACCCAGGTCCTCTCGCAGTTTCTGCTCGTCGACGCCCTCCGCTCGCTGCTCGAGTCGTCGGCTGCGCGTGTGATCGTCGTCAGCTCGGGCGGCATGTACCTGGAACGCCTTGACGTCGACGCACTGCAGCCGACCGAGGAGAGCTACGACGGCGTGAAGGCGTACTCGCGTGCGAAGCGCGCGCAAGTGGCGCTCGTCGAGGAGTGGACAGCGCGGCTCGGCGGCACGGGCATCACGATCAACGCGATGCACCCGGGCTGGTCCGACACACCGGGCCTGCGTGACGCGCTCCCGGGCTTCAGCCGTGCGCTCTCGCCGCTGCTGCGTACGCCGGAGCAGGGCGCCGACACGATCGCTTGGCTGGCGGCCGCGCCGGAGATCGAGGGCGTCAGCGGCGAGTTCTTTCTCGACCGCCGCGCGCGGCCGACGCACCGGAAGCGCAGCACCCGCCGGCTCGACGAGGCGCAGGAGCGTGCGCGGCTCTGGGACATGTGCGTCTTGAAGACCGCACGTCAGTAAGACACGTTCTCGTTCAGCGGACGCGTGAGCGTCAACTGCACGTCGCGCAGTGCGCGCTTGCGGAATCCGGCCTCGCAAAACGCAAGGTAGAAGTCCCACGTGCGCTCGAAGCGACTGTCGTAGCCGAGCGCGCGCACCTCGTCGATCCGTGCGTGCACGTTCGCGCGCCACTGCCGCAGGGTCTCCGCGTAGTGCGGGCCGATCTCGTCCACTTCGAGGATCGTGAGCCGTGACGACGATGTGGCCGCGTTGGCGAGCGACGTCAGCGACGGGATGAGGCAGCCGGGGAAGACGTACTGCTCGATCCAGTCGGGCGACTTGCGGTATCGGCCCCAGCGGTCGTCGGGGATCAGGATCGTCTGCACACAGGCGATCCCGCCCGGCGCGAGCATGCGGTCGATCGTCGCGAAGTACGTGCCGAACTGCTTCTCGCCGATCGCCTCCAGCATCTCGATCGACGCGACCTTGGTGTAGCGCCCATCGTGCTGGCGGTAGTCCGCCTCGACGATCTCAATGCGATCGGAGAGCCCCGCCGCCGCCACGCGCTCGCGCGCGAGCTTCGCCTGCTCGGCGGAGATGGTCAGGCCGGTGACGCGGCAGCCCGTCGTGCGCGCGGCGTGCAGCGCGAACCCGCCCCACCCGCAGCCGATCTCGAGCACGTGGTCGTCGGGGCCGAGCTGCAGCTTGTCGCAGACGCTCTGCAGCTTCGCCCGCTGAGCATCGGCGAGCGTCGCCTCCGGAGACTCGAAGATCGCACAGGAGTACGTCATCGTCTCGTCGAGCATCAGCTCGAAGAGGTCGTTCCCGAGGTCGTAGTGGTAGGAGATGTTCTTGCGCGCGCTCAGCAGCCCGTTACGGCGATTCGGCCGTGGGCGTGACTCGAGCACGCGGCGGACAAGGCCGTTGCGGGAAGTCGCTGCTTCTGCGTTGGCGAGCAGAAGCTCGAACAGCCCGACGAGGTCGTCGGTGTCCCAGTCGCCCGCGGTATACGACTCGCCGAAGCCGACCTTGCCGCGCGTCGCGAGGCGGCGGAACAGGGCGCCGTCGTTGATCGTCAGCCCGATCGGCGTGCCGCTGCCGAATCTCCGCCGCGAGCCGTCGGGCAAGGTCACCTCCAGCGCGCCTCCCTCCAGGTGCCGCAGCTCGCGTTCGAGCATGGCGACTGCGAACCGGTCGAGGAACGGCGCGCGCGCGGCGGGGGCGTCCTTCAGCGTGCGGTCGACGGTGCTCAACTCCGAACCGATCCGCGGCCGGGGACAAACGGCGGCTTGTGATGAAACGGCACGCGCTTCAACCAGAGCTGCAGCGCCTGACGGTGGATGAGCGCCGTCACCTGCAAGGGCATCAGCGGATAGCGCGCGAGCGAGCGGGCGACGTTCGCATTCGTCAGCTCGCGGCGCGTGCCATGCAGGACGGCGGTCAGCGGGCGGCCTGCTCCCTCGCGAACGTGGATCCGCGACCACACGGTGTCGCCGGGTTGCGAAAACGCCCATTCATACGACTGGTCGAGACCGAAGAACGGCGAGACGTGCAAGCGCTTGTCGTGCTCGTACTGCGGCCCCGGCCCGCGCAGCACCTCGGGCAGCCGTTCGCCGAACGTGTTGCTCAGCTCCGCAACCATGCACGCGAGCGACCCATCTCCGCGGTAGCACCAGTAGAACGAGACGGGATTGAAGACGTAGCCAAGCACCCGCGGCTGCGTCAGGACGAGCACGCGCTCGACGCTGTCGTCGTCGACCAGATCGAGCACCGCCTGCTTCGCCGACGGGCCGCCGTTGAAGTGGTCACCGTCCCGGAACGAGACGACGTTGCGGCCGTTGTGCGAGAAGAGCGTGAGCCGCCGCTCGACCTCCTCGAGCTCGTCGAGATCGAGCAGCCAGTAGGAGACCGGATAGGTGAAGACGTTCTTCACAGGCGTGCGCCGCGCGTGCATCAGAGTTCCCTCGTAGATCGCCGACCTCACCAGGACACCCCGATCGACGCTGCGGCGCGCACGCCCGAGGCCAGCCCGTCCTCGTGGAAGCCGTTGCCATGGTGCGCGCCGGCAAACCACGTCCGGCGCACACCCGCAAGCGACGGCAGCTCGCGCTGCGCCGCGACGCTCTCCACCGTGAAGAGCGGATGCTCGAAGGTGCCGCGGTTGATCACGTGCTCGTCGGGGATTTCACCGTTCAGCGTCAGGCAGTAGTCGGTCTCATCGTCGAGAGTCTGCAGCCTGTTCAGGTAATAGGTGACCGTCGGCCGGCCGCTGTCGCCGACGCGGTAGTTCCACGAGGCGCGCGCGGCGTCGGTCTGCGGGAGTTGGGCGCTGTCGGTGTGCAGGGTCGCCTCGTTGGTCGTGTAGGAGAAGGCGCCCAGCACGCGCCGCTCGTCGTCGCTTGGGTCCTCGAGGAGTTGCAGCGCCTGGTCCGCGTGCGTCGCGATCACGATCGCATCGAAGCGGGTCGTCGAGCCGTCGTCCAGCGTCGCTTCGATGCCGTCGGGCGAGCGCCGGACGGAGCGGGCGCCGAGACCGAGCCGCAACTGCGGGCCGAGGCGACCCGAGAGCGCGCGCACGTAGGTGTCGCTGCCCCCGCTCACATACCGCCATCTGGGGCGGCCGAAGCCGAGCATCCCGTGGTTGTCGAAGAAGCGGATCGCCGTGGCGGCCGGGAACTCGAGTGCCCGGCCGGGCGCCGTCGACCAAAGGGCGGCCGTCAGCGGAACGAGGAACTCGCGGCGGAAGCGCGCGGAGAAGCGGCGCTCGTCGAGGTACCGGCCGAGCGACCAGCTCTCGTCGAGCCCGGGCAGTGAGCGCCGGGCCGTCGTCAGCCACCGGGCGATCTCGCCGAGCAGCCCGAGAAACCGCGGGTCGGCCGCGCGGCGTGGCTGGGCGAAGGGCCGCCGGCCCGAATACTCGAGCCCGCCCGGGCACGAGACCGAGAAAGACATCTCCGAGGGCTGCGTCCTGACTCCCAACTCCGCGAAGAGGCGGGTCAAGAGGGGATAGTTCCGTTCGTTGTGCACCAGGAACCCGGTGTCGAGAGCTCTGCCGTCGTGACGGATCGTGCGCGTGTGGCCGCCGGCCCTCGCGTCGCGCTCGAGCACCGTTACGTCGTGGGCGCGGGAGAGCACGTGCGCCGCCCCGAGGCCGGAGATGCCGCTCCCGATCACTGCGACCTTCATGAACCCTTATTCGCCGCCGGACGAATACCGGTTGGCGGCAGGCGAGCTACCCTGAGCAAAAGGTGAGACAAACATTGGACAGAAGCGTAGCGATCGGAACCGTCCGGACGGAGACCAGCACGATCAGCAAGGTTGTCACCCTGGTCGCCGTGGTCGTCCCGCCGGTTGGTCTGTTCTCGGCGATGGGCCTCCTCTGGGGCGTCGCCTTCCACCCCGTGGACCTCGTTCTCCTCGTCGCGCTGTATGTGGTGTGCGCCTTCGGGACGACGATCGGGTTTCACCGCTACTTCACCCACCGCGGCTTCACGGCTCACCCGTCGGTGAAGGCCGCGCTCGCGATCCTCGGTTGCATGACGATGCAGGGCCCCCTCATCCAGTGGGTGACCGATCATCGCAAGCATCACGCACTGTCGGATCAGCCGGGCGACCCCCACTCCCCACACGGCCACGGCGAGGGAGCGCTCGGCGCCTGGCGCGGATTCGTCCACGCGCACATCGGCTGGCTGTTCACGAACCTCGGGATGGAGGAGGGCCGGGTCTACGGCAAGGACCTCTACGAGGACCGGATGATCCGTTGGATCGACCGGCTCTACATCGTCTGGGTCGTCCTGACCCTCGGGATCCCGTTCGCGATCGGCTATCTCGTCGGTGGGACGTGGGAACGCGGCGTCGAGGCGATGGTCTGGGGCGGCCTCCTGCGCATCTTCCTCTACCAGCACGCAACCTTCGCGGTGAACTCGATCTGCCACATGTTCGGCCGCCAGGACTTCCGCTCGCGCGACGAAGCGCGCAACAACTGGGTCGTCGCGCTGCTCGTCTTCGGTGAGGGCTGGCACAACAACCACCACGCGTTCCCGGCCTCCGCGCGCCATGGCCTCCTGCAGCGGCAGATCGACGTTTCGTGGTGGGTGATCCGCGGCCTCGAGAAAGCCGGGCTCGTCTGGGACGTCCGCACCCCGGACGATCGCCAACTCGAGCGCCGGCGCACGCCCGCGGTCTAAACCGCGAGGATCACGACCGCAGCTCCTTGAGCGCCGGCGCGAGCGCCTGCTTGGCGTGCAGCGTGGGCTCGAAGAGGTCGCCGTGCTGCTCGACGCGGTCGAGCGCGACCTGCATCGAGAAGTCGCGCGGGGTGACGAGCTCCGTCAGCTCCTCCCAGCGCAGCGGCGTCGACACGGGAGCGCCCGGCTTCGGTCGGACCGAGTACGCCGAGGCGATCGTCTTGCCGTGACCGTTCTGGCGGTGGTCGACGAGCACGCCTGAACGTTTCTTCTTCAGCCACTCGGTCGTCACCTCGCCGGGATGCTCCGCCTCGAGCTTCCGTGACAGCAACTCCGCGAACTCATAGGTGTCCTCGTAGGTCGAGCGCCGCACGATCGGGACGAGGATGTGGATCCCGTCGGCGCCGCTCGTCTTGACGTGCGACTCGAGCCCAAGCTCGCCGAGCGCGTCGTGCAGATAGTGCGCAACGCGCACGCACATCGCGAACGCACCTTCCTCCTCCGGCGGATCGAGGTCGAAGAGCACCCAGTCGGGCCGATCGGGCTTGTCGACGCGCGAGTACCACGCATTCATGTCGATGCAGTGCATCTGCACCATCCAGAGCAGCGCCTCGCGCGAGTTGACGAGGGGAAAGTCGACCAGGCGCGACTCGCCCTTCCCGCCGCGCGGCCACGTGCGAGACTCGCGCGTCTCGATCCAGTCGGGGATGCCCTTCGGCGCCTGCTTCTGGAAGAACGACCCGCCGGGCAGGCCTTCGCGCCAGCGCTTCATCGTGAACGGGCGGCCCCTGAGGTGCGGGACGATCGTGTCGGCGACAGCGTCGTAGTAGCGGAAGAGGTCGCCCTTCGTGATGCCGTCGTCCGGGAAGAGAACGCGGTCGGAGGAGGAGAGTTTGACCTCTGGGCTCACGTGCGCACTGACCACATGATGTTCGCACGATTCGGAATGGCGAACGGGCCGTCGGTAAGGAGCTCGTCGATGCGCCGGAGGATGGCCTCTTGCTCCGCCTGCGGGCGGCTCGCGATCCAGCTCGCCGTTCGCGCGTTGTCGAGCAGGCCCGCGCGATCGAGCAGATGGTCGTGCGGCACCGCCGCCTCGTGCACCTCGCCGAACGGGCCGACCGCGATCACGTCCTGCCAGGGCGGCGCCCCGTCGAAGATCGACATGCCGGCGTCGTGGAGCTCCTCCATGTACGCCCGGTAACCCTCCGGAAGGGGCGAAGTCCGGTCGTCGTCCGGGCTGTTCCAAATCAGGGCCAGCACGCCGCCGGGGCGCAATACGCGCACGAACTCCGTGATCGCCCGGACGTTTGCGAACCAGTGGAACGCCTGGCCCGCGAAGACGCCGTCGACGGAGGCATCCGGCAGCGGAATCGCCTCGGCACTTCCTGCATGGCTCTCTGCCGCGGGCACGACCCGCTCGAGGATGGCCCGCATCCCGTCGAGAGGCTCGACCGCAATCACGCGGCGATACCGATGCATCAGCAGGCGCGTGAGCTTTCCCGTCCCCGCACCGACGTCGAGCACTTCCGCGGCCGCTCCGAGTGGCAGGACGTCGAGCAGCGCGGCCGGATACTCCGGCCGCGTTCGCTCGTATTCCTCGGCGACGCGATCGAAACTCCGCGACCGCTCGATCACGCGTTCCCCTCGGCGCGCGTCCGTCGCACCGCCCGGATCACGACGACCGTCAACACGACCCAGACGACCGGGAAGGCGAACGTCCATTGCGAATGGTGCGGCTGCGTGAGCTCCACGAGCGTCGAACCGAGCAGGCCGATCGTCGCGCCGACCCACACGATCTTGTACGCCGCGACGCGAACCGCCCGGCGCGCCTTCGCCCGCCTGGACATCAGCCCACGCCGGCGAGGAGGAACGCCCTCGACTCCTTCAACATCTCGCGCGCGATCACGAGGCGCTGAATCTGGTTGGTGCCTTCGTAGATCTGGGTGATCTTCGCGTCGCGCATCATCCGTTCGACGGGATACTCCTGGATGTAGCCGTACCCGCCGAGCACCTGCACAGCGTCGGTCGTGACCTCCATCGCAACGTCGGTGCAGTAGAGCTTCGCCATCGCGGAGAGCTTCGTCAGCTCCGGCCCGGTGTCGCCCTCGTCGATCATCTGGCCGACCTTGTAGAGGAGGCCGCGCGCCGCTTCGCACTTCGTTTCCATGTCGGCGAGCATCCCGGCGATCAGCTGATGCTGGCCGATCGGCTTGCCCATCGTCTCGCGCGACTTCGCATACTCGACCGCGTAGTCGGTTGCGCCCTGCGCAAGCCCGAGCCCCTGCGCGCCGATCCCCGGCCGCGAACGGTCAAGGATCCGCATCGCGATCTTGAACCCCTTCCCTTCCTCGCCGAGCAGGTTCGCGACGGGGATCCGCACGTCGTTGAAAAAGATCTCGCCCGTCGTCGAGCCCTTGATCCCCATCTTCGGCTCGATCCGCCCCACCTCGAACCCCGGCGTCGCTGCCTCGACGACAAACGCCGAGATGCCGGGATGGCCCTTCTCCGGATCGGTCTTTGCGAAGACGACGTAGACGGACGCGACGCCCGCGCTCGTGATGAACCGCTTGCCACCGTTCAAGACGTACTCGTCACCGTCGCGGAGGGCGGTCGTGCGCATCGCCGCGCTGTCCGACCCGGAGCCCGGCTCCGTCAACGCATACGCAGCCAACCACTCGCCCGAGGCCAGCTTCGGCAAGAACCGCTCCTTCTGCTCGGCGTTCCCCGCGAGCTTGATCCCGAGCGAACCAAGCTCCTGCACGGCAATGATCAACCCGCTCGTCGCGCACACCTTCGAAAGCTCCTCGATCATCACGAGCGTCAGCAACGAGCTCTCGCCGATCCCTCCGTACTCCTCGTCGTACATCACCCCGAAGAGGTCGTTCTCGCGGAAGACCTCGACCACATCCCACGGAAACTCCGCGGTCTTGTCGATCTCCGCAGCCCGCGGCGCGATCTTCTCGCGCGCGATCGTCCGCACCAGCTCACGGATCTCGCGCTGCTCCTCGTTGAGGGGGTCGAGAGCACTCATGCTTTCGATTCTAGAGCCGATAAACGGCACATGGTCATCCCGCTGCGCATCCTCGTGCTCGTGATCGCCGCGACCGGCCTCGCCTGTGCGGCGATGACCCTCGTGCTCGTCGGCGCCTCCCGCTAGCCGCGGTCGTGGAAGACGGCCTCGATGTTGTGGCCGTCGGGGTCGAGCACGAAGGCGCCGTAGTAGCCGGGGTGGTACTGCGGGCGCTCACCGGGCTCGCCGTTGTCCTCGTACCCGGCTGAGGTCGCCACGCGGTGGAACTCGTCCACCGTCGCGCGGTCGGCCACGCCGAAAGCGTAGTGGACGTTCTCCGTCGGCTCGTCGCCCTGGACGAACGAGAACGAGCCGACGCCGTCCGTGAAGCGCACGCGCTCGGGTGTGTCGTAGGCGAGCTGCAGCCCGACCACAGGCGCGATCGTCTCGTAGAAGCGCTTCGCGGCCTCGACGCTCGGCGTGCGCAGCCAGAGGTGGTCGATCTGGGATGCCTCGGGGTTGGTCCGATGGTGGTGGACGTACTCGACGCTGTTGCCGTCGGGATCGAGCACGAACGCGCCGTAGTACGACTCGTGGTACGACGAACGCTCGCCCGGGTTGCCGTCGCTCGGGTGGCCGGCGTTCGTCATCCGCTCCCACCAGCCGTCGACCTCGGCCCGGTCGTGCGCGCCGAAACCGACGTGGAGCCGCCGTGCCGAGGGCCGCTCCGCGGACATCCGCACGATGGCGAAGTCACCCCACTCCTTGAGGTCCGCGCTCTCGTAGGTCGGGTCGCCGAGAGCGAGCGCGTAGAAGACCTGGCTCGCGTCCAGGTCGGCCACCCTGATCTCCATGTGATCGAACACGCGTAGATTCTGCCGGACGGTGCCCTCAAAACAATGATCCTCGCCAACGGCCTGATCCGCACGCTCGACCCGCAGATCCCGACGCAGCGCGCGCTCGCGATCGCCGGCGAGTTGATCGCCGGCGGCGTCGGCGTGCACGAGACGGCCCTCGCCTCGCCGGAGGTGCTCGACCTCGGCGGCCGGGTCGTCCTCCCCGGCTTCTCCGACGCGCACGTGCACTTCCCGACCTGGGCGATGGCGCAGAACGAGCTCAACCTGGACGGCTGCGCGTCGCTCGAACAGGCCCTCGAGCGCCTGCGCACGGTGACGAAGCTGGAGAGCGGACGCTGGCTGCGCGGCTACGGCTGGCGCAGCGGCGACTGGCAGCCGCAGACCGAGCCCACCCGACAGGACCTCGACGGGGTCACCGGCGGCAACCCCGCCGCCCTGATCGCGAAGGACTACCACTCGATCTGGCTCAATTCAGCCGCGCTGGCGCTCGCGGGCGGCGACCTCGACGTCGAAGGCGGTGTCGTCGAGCGTGACGCACAGGGGGAGCCGACGGGCGTGCTGCGCGAGGAGGCCGCGTGGCGGTTCAAGGAGCGCTACATGGTCTGGCCTGACGACGAGTACCTCGACGCGATGCGCGTCGGCGTGCGTCTTGCAAACGCGCGCGGCGTCACGGCGGTGCACGACAAGGACGGCTGGCTTGGCGCGTTGCGTCTCTGGCAGCAGCTCGACGAGCGCGGGCACCTGACGCTCCGCGTCTGGCAGTCGATCCCGCACGACAGGCTCGACGACGCGGTGTCGATCGGCATGCGCTCCGGAATGGGAAGCGCAATGCTGCGCCTCGGCTACCTCAAGGTCTTCATGGACGGCACGCTTGGCTCGCAGACCGCGTGGATGCTCGACGGCAGCGGCGTGCAGATCACAAGCGGCGAGGAACTCGCCGAGATCGTGCGCCGCGGCGCCGAGGCCGGCTTCCCGGTGGGCGTGCATGCGATCGGCGATTGCGCGAACCGCGACGCACTTGATGCGTTCGAGCAGACGCGCGACGTGTGGCAGCCGCGCGGCCTGCGCCAGCGCATCGAGCACTGCCAGCTGCTCTCCCCGCAGGACCTCCCCCGCTTCGCCGAGCTCGGCGTCGCGTGCTCGGTCCAGTTCTCGCACGCCCCCTCGGACCGCGACATGGCTGACCAGTATTGGGCCGGCAAGACCGGCGGCGCCTACGCGTTCCGCTCGCTCGTCGACTCGGGCGCCGTGGTGGCAAACGGAAGCGACGCGCCGATCGAAGAGCTCGACCCCCTCGCGGGCATCCGCGCGGGGGTGCGCCGCTCGATCGACGAGCGCCCCGGCTGGCATCCCGAACAGGCGCTTACCGTCGAACAGGCATTCCACGCGACGTGCGTCGCACCGGCGTGGCTCGCGCGCGACGAGCGCAAGCGCGGCACGCTGCTGCCGGGACACGCCGCTGACCTCGTCGTCCTCGACCGCGACCCGTGGGACGACCTCGACGCCCAGGTCGTCGCAACGATGGTCGCCGGCCGCTGGGTGCACAACCCCCCGCCCTGGGACTAGTGAACCTGGTTCGCTCTTCAACCAGGTTCGTAAGTTTCGGTTTTGCAGACGCCTTACGCGCGCTGAACCGTCCGCTGGCGCTGCTCCGGGATGGTGATGGCGTCCACTCCGCACTGACACCAGGGGGAACGATCATGAAGCACCGTCTGCTCACCGCCTTCGCGCTCGTCGCGCTCGCGTGCACCGTCGTCGCCGCAACTGCGCTCGGCGGCGACAAGGGTCGGCTCTACCAGTTCCGCGGCGACGTCGTCTCGGCGAGTTCGAGCTCGCTGCAGATCAGCGTCACGGGCGGCAACCATCTCGCGCTCAAGACGCTGATCGGCCAGAGCCAGAACGAGACATTCACGCTCGGCGCGAAAAGCGAGGTTCTCGTCTGGTCGAACGGCGTCCCGCACGTCGGGGCTGCCGCCGACCTGAAGCAGGGCGATGACGTCACGATCAACGTCCGCGCGAAGGGCGACGCGTCGCTCGCCAACCTCCTCGCGACGCCGGTCGCGGTCGTCGGAGACCATGGCGCGCAGAACGCGGGCCTCGGTAAGCCGCTGTTCCTTTACGTCGGCACCGTCGCCGGCGGTCAGTCCGGCGGTCGCGTCTCGCTGCACGTCACGAGCGGGAACTGGCGCGGTCTGAAGACGATGCTCGGTCAGGCGTCCGTCGACCAGGCGTTCACCTACGACAACGGCACGATCTTCCTGCTCTGGCAGGGCCGCGTGCCGACAGTGATCGAGCCGTCGCAGCTGAAGGCCGGCGACCGCATCACGATCCGCGTCCGCGCGGTGCGCGACGCAACGCTCGCGCAGGTCGAGTCGACGCCCGCCGCGCACATCGGCGACCATGAGCCCGGCCAGCCCGAAACGGCAGCGGCTTAACGCCGGAAAAGGCGCCGCCGCGGGCCCGCCACCCGCGGCCGCGGGGGCGAACGGGCGTTCCCAATGTTAGCGCCCCGGCCCCCCCCGGGGAAACACTGCGCCAGCGGCGCGTCGCCCGCCGCCCCCGC
>JANMWB010000052.1:0-44546 GCA_031393705.1 Thermoleophilia bacterium | reverse complement strand
GCTCGCGGTGCCGGTGCCGGAGTTCTTGTTGAAGGTGACCTGCGTCGTGTTGTCGGTCGTAACGGTGTTGCCGCCGGCGTCCTGGACGGTGCCGGTCAGGGTGCGCGAGGCGCCACCGGCGGTCGAGCCGGAGGTCGTGAGGGTCACCTGGGTCGCCGCGCCGACCGTGATGTTGAACGCGCTCGAGACGCCGTTCGTCAAGCCGGCCACGTTCGTCGTCGTGAGCGTGTAGCCGACCCCGGACTTGTTGATCTTGCAGCCCGCGAAGGTCGCCACACCCGCGGTGACGGTGATCGGGTTCGTCGTGCAGCCGGACAACGTCCCGGCGGACGGGTTCGTGCCGATAGCGAGCGTGACCGCGGTCGTGTTGTCGGTCGTGATCACATGGCCAAAGGCGTCCTCTACCTTGACGACCGGCTGGGCAGCGAAGGCGGTGCCGCCGTTCGTGTTGCCGGGTGAGGTCGTGAAGACGGTCAGCGTTGCCGGGCCGGCCGTGAAGTTGACCGTCGCGGTTTGGGTGACGGTGACCGCGTCGGTGCTGTCAGTAGCCGTGTAGATCGTCGACTCGACGGCGGCATCCTTGACCGTGAAGGTGGCGACGCCGGCGGCGTCGGTCGTGCCGGAGACGGTCGTGATCGTCGACGAGCCGCTGCCCTTCGCGAGCGTGACGGTCTTGCCCGGCAGCGGGTTGCCGTTCGCGTCCTTGATCGTCGCCGTCACTGTCGAACTCGTGCTGTTGTCGGCCAACACCGAGGCGGGCGAAGCGGTCAGAGTGGAGTTCGCGGCGCTCGCGGCGGCGGCCGCCGGGCGGATCGCGACCATGACCGACGTCTCGTCGGCGCTCGTGATCGTCGAGCTCTTGGCCGCGATGGCGCCGGAGGCGGCCTGGATCACCTGGAATGAGCCGCTCGACGAGCGGGAGGTCGGTGCGCCGCTCGTCGAGACGATCGTGGCCAGCGCCGTCATTCCCGCCGGCGTCGTGAAGCTTGAGCTGCCCGCTGTGCCATAGAGCGCGAGGATCATGTCCTGGGTGAAGGCGGCGGTCCCGGCGGCGGTCGCGGCGGTCGTCGTCGCATTCGCGGTCGCGGTGGTCGAGGTGTCGACGTTGCTGCCCGCGCCGGACCAGATTCCGGAGTAGGCGAGAATGACACCCGATGAGTCACTCGCTCCCGAGCCGCCTGCCCAGCTCCAGCTGTACGAGGCGGGCTCACCGGCAGTTGCGACTCGCGTGTAGACGTACTGTTTGGACGTTCCGCCCGACGTTGCGATCGACGTCAGGAGCGTCCAACCCGCCGGCGGTGTGAGCGTGGCGGTTGCGTCGCGAAGCGACAACGTGGCGACGAGCATGTTCCCTGCGGCAACGCCGGTCGGCATCGTGACCGACAGCGGCGAACCGGTCTTCGTCTGACCGGTTCCGCCCGGCGAGCCGACGATCGCAATCGGGTCGATCACGTACGGGGTCGGGAACGAGGCGTCGTCGAGTCGAAGGGCGAGGGTGGTGGAGCCGGCCGACCGCTCAAGCGACCAGTGCGCTCCGGCCGGGGTGACGTCGCGGCCGTCGGCGGCGAACACGAGCGGCGGCAGCACGCGGACACCTGCCTGGCGGCCGGCGCGAGCGAACGAAATCGAACCATCAGCCTCGAGTTGAGGTCGAGACAATCCGCTCACGAGCTGCCAACGCCACGTTCGTGCGCCGACGTGCCTCGTGACGGTCAGGTACTCCTCCGTTCGAGGGGCTGCGACCACGATCGACTCGCGGCCGAACGGGGTGGGGCGGTCGACGCCGAAGCGGTGGCGCGTCCAGTCCGCGTTGCCGGCGCCTGCCGCAGTCAGCGCCACGGACGCTCCCGCGTGGCGGACGTGCAGGCCCTTGGTCGAGATCGAGACGTGGGTCAATGCATCCCAGCGGCGATCCAGCGTGAAGCTCGGATCGTCGGGGCCGAGCGCGCGGGAGACGACCGGTGTGCGGCCTGTGCTGGAGCGAAGCTCGCCGGCCGCATAGAGCCCGGTGAGAAGTGCGCCGGCGACGAGCGCCAGCCCGAGGATCAGCAGCGAGCGGGGCGTCCGGGTCACGGCATGCCAAAGGCGCCTGCGTTGTGCCGCAGAGCGCCCTTCCAAGTGCCGCAGTCCATGGATGTTCGCCAACTCGTCTCCTACGTCCTGTCCTCGTGGCCACGAGGACAGATCCCGCTTCCCGAATATCGGCTCGAACCGCGATCTCCTACAGATGCTCCGATCGATCCAGACCGTCTTCACACGAAGATCACCCCTGGAGGTCACCGCGGCCCCGAGTGTGGATCCGCGCCTTGACGGGGTCGGAGCGCCCTCGTTTATTCGCTCAACCTCTACTTGAGCTAGAGATATCCCCACAACGGGGCTTCGGCCGACGGCTTCGGGCAGACTTCCGGGCAATGGCGACGACCGAAGATCCGCGCAACGCAGGCCCGCGCGAGACGGTCGTCGGCGACCAGCCCAAGGACAAGCGTGTCGGGGCGGCACCCGAGCGTCAAGGCGAGCTTTTTTCGACGATGTCGGGGATCGAGAATGAACCCGTCTACGGCCCCGGCGACATCGCCGGGTTCGACGCTCAGCGGGACCTCGGCGACCCGGGCGCGTTTCCGTTCACGCGGGGTGTGTATCCGTCGATGTATCGGGGTCGGTTGTGGACGATGCGGCAGTTCGCGGGGTTCGGGACGGCGGCAGAGACGAACGAGCGGTTCCGGTATCTGCTCGAGCATGGGCAGACCGGTTTGTCGACGGCGTTCGATATGCCGACGCTGATGGGTTACGACTCCGACCACGCCCGGTCGGAGGGTGAGGTCGGCCGCGAGGGTGTGGCGGTCGATTCGCTGGACGATATGGAGACGCTGTTCGCCGGGATCCCGTTGGGTGAGGTGTCGACGTCGATGACGATCAACGCGCCGGCCGCGATTTTGCTCGCCTACTACGCGTGTGTCGGCGAGGAGCAGGGAGTGTCGCGCGACAAGCTGCGCGGGACGATCCAGACGGACATCCTCAAGGAGTACATCGCGCAGAAGGAGTACATCTTCCCGCCGGAGCCAAGCATGCGGTTGGTGACCGACATGGTCGAGTTCTGCTCGACGGAGATGCCGCTCTGGCATCCGATCTCGATCAGCGGGTACCACATTCGCGAGGCCGGATCGACCGCGGCTCAGGAGCTCGCCTTCACGCTCGCGGACGGGTTCACCTATGTCGAGTGGGCGCTCGAGCGCGGCCTCGACGTCGACGATTTTGCGCCACGTCTTTCGTTCTTCTTCAACGCGCATCTCGACTTCTTCGAGGAGATCGCGAAGTACCGGGCGGCGCGGCGGATCTGGGCGACGCTGATGCGCGACAAGTACGGCGCGAAGGATCCGAAGTCGTGGCTGATGCGCTTCCACACCCAGACCGCAGGGGTGTCGCTGACCGCGCAGCAGCCGGAGGTGAACGTCGTGCGCACGGCGATCGAGGCGCTGGCCGGGGTGCTGGGCGGCACCCAGTCGATGCACACGAACTCCTGGGACGAGGCGTTGGCCCTGCCGACCGAGGATGCAGTGCGGATCGCGCTGCGCACCCAGCAGGTGATTGCGCACGAGACCGGGGTCGTGAACACGATCGATCCACTGGGCGGCTCCTACTACGTCGAGCACCTGACGAATGAGCTCGAGCGCCAGGCCTACGAGTACTTCGACCGGATCGAACAGCTCGGCGGGGTGGTGGCTGCGATTAAGGAGAACTTCTTCCAGGCCGAGATCGCCGACGCCGCCTTCCAGTACCAGCGCGAGGTCGAGTCCGAGCAGCGCGTGATCGTCGGCGTCAACCGCTATCAGACTGAAAGTCAACCTGAGGTTGCGATTCACCGTGTTGACCCGATCCTCGAGACCGAGCAGATCGCCCGCGTTCGCGCGTTGCGCGACCGGCGCGACACGGCCACGGTCGAGGCTGCGCTCGCACGCCTGAAGGAGGACGCGGCGCACGAGAACCGGAACCTGATGGGCCCGATCATCGACGCCTCCCGCGTCTACGTGACGATGGGCGAGATGTGCGACGCGCTGCGCGAGGTGTGGGGCACCTGGCGCGAAACGCCCGTTTTCTAGCCTCTACGCGTCAGCAGACGGTCGCGACGACGGTGCCCGTGCCCGCGTGGCCCGGGTCGTTCTTGTAGCCCGCGTCCGTCTTCACGATCACGATGTGGGTCGTCGTGCCTGAGATCGACGAGCCGGACTTCGACACGGAGCTCGTCACGAGCACCGCCATGTAGGCGGGCAGTGTGCCTGCCGGCGGATCCGAACTGTTGCCGGGGCCGGTCGTCCAGCGGACGCCGCACTGGGTCGGGGCAACGAGCGCGAAGCCCTTGAATGCATCCGGCGCGTCGCCACCGCTGACGCGGTTCAGCTTCGACCAGTTCGCGCCCCAGAAGGTGACGGCGCCGACGACGCTCTGGTCGCCGACGACGAACGCGCCACCGCCGGCTGCGAACCCGTACAAGAGGGCCGAGCCCGACGCGCCGGCTGCGAGATAGAAGTTGTCGGCCGCGAAGCTCACGCTCACCGTGGTCGGCCCGAGTGGGTCGGTGCCGGGCACGGTGCATGTCGCGACGCCGGCAGCGTTCGTGATGCCGGTGCAGGTCTTCGAGCCGAGGGTCAGTGTCAGTGTGCGGCCGGCGATCGGCGTGACGCCGTCCTCGAGGAGGGTCCCGGTCAGGGTCACCGTGCTGCCACGGAGCACGGGCCCGACGGTGCCGGCGAGCACTGTCGTCTGTTCGCGCGTCACCGCGAACGTCGCGGTCGCGCTGCTCGCGAGGTAGAGGCCGGAGGCTGCGAACGACGCGCCGACCGGATATGTCCCTTGCTGCTGTGAGCTGGTGATCGCGCACGACACGACCCCGCCGGCGACGGTCGTCGCAGAACAGGTCTGCGAGCCCATCGTCAGGGTCACCTGCATACCGACGAGCGGTGCGCCACTCGCGTCGACGAGCTTTGCCGAGAGCGTTACAAGGTCGTGGTAGTCGCCGGTGGTTGCGCCCGTGTACTGGAGGGTGGTCGCGATCTGTACCGGCGAACCTGCGGGCAAGACGGTCAGCTGGAACTCTCCGGCGGAGCCGCGGGCAAAGATGTTGCCGTTGTATGCCGCGGTGATCGTGTAGACGCCGGGGAGCCAGCCGCCGAGCGTCAGCGACGCATTCCCGTTCGCATCGAGGGCGTTGGACTCACCGAGCAGGACGTTGTTCCCGAGCGGGCCGTCGGAGGTGAAGAGCACGACGTTGTTGCCGGCCGGAGGCGTGGTCGTGCCGGCCTGGACGACATGAGCATTGATTGTCACGAGGTCGGCGGCTGTGATCACCGCCGCAGACGCGCTGACCGTGACGGTCGTCACAACACGCGAGTCGGTCGGGTCATGCGCGCTGAGGACGAGCGTTGTGCTCGAGCCGCTGTCGCGCGTGCTGCCGCCGTAGGACGCGATGATCTTGTGGGTTCCCGCAGAGAAGTCCGAAACGACCAAGATGGCCGTTCCCGTGCCGTCAAGGGTCACATCGCCAAGCGGGACCGGTGCGTCGTTTCCGTTCCCCGCGTCGGCGAAGGACACGGATCCGGTCGGGATGAACGGGCTGCCGTCCTCGGTGACAACGGCAATGAGTCTCACGGGCTGGCCGGTCTGGACGTTGACCGAATCCGTGTTCAGTGCGACGTGCGTGTTGTGCAGGGAGGGCCCTGCGCCGACGGTGAGCGGGACAGGTGCGGACACCGAGCTAAGGCCCGTGAACGTCGTCAGGTCACCGCCGTACGCAGCGCGGATGTTGTAGCTCCCCGCCGCAAGTTCGCTCGTGACGAGCGTTGCGGTCGCCGTCGTGCTCGACCCGGGGATGGGCGCCAGCGTCACCGGGCTCCCGATCGTGCCGTTGTCGCTATAGAACGTGACGAGGCCTACCGGCGGCACACCGACGGATCCCGTGACCGTTGCGGTCATCGTGACCGGGGCGCCGACGGTCGCAGTCGAGGGGCTTACCTGGAGCGTCGTCGTCGTGTCGAAGGGGCCGGCGATTGCACTGGGGCTGAGCATGGACAGCGTCGCCGCGACGAGAGCGCCGAGTACCGCGAGGCGAAGCACTCGCCGCCTGGGCTCGCGCGTCGACCGCGCTGCCGTCGACCGCGCTGCGCGCTGGTGCCCCCTGGGAAGGTGTGTCATCTCCATCGGTGTCCGCAGTACCGGGTGCCCTGGCAATTCGCCGCCCCTGGGCCTCTCTCCGTTTTACTTGGTGGCGGCTACGGCGGTCAATCCCCCGGCCGAGGGTTCCTACCGTTTTCCTACGTCGGGCTTGCCTCGACCGTTACTCCTGGGCGTGCCAGTGGAAGTCGATCGTGGCCGCATAGCCCTGGTCGGCGTTGCCCGCCGTCGTGGGCAGCGCGAGCTCGATCTGGTAGATCACGGTTTCACCCGGCTGGAGCGTCGTCAGTGGGTTGTCCTGCGCCGTCCACCAGAGCAGTGCCGGGAGCGGTAGGGGCGCGGGGGTACCGACCTCCCAGACACCCATCTCGAGATCGTCCCAGAGCCGGTTCGATGTCCCGCTTGCTCGAAGTGAGAGCGTGAACGGCACGCCCGACACATTGCGAATGGTCATCCGCTCGAACGCCGAGTCACCCGGCGCCATGTCGATCGCGTAGATCCGACAGCCGGCCAGATCGCTGTCGATCGACAGACCGATCGTCCCGCACGAGTTGCCGGCGGGAGGCGGTGGCGATGAGCCACCGCCGGTTGTCGTCGTTGTGGTCGGCGTGGTGGTCGTTGTCGGCGTTGTGGTCGTCGTGGTGGTTGGCGTTGTCGGCGTCGTCGTGCGCGTTGTCGTCGTCGGTCCCTCACTCGTCGTCGTCGTGGAGGACTCCGTCGTCGTCTCGGTCGGGGTCGTCGTCGGCCTGCCGCCGAAGCCCTGGTTCGGCAGCGGGGTGATGTTGGTGTTCGTCGGCGCCGGCACGAGCGGCGGATTGCCGAGGCCGGCGACCGGCTGCGAGCCCTGGTCCGGGGTCGTCACCGGCGGCTCGCCGGTGAACGCGAAGGCCCGCACGCTGCCGCTTGCCGCCTCGTCGAACTGCGGGATCTGGCTTTGGCCGTTCGATTGGCCGACCACATCGCGGCCACCGCTCGACAGCGCATGCTGGCCGACCGGTGCCGGGAGGAATCCACCAAGGTCGTCGAGGTGCAAGTACGAGAGGAACTGCCGGTCCGCGACTGCCTGATCGATCACCGCAGGATCGAGCGGCGGGAGGCTCGCGATCCCTCCCGATACCGAGCGCAACGCGTTGACGTAGTCAAGTTGGATGCTCACGAACCCCGGGTTCGGGCGAGCGATCGTCGCCCGGCTCGCCGCATGCGCCAGGCTCTGCCCGCTCGCGAACGTCGTCACGACCGCAGCGATGACAAGGAGCGCGCGCGTCACCGGCGGTCCCGGTTCGCGATCCGCGCCCAGAACGTGGCGAAAATCATCACCGTCGCGATCAGGCCAAGTGCAGCGAACAACATGACGGCGTGCCCCGTTGCGGAGCTGTTGTCCTCGAGTGACACACCAAGCACGGCGTCAGGCTGGTGATCGACGATCAGCCGGCCGAGCGCTTCGCGATCGTCTCCGTGGATGTAGCGCATCACGATCGCTCCGCCGCCGATCAGGCCGCGGGCTGTGTCTTGTTCGAGTTGCGGAGGGTCCGCAAGCGCTGTCGTGGCGATCGGATCGCCGTTTGCCGTGTACGCCGTCAGGTCGGCGCGCACCTGCTGGGAGATGCGGCCGAGCACGTCGGCGAGCGGCGTCATCACGAGCACGACGCCGACCGCGGTGTTCCCCTGCATCAGGGGGCCGACAGTGACGAATGCCGGACCGCTCTTGAAGATCACGACCTCTGTGAAACGGCCGCCGCGCGAGCCACGTGCCTCTCGGATCGACTGGCCGATCGCGCGCATGCCGCTTCGGCTTGCAGCCGGCCGCGGCGCGCCCTTCGAGCGGACGGCGAACAGCACTTTCCCGTCTGGCCGGACGACGTCGACCATCGGCACGTTCGAGTTCGCCTGCAGCGGCGTGACCAGTCGGTTGATCGCCGTGGGGTCGGAGGTCGCGACGGCGCGCGCAACACCCTGCGTGAAGGTGATGGCGCGGAGTGCAGACAGCTGTTCAGCCTCGACCGTAACGAGCGCGGCGACCGAGCCCGCGCCGGCGTCCTGTAATCGCGTGTCCAGGTTGTCGAGCACGCCGCGTTGTGCTCGCTGCCCTGCCCAGGTGACTGCCAGCACGGCGACGAGCAGGCCCAGAACGAGGTGGACCCACCGCCCGCGGTATCGATGGACGGGCGACTCTTGCACGCGCGGCTCCGTCACGAGGCCCTCGCTCGCACCTTCGGCTGGCCGACGCTCAGAAGTTGGTCGTCGTCGTCGGCCGGCACGTCGTCGTCGCGGTGCTGCACATCGTCGCCTGGTGGATCGTCGCGAACGACAAGATGCTCGCCGCCCCGTTCAGCGTCCAGGTCGGCGTGCCGGTCATGTCTGTGGTCGAGTTCGTGCCGGCGAGCGTGATCGTCATCGTCCACGGAGCGGTGCCCGAGAGGACAACGGTCGATGCGTTGAAGTTCAGAGCGCCTGGGATCGTGGCGCCGGCGAGGGTCAGCTTGCCGACGGTGAACCCGTCGGCGGCAGTCCCGCAGTTGTTGCCGCTGGTGGTGTCGCCGAGCACGATCGTTGCTGGGCTGAAGACGCATACCTTGATGTTGCCCGTGCCGACGTTCGTTCGCTGATTGAACGTCAGCTTGATCGTGTCGTTCTTCTGGATGCGATTCACGGTGCCGACGTTGGTGATCTGCACGGCGGTGGTGACGAGCCCGAGCTGCACGGCCGAGAGCGCAAGCGGCGCAGTCCAGGATGTTGCGGAGGTGCTGACGAGCTGGTAGCAGAACCAGTTTCCGTCGTTCGGCAAGGTTCCGCGGCTCGCGTCGGTGTAGGCGGCTGTCGACGCGCTCGCAAGTGTGGCGAGCAGCGCGTAGGCGGCACCGGTGCAGTTCGAGTTCGTGCCGTTGTCGACCCCGAATAGTTGTTGACCCGTCACGGGGCCGTGTGTGCCGGGCGTCCAGGCGAGCCCCATGTCGTAGCCGGCCGCGGTCGCGGTTGCCGCGGCGGGCACGCCGACCCAGCCCGCTGCGAACGCCGAGTTTGCGTTCGAGGTCTCACCATTGAAGAGTGCGAAGGTGGTTCCGACGATGTTGTTTCCAAGCAACAACGCAGCCGTCGTAAGAACGACGCCTGCGCCAATCGCCCGCCGCAGGGCGCTGTGTCTCACGTCTATGCCTCTTGTCCTCGTTCGCGCCAGATCTCGTAGAGGGTGATGGCGCCGAGTCCGAGCGCCGGGATCACGAGCAACAACAAGCGCGCCAACGTCGATTGCAACGCCGCGAGTGCGTAGCCGATGGCGGGGACGTGGAACGCCGAGACCCAACCGGTGCCAACAGCCGGCACGCGCCAGGTGTCGGGCGCGCCGTTCGCGTCACCCTTGGTCGTGAAGTAGCGGCCCGTTGGCCCGTTCGAGATCTTGTAGACGCGGTGCGTGACCTTCTCGTTCGTCTGGCCCGGCTTGTCGAAGACGATGATGTCCCCGACCTTCACCTTGTCGGCGTTCACCTTCTTGTAGAAGACGATGGAACCCGTCCGGATGGTCGGCGACATCGATCCTGACCGCACGACAAGCGCCTGGTAGGGAAGGAGCTTCGGCCCGATCGTGACAGCGAGCAGCGAGGCGGCGACGATCGCCGCAGCGGCAACGAGGATCCACGAAAGGATCCGGCCCACGACGTGCAACGAACCGCTGCGTGCAGCGTGGGGCGCGCCGAGCTCACCCGGGGGCGAGTCGGCGACTGCGTGATCTGACCTCTCCATTGGCCTCTGTTCGTCAAAACCCATGAGCTTCCTGGGGATTATGGCCCTGTCGCCGGTCATGTCGACACGCGCCAGGTCATGGTGAACAGGGCTTCCTCGCCCTGGAGGGCATTGCTGGCATTCGACGGGAGCTGCATGCCGATGACGAAGTAGCGCGACTGGCTTTGCGCGGGGCCGCTGCCGAGGTCGAAGGCCGTCGGCGCACTATTCGCGCTCGATTTGAAGAAGAAGAGCGTGTTCGTCGCAAATGTGCAGGCGCCGGCGGCCGCGGGGTACTTGCAGTTGGTCGCGTTGAACGCCGAATCCGTCTCCTGGATGTAGAACTGCGCACCCGCGACGTCGCACGGGTCCGCGCCGCCGGGACTCGGTGCGGTTGGTGTGGCGACGGCTGTGCAACTCGGCATGTACACGGACAGGTTCTTCGCGTCGAGCGAGCCGTCGTTCGCGATCGTCACCCGCGACGTTGCGGCGGTTCCGGGATACATCTGGGTCGCCGAGGTGAACAGCGCGTCGCAGCCCGTATTGACGTTCCCGGAGCTCGACGGACCGGTGTAGGAGTAACAGAGCGACCCGAGGTTGACCTTGTTGTTGAACGTCAATGTTCCGGACGAGATCGTGCTGCCGATGTTTCGACTCTCCGCGTTGAGCAACGCGTACGCGCTGGTCAACGTGAAGAAGCTCAGACCGCCGAGCACGATCAAGCTCAACAGCACCTTCTTCAGGCGCCAGGTGCTCGAGTGCCTGCCGGAAGAATGGGCGACGCTGCGGAAGGGGCCGGTGAGCCTCACTGGTCGATGTGCCACGTGAGGCCGAAGGTGGAGGAGAGCCCCTGGAGCGGGTTCTGGTTCGAGCCCGCCGGTACCGGCAGATAGAGACCGACGTAGAACGTGCGGGAGTAGTTGCCGGTGTTGAAGTGGCTGAGTTGCACGGTTGCGTTCGTGTTGAGGTTCCCGTTCGACAGCACCGGAACGAGTTGGATGCGGCCGCCGACGGGATGAAGCGTGTCGAAGTTCGAGATCGTGTCGGTGGTGTCCGAGTTGAGCGATGTGAGCGCGGTCGTGTTGACGACGGGTGAGGAGCTCGGATACGAGAAGTTCGCGTTCGGCGCGCCGCTGACCGCGATCGTGGTGTCGCCGAAGCGCGCGTCAGCACTCGCGGTGAAGGTCTGAGTGTTCGTGCCGGACGTGACCGTGACCTGGTTTCCCGAGGTGACGTTCCCGTTGAGCGCGGAGACCTGAAGCGTGGTGGGGGCAACGCCGCTCGTCAGGCCACTCGTCAACGTGACGGAGATCGGTGCCGTGCAGAGGCCGTTGACGGCTTGCGGGCTCGAGCCCTTGCCCGACCAGCAGTAATAGGTGCTACCGGTCGTCTCCTGGACGTACATCAAGACCGCTGAGCAGAACGGGTTGCCTGCGGTCGGGTTGAAGTTGAGCTGGCTTCCCTGCGTTGCGCCCGGGGTGCCGGGGCTCGTCGTCTTGACGTCGTAGCAATCGGTGTTGTTGACGGTCGTGTTGCTGCTCGTGTCGTTCACGTTCGAGCTCAACGGATACGAGAAGTTCGCGAGCGGGCTGCCGCTGACGGAGATGCTGGTCGCTCCCCCGACGGCTGCGACGCTCGCCGTGAAGGTCTGGGAGTGGCCGCCGAAGGAGACAACGATCTGATCGCCGATCGCGACGGGCCCTTCGAGTGGCGTCACCGTGAGTGTGCTGACCGCGATGCCGCTCGTCAGGACGGCGTTGAGCTTCGCGTTCACGGACGGCGCGTAGAGGTACAGCTTCGACGCGTCGATGCTGCCGGTGTTCTGGATCGTGATCTTGGCGGTCTGCGTCGGTCCGAACACGCCGGGCCAGATGTTGCTGACGGTGAGCGCCGCGCCGCAGCCGGCGTTGATGTTGTCCTGGGTCGCGCCGTTCATCGACAGGCACGCCGTGGCGATGTTGACCTGATCGCTCATGGTCAACGTTCCCGAAGAGATTCCGCTGCCGAGGTTGGATGTCTCGGCGCTGAATGACGCGAAGGTGCCGCTGAGCCCGAAGTAGGCCGCGGCCCCGACTGCCATCAGCAGCAGGAGCGCTTTCTTGGTGCGCCAGAGCGCCGTGCCTTCCGGGGTCGCCGCCCGCTCAGGGACGCGACGGATCGGCTGCTTGGCCCATTCGACGAGCTCGCCGACGGATGAGAAGGTGCCGCCGCCTGCGAGGTAGGCGGCGGCACCCATCGGCGTCAATGCGACGAGGAGCTTCTTGAGTTGGCTCATCCCCCGAGCTCCTGTTCCCTGACTAGGCCTGGTCGATATGCCACTTGAGGTCGAACGTCACCATGTCGTTCTGATTCGCGTTTGTGAGCGACGCCGGTGCCAGGATCCCGATCACGAAATACCGGCTCTTCTTTGCCGTGAGCTGGAGCAGCGTGTTGCTGCTCGCGGCCGAAGCGAGTGCGAGCGGGTTCGCGGCGACGTTGGTGCCGATGCCGCTGAGCGGGAAGCCCACCGGAGTCGGATCACACGTGGTGCCGTTCAGGGCGAGGCCGTAGACGCACTTCGCGTTGGTGACGAATCCGCCGTCCCGCTCCTGGATGTAGACCTGGAGGTTCGAGCAGAGCGTGCCGGTGCCGAACGCCGCGAGCGAGACGGTGGCGGCGGTCGTGTACGAGAAGTTGGCGTTCGCCGGAGCGGCGAGCGTCACGACGACCGAGGCACCGGCGCTGTAGTCGCCGGACACCGTGTAGGTCTGCGAGTTGGCGCCCTCGTGCAACTGAACCTGGGTCCCGGTCAGGAGATCCTGGTTGAGGTTCGTGAGCGTGAGTGTGGCGGGCGCGACGCCGTTCGTGAGCGCTACGCCGTTCGTTGCGATCGTCGGCTTCGCCTCGACGCAGCCGGTCGAACCAAGCGCAAACTTGATGCCGGAAGCGTTGAGCGTTCCTGCGTTCGACAGCTTGAGGTTCGCGGTGTACAGCGTGCCGGGCGTGATCGAGGCCTGGGTGAACAGGACGTCGCAGCCGGTGGGGCTGATCACGTTCGCGTTCCCTGAATCGGCCTCCGAGGTGCACGTCGTCGTGCCGCCGTTGTTGTGCAGCAGCAGCGTTCCGGTTGCGAAGGTGTTGCCGGTGTTGGCGGTCTCCGCGCTGAACGTTGCAAAGGTCCCGGAGCCACCCGCAGCGACGGCAATCAGCCCAACCGCCACGAGCAACATGAGGTACCGCTTTGTTTTCTTCGACATGGTGTCTCGCTCCTTTGTGGGCATGAGCCGCTGGCGCTCAGTTCGTGCGTTGAACCTTCAAAGGAGAGCGCGCGCGCGTGTTAGCGCTGCGCACGCCGCTCGGCGCGACGAGCGCTTTCCCCTGATCCGGTTGTTCGGCGCTGAGCCGCCGATTGCCGCAGTCCGTCTCCGTGCGAGGGCTCCTGTGGTCAGTTCCGGGAGAATTTCCTCCGCGCTTCTCAAGTTTCCTAGTTTCGCGCCATATGTCAAGAAGGGTGAGGCAAGATCCCCCAAACGGGTGTTCAGGGATCCCCAACTGCTGCCGAAAGGGCGCATTTCCTGCCTTTAGTCAATGCCGCCGCCGGCGGGTGCGGTTTAACCGTCACTCAACACTCCGGCCCTAACGACCCGCCGCCGTTGCCGTCTACTCTGGAATGACGATGAGCACCGACGCCGATTCCGTTTTCCGCACCGACATCCAGCGCAGGCCTGGTTGGCAGAAGGCTTTGCCGTGGGTCGTCGCGGTTCTTGTCGTGGGGGGCGCGATCGCTGCGGGGATCATCTGGTCGAACACCGGGAAGAGCACCTCGACGTCGCTGACGAACCAGCCGGCCGTCGACGTCTCGAAGGTGCCGGCCACGGTGAAGCTGGCGCCGGGCGCTCAGTCGGTCGCCCGCCGCTTCATCGAGACGGCCGTCGCCCGTAAGCACTTGCCCGAGGCGTACACCCTCGTTACCGGGCAGCTCAAGCAGGGCCAGTCGCTCAAGTCGTGGAACACCGGCAACATTGCGGTGATCCCGTATCCCGTCGATGCGATCAAGTACGCGCCGATGAAGATCGACTTCTCGTATCCGAACGAAGCGCAGATCCAGGTCGCGCTCCTGCCGAAGGCCGGTACGGGCGTCAAGCCGCAGCTGTTCCTCATGGATCTCGTGAAGCGCGACGGGAAGTGGCTTGTCAACTCGTGGGTTCCGAGGTCTTCGCCGATGGTGCCGAACGGCTCCTCGAACAACGGCAACGGTCAGTAGAGGCGCACCACGGTGCAGAGACGGCTCGCGTCGCCTCGTTTCCGCCGCCGATTGGTGTTGCTCGGTGGCGGCTCGTGCGTCATCGTCGCTGTTGTCTTCGTCTCGGTTGACCTTGGCAACACCGGTCGCTCACATGCAACGCCGATCGACAAGTCGAAGAAGGCCTGGGTCTACCAAGCGCCGACGCACGTGCGTTTGACGAAGCATGACCGCCTCGAGCTCTTTGCTGCGTCGAGTCGCTTCGTGCGCACCGCCGTCTCGCGCGAACAACTCGATTCCGCCTGGAACCTGCTCGGCCCCGAGATGAAGGCCGGGCAGACGCGGAAGTCGTGGGACTCCGGTTTCAACAATGTCGTGCCATTCAAGGCCGACGCGATCGAGGCCTGGGACATCCTCTACGCCTACAAGGACGACGTTGCGCTCGATCTCTCGCTCGTCTCCGGCCGGAGGAACGGGGACAACTGGGCCGGGAAGACGTTCACAGTCGAGCTCAAGCGCGACCCGCGCTCGCACCAATGGCTCGTCGCGTCGTGGGTGCCGAGAGGTGTCGGTGGCGGCGGCACGTTGAGCCCGAATCACCGCAGCGGCCCGCCGCCGCAGTCGGTGAGCAAGCACGTCTCTGCGCGCTGGCTCTTCGTGCCCGCGGTGTTCCTTGGCGGACTGCTCCTCGTGCTTGGCGCGGCGGGACTGCACAACGTTCTGCGCAGTCGGCGTGCATCGCGCCGCTACGCCGAGGCGCTCGGCTACAAGTCCAGCTCGAACCCGTCGTAGGCCTGCTCGTAGCCGTTCTCGAGCGGGCGTTCCGCCGGGCGGTGCGTGAGCAGCAAGCGTTTCGCGCCTGATTCGCGGAACGCTTCGTTCGCCTCTTCGGCCGCGAGATGTCCCCGCGTGCCCCCTTCCGGATTCGGCGCGAGCAGCGTCGCTTCGCACACGAAGACATCCGCGTCGCGGGCGAGCTCCGGAAGCGCGTCGCTCGGCCCGCTGTCCCCCGAGTACGCGAGCGTCGTGCCGTTGTCGGAAACGCGGAACCCGAACGCGAGCATCTCGTAGTGCAGTACCCGGCGCGGGGTGACACGCGCTCCCGCTGCCTCGAAACTCTCCCCGTCGGCGTACTCGTGCACGTCGAAGGCTTGCTCGAACATGTCGGCACGCCCAAGCTCTTCTCCAAGCTTCGCGAGCACCTTCCGTCCGCCCGGTGGCACCCACAGCTTCGGCGCGGGCAGTTCGCTGGCCGGCCCGAATTGCAGGCCCCAGACCCACGGGACGAGGTCACCCCAGTGGTCGAGATGGAAGTGGGTGATCGCGATCGCATCGATCTGCGGCCAACCCTCCCGGGTGCGCAGACGCGGCAGCACGCCAGGCCCGCAGTCGAGGAGGAGCCGGCCACTTCCGCCTTCGATCAGGTAGCCGGACTGCGCGCCCCCGGGGTTGGGCCAGGCCGGGGAGCAGCCCACGACGGTCAGCTTCACGTTCCTATACTGCCCAAATCGTGGCAGGAAAGATCAGAGTGGTTGTCGCCAAGCCTGGGCTCGACGGCCACGATCGTGGAGCGAAGATCATCGCCCGCGCCTTGCGTGATGCGGGCATGGAGGTCATCTACACCGGCCTCCACCAGACGCCTGAGCAGATCGTCGAGACGGTGATCCAGGAAGACGCCGATGCGGTGGGAATCTCCATCCTCTCGGGCGCGCACATGACGCTCGTGCCGCGCATCCTCTCGCTGTTGCGTGAGCAGGGTGCGGAGGACGTGCTCGTTGTCGTCGGCGGCACGATCCCGACCGACGACGTGCGCGCGTTGAAGGAGCAAGGCGTCGCCGAGGTGTTCACGCCGGGCGCGCCGACCGGCTCGATCGTCGAGTTCCTGCAGTCCCGCGTCGCCGCGGTCTAGTTAGAGAACACGGTCGACCGTCAGCGCGCCGGGCGCGCCGCTGATCGCCGCCACCGTTCCGGGCGCCGGCAGCGTCCAGACAACGACTTTCTGGCCGACGGTCACCGCCGGTGCTGTCGCGGCGAGCGTGACGACGCGACTGAGCTTCGTCTGCTTGACGTGCGACGGCCACGAGGCGGTCGATGTGACGGTGAGCGTCAGGTCGACCGGCGTCGCGGCGACGACGGTGCCCGTCAGCTTGAGCGTGAACGGCATCCCTGCCGGCGGTGCCGGCGCCAGCAACTGTGCAGCGTTCTGGAGGTACGGGAACGGCGCGACCGCCTTGCCGCCTTTCGGGTGCACCTCGAAATGCAGATGCGGGCGAATGCCGTTCGCGTCGCCGGAGTCGCCGAGGTAGCCGATGAGCTGCCCCGCATCGACGTGCTGTCCGTCGACGAGACCGGGCGCGTACGACACGCCGGCGACGCACGTGCCCTTGTTGTCGTTGCCTGCCGTCAAATCGTTGTTCAGGTGGATGTACTCGTACATCGTCCCGCTGACGCCGTGCAGGTAGAGCATGCAGCCGGCGCTGACGGAGGTCGTCCAGAATCCGACGGTTCCCTCCTCGACCGCGACGACCGGCTCGCGCTTCGTGCCCATCAGGTCGTTCCCCTGGTGCGTGCCGCCGGCGCGTGCCTGGCCGAAGTCGTTCGTGTAGGTAACGGGGCCGACGACCGGGAAGAGGAGCTGCGGAACACCGCTCTTCGCGGCGGAGGTGCCGGCGCAAGCGAGGGCGAGCGCGACGACGAGGATGGGGATCAGGCGCCGCATCCGGTTCACCGTATCCGTGTGTTCCACCGATGCCAAACTCCGCGTGGCGGCTAGAGTCACGCGCGCCATGAAGATCGCCGTTTGCGTCAAAGCAGTTCCCGATGCGGCCGCCGGCCGCCGGCTCGACCCAGCGACCAAGCGGCTGGACCGGTCGGTCGAGCTCGCGATCTCCGACTTCGACACATACGCGGTCGAGGAGGCGCTGAAGCTCAAGGAGAGCGCTGGTGACGGTGAGGTCGTGGTGGTATCGATGGGGCCCGAGCGCGCGATGGACGCGCTGCGTAAGGCTCTCGCGATGGGCGCTGACCGCGCGGTGCTCATCTCGGACTCTTCACTGGAGGGCGCCGATCTCCTGGGAACGGCGAAAGCACTCGCGGGCGCACTCGAGCGGGAAGGGCCCGACCTGGTGCTGTTCGGTCAGCAGTCCGCCGACGGCGGCGGTGCAGTGTTGTGGGCCGCTGTTGCGGAGCGGTTGCGGCGCCCAGTGATCTCGCAGGTGAGCGAGTTGACGGTGGAGAGCGGCTCGGTCACCGGCAAGCGGCAGACCGAGTTCGGGTACGACTCGATCCGCGCGTCGCTTCCCGCGGTTATTGCCGTCTCGGACGCGATCAACACGCCGCGCTACCCGTCGCTGAAGGGGATCATGGGCGCGAAGAAGAAGCCCCAGGACACGTTGTCGGCCGCCGACGTCGGCGGCGCCGCCGATTCGGGCACGACCGTGCTCGAGCTGAGCCCGCCGCCGCCGCGCGGCGAGGCACGCAAGATCGAGGACGACGGTACTGCCGCCGAGAAGATCGTCGAGTTTCTCGCCGAGAAGCGGCTCATCTGATGGCAAAGACTCTCGTCTTCCTCGAGCATCACGACGGCACGATCCAGAACGGCGCGCTCGGCGTCCTCTCGAAGGCCGCACAGGTCGGCGATGCGCACGGAGTCGTGATCGGCTCGGGCGTGCGCGGCGTTGCCGAGGGCGTCGGAACGACGGTTTGGGTGGCCGACGACGAGCGCCTCGCCGCGCCGTTGCCGCAGCCGCGAGTCGACGTGCTCGCGAAGCTCGTGCGCGACGAGGGCTACGACACGGTGCTATTCGCGCAGTCGGTGTTGGCCGCCGACGTCTCCGCCGGGCTCGCTGCGCGCCTCGACGCAGGCCTCAACTGGGGTCTCACGGATTTCGACGGAGAGAACGGTAAGGCGCCGCAGCTGCAGGACACGGTGATCGTCGAGGTTGGCTGGTCGTCACCGGTTCGGCTCGGGATCTTCCGCGCGGGCGCGCTCGATGCGACCGACCTCGGCGGGACGAACGAGGTGAAGGATGCTGCCGTCGAGCTCGAGGACTTCTCGACGCAGGCCGTGATGCTCGAGCAGGCGCACGCTGAGCAGCAAGGCCCGTCGATCGAGGACGCCGACGTGATCGTCGCCGGTGGCCGTGGCCTGGGCGAGCCGGAGAAGTTCGCGCTGGCCGAAGAGCTCGCGAAGGCGCTCGGCGGTGCGGTCGCCGCGACGCGCGCCGTCGTCGACGCGGGTTGGTACCCGTACTCCGCTCAGGTGGGCCAGACCGGCAAGACGGTTTCGCCGAAGCTGTACGTCGCGCTCGGCATTTCCGGCGCGATCCAGCACAAGGTCGGCATGCAAGGCTCGAACGTGATCGTCGCGATCAACAAGGACGCGAACGCGCCGATCTTCGAGTTCTCCGATCTCGGGGTCGTCGGCGACCTGCACGAGATCGTCCCGAAGCTGACTGAGCTCGTGCGCGCCCGCAAGACGTGAGCAGCGTTCGCCCTTCTGACTTCCCGCCGCCGTGGTCGGCGTCGGAGGCGATCCAGCCGCCGACGGATCCGGTCGACGAGCGCATCGACGTTGGCTTCCTGATCGTCGGCGCAGGCCCGGCCGGGCTCGCTGCCGCGATCCGGCTCGGCCAGCTGATGGAGGAGAACCCGGAGATCGCAGAGCGGCTCGGCGACGTGCCCGTCGCGGTGCTGGAGAAGGGTAAGGCGCCCGGCTCGCACCTGCTGTCGGGTGCGGTCGTCAACCCGCGCGGGCTGCAGCGCCTCTTCAGGGACCGCAAGCGGATCGATGAGCTTCCGTTCTACGGCGAAGTGCACGGCGAGTCGGTGCTGTTTCTGACGAAGACACGTGCGCTGCGGATCCCGACGCCGCCGACGATGGTCAACCACCGCAACTACGTCGCATCGCTCTCGCAGCTCGGTCGCTTCCTCGCCGAGGAAGCGGAGGAGCTCGGCGTGACGATCCTGCCCGAGACGGCTGCGGAGAAGCTGCTTGTCGACGGCGGCCGTGTGGTCGGCGTGCGCACCGGCGACAAGGGTCGGGGGCGCAACGGTGAGGAGCTGTCGAACTTCGAGCCCGGCTCGGACATCACGGCGCGCGTGACGATTCTCTCCGAGGGGACGCAGGGGCATCTCACGGGTGCGGCGCTCGATCGCTTCGGCCTGCGGAGCGAGAGCCCGCAGGTGTGGGCGCTCGGCGTCAAGGAGGTCTGGAAGGTTGCGAAGCCGCTGCGGCAGGTCATTCACACGATGGGCTGGCCGCTGCGCCCGGGCAAGAAGTATCGCGAGTTCGGCGGCTCGTTCATCTACCCGATGGGCGACGACATGATCACGATCGGGATGGTCGTCGGTCTCGATTACCGCGATGCGCAGCTATCGGTGCACGACGTGCTGCAGGAGTTGAAGACGCATCCTCGCGTGCGGAAGATCCTCGAGGGCGGCGAGCGAGTGCAGTGGGGCGCGAAGACGATTCCGGAGGGTGGATTCGTGGCGCTGCCGAAGAAGTTCCATGCGCCGGGCCTTCTGCTCACGGGCGACGGCGTCGGGTTCGTGAACGTGCCCGCGCTGAAGGGCATTCACTACGCGGTCGAGTCGGGGCGTCTCGCCGCGGAGGCCGCGTGGCGCACGCTCGAGCGCGGTACTTCGTCGCGTGAGGCGCTCGCGACGTACGACGATGCCATTCGCGAGTCGTTCATCTGGGGCGATCTGCGCGAGGTGCGGAACATGCGCCAGGTGTTCGGCCGCGGCTTCTATGTCGGCGGCGCGCTGGCCGGCGCGATGACCGCAACGAAGGGCAAGTTCCCGCCTGGTGACCTGGAGACGGAGCCAGATGCGGCGCAGTCGCTGTTCGTCACCGACCGGGCGAAGTCGTATCCGGCTCCCGATGGGAAGCTGACCTTCGACAAGCTGTCCAGCGTCTTCGCGTCGGGCAACCGCACGCGCGACGATCAGCCGAACCACATTCGCGTGCGGACAAACGTGCCTCGCGAGCTCGCGGTCGCGTGGGAGCACATGTGCCCCGCGCAGGTGTACGAGGTGGGCGATGTCGACGGCAAGGACGCAGACGGCAACGACACGGTGGAAGTAAAGCTCGCCCCTTCGAACTGCGTGCAGTGCGGAGCAATCACCGCCAAAGGCGGCCGCCTAACGCCCCCCGAAGGCGGCAGCGGCCCCGAGTACACACTCACGTAACACCAACGTTTGCGTCAGTTCACGGCGGCTGCCACCGGTCATGCCCGCGGGGGACAGGTCGTGCACACGAAGCGCGAAACTCAGCAACGGCCGCTTCTGGTGTGCGGCCGTAATGTTCGAGCAGTTCATCGCGCGCGAGCTTCATGTCGGCCAACGCGATGCCAATGGTCGCGGCGTAGCTCGTCCAGCGGTACGACTCGAGCGGCTTTGCTCCGCCGTCCATGACGGGGTTGCGAATGACGTAGCGCACGGCGTTGAAGAGTGCCCCTTCGCTCCGCAGCCGGCGGCTCCAGAAACGCTTTCCGAAGAGGTGGTTGATGCGGCCATGCCAGACGTTGAACTGGATGGCGTACGCAGTGTTGAGCTCGCACATCCCGTCCGAGAGGCCCTTTTCGCCCACGCGGATAATGAGGTGGTAGTGGTTGCGCATCAGGCAGTAGGCGATGATCGTCCAGCCGTACTTTGCCGCGATGCGGTCGACGGTCAGGCAGAACATCATCCGGTCGCGGTCTTCCTCGTAGATGGTGCGCTTGTTGTTGCCGCGCGTGACGACGTGGTGGTACCCGGGCGACTCGTCACGTGGCTTGTACGACACGCTCTGGACGGTAGGCACCGATATGTCACGTGTTAGTGCCCGCCACACAGTCGGCACACCTTCGCGACGCTTTAAACACGGTGGCAGCCGCCAGACCTGGCTAGATTCGACAACGGTGATCACTTCGCCGGACAATCCCCGCGTCAAAGAGGTGCTCCGTTTGCGCAAGTCGCGGGAGCGGCGGCGGAGTGGGCTCTTTATCGCCGAGGGGCCGCGGGAGGTCGAGCGCGTGCGCGCGGCGGGGTTGACCGTCCACGCGACGTACTTCGCGCCGGAGCTCCTCGTCTGGGATGAAGGAGAAGAGGTGAGCGCACGCGTGCTCGCCAAGATGGCCTACCGCGCAGAGCCCGAAGGTGTGCTTGCGATCGTCGAGATTCCGCAGCGCGAGGTGCCTGCCGAAGCGACGCTGATTCTCGTCGCCGTCGGCATAGAAAAGCCCGGCAACCTCGGCGCGATGGCGCGTACCGCCGATGTGGCCGGTGCCGACGCGCTCCTCGTCGGCGACGCGAATGCCGACCCGTGGAGCCCGAACGCGATTCGCGCCTCGACCGGCGCTGTCTTCACCCTCCCGATCGCAGACGTCACACTTGACGACGTGCGCGCACTCACGCTGCAGAAGATCGCCGCCGTCGTCGACGCGCCGCGCCGTTACACCGACGCCGACCTGACGCAGTCGACGGCTTTCATCGTCGGGTCCGAAGACGAGGGCCTGAGCGAGGCCTGGCGCAGCGTCGCCGACGAGCACGTGGCGATCCCGATGACCGCCAAGACCGCCGACAGTCTCAACGCGGCAACAAGCGCCGGTGTGCTCCTGTTCGAGGCGGTCCGCCAACGTGGCTGACGTCCCAACACGCGAGGACGTCGAGCGCGCGCGGGTCACGATCGGCGACCGCCTTGCCCGCACGCCGCTGCAAAGCAGCCGCACGATTGGCGCGCGCCTCAAGTGCGAGCTCTTCCAGCGCACCGGCTCGTTCAAACCGCGCGGCGCGCTGAACAAGATCAGCAGCCTCACCCCCGACGAGCGCATCCGCGGCGTGATCACGATCTCTGCCGGCAACCACGCACAGGGCGTCGCGTGGGCCGCGCGCGAAGAGCACGTCGATGCGCTCGTCGTGATGTGGCAGGGCGCGTCCGAGTTGAAGATGGCGGCGACGCGCGGCTACGGCGCGACGCTCGACCTCGAATCGGCGAACCCCATGGAGGCCTTCGAGCGACTCGCCGTTCTCCAGGAGGAAACGGGCCGCATCTTCGTCGATCCGCACAGTGACCCGCTCGTGATCGCGGGGCACGGCACCGCCGGGCTTGAGGTCGAGGAGGACGCGCCGGACTTCGACGCCCTCGTCGTCGGGGTCGGCGGCGGTGGGCTTGTGTCCGGTCTCGTCGCCGCGCTCCCCGGCAGGCGCGTGATCGCGGTCGAGCCTGAGCTCGCGCAGTCGTTGCACGCCGGGATCGCCGCCGGGGCGCGCGTCCCCGCCGAGGCACGGTCGATCGCCGACGGCTGCAACTCGCCATTCGCGGGCGCGCTCGCGATCGAGATGACCCGTGACCTCGAGCTAGTCCTCGTCACCGAGGAAGAGATCGAGCACGCCTTCCGCTTCCTCTACCAGCGGGCCAAACTCGCGGTCGAACCGGCCGGCGCGGTGGCGACCGCGGCGTGGCTGGCCGGCAAGATCGAGGCGAAGAACCCTGTGCTGATGGTCTCTGGCGGCAACGTCGCCACGCAGACCGCCGCTGCTATCCTGGCCCGGCAATGAAGGCTGAAATTCACCCCGAGTACGTCCTCTCGACCGTGCATTGCGGCTGCGGGAACACGTTCACGACGCGTTCCACGAAGCCCGAGCTGCACGTCGAGGTCTGCTCCGCGTGCCACCCGTTCTACACCGGCAAGCAGAAGCTGGTCGACACCGGCGGACGCGTCGAGCGCTTCCAGAAGCGGCTCGAAAAGGCCGAGCGCGCAGCGCGCGCTTAGTCGTATGACGCAAAACGTCGGAGGACAAGCCGTCCTCGAGGGCGTGATGATGCGCGGTCCGCGGAACTGGGCGGTTGCCGTGCGCAAGCCCGACGGTGAGATCGCTCAGGTCGCCCGCAGCATCGACCCGCTGTCGGCGCGTCACTGGACGCTACGGCTGCCCGTCGTGCGCGGCGTCGTTGCGCTCGGCGAAAGCCTCGCGATCGGTTTCCGCGCTCTGAGTGTCTCTGCGAACTACGCGGCACAAGAGGAAGCGCAGGGCGACGAAGAGCCGGCCGAGATCGGCCGTTGGGCGCTCGCGTTCGCATTTCTTGTCGCAATCGGCTTTGCGCTGATGATGTTCAAAGTCGGCCCCGCGCTTCTCACCGATCTGCTGCCGATCAAGAGCGGCGGCTGGTTCGTGCTCGTCGAAGGCGTCATCCGAGTAACGGTGTTCGTGCTCTACCTCACCGTCCTCAGCTTCATCCCGTCGCTGCGGCGCGTCTTCCAGTACCACGCTGCCGAGCACAAGGCGATCAACGCGTACGAGGCCGGCGAGGAGCTCACACCCGAGAACGCGCAGCGCCATTCGTTGATCCATCCGCGTTGCGGTACAGCGTTTCTGCTCTGGGTGATGGTCGTGAGCGTGTTCGTCTACGCGTTGCTCGGTCGCCCCACCTGGTACTGGCTGATCATCAGCCGCATCGTCCTGTTGCCGGTGATCGCCGGGATCGCGTACGAGTTGATCCGCTTCGCGGGCAAGCACTCCGACAATCGCGTCCTGATGACGCTGCTCGCGCCCGGCCTGTGGCTGCAGCGGCTGACGACACGCGAGCCGACCCTCGACCAGCTCGAGGTCTCGATCAAGGCGTTGAAGGAAGTTCTCGATCTCGAAGGCCGCGAACAGCCGGCTGACCGACGCGTGGAGGTGATGGCGTAGTGGCAGTCGATCGCACGGCCAGCGTTGTGTGGCAGGGCGACCTCAAGAGCGGCAGCGGCACGATCGAAAGCGTGACGAGCGGTGCCTTGGGGCCGCTCGACGTGTCGTGGGCTGCCCGCACCGAAGAGCCGAACGGCAAGACGAGCCCCGAAGAGCTGATTTCAGCCGCGTGGGCCTCGTGCTTCTCGATGCAGTTCTCGAGCACGCTCGCCAAGGCTGGTCATCAACCCGAGAAGCTCGAAACGACCGCGACTGTCACGTTCCAGGTCGGCGAGGGAATCGTGCGAGGCGTGCTGACGGTCCGCGGCACCGTCCCAGGCATCGACGCGGACGAGTTCCGGGCAGCCGCCGAGGACGCAAAAGAGAATTGCCCCGTGTCGAAGGCGCTGTCCGGCATCCCGGACGTGACGCTCGAAGCGTCACTGGCGTAGGAGCTACCCTCAGGCGGCGATGGCCGCACTCGACGATCTGATCGCGGAGCTCGAACGCTCCTACACCGAGACGCGCGATCGTTTGTCCGATCCCTCGGTCTACAACGACCACCACGAGGCGGCCGACGTCGGCCGGCGGCTGAAGCAGCTCGAAGGGCCGTACAACCTCGCACAAGAATGGCGACAGGCGCGCGCCGACCTCGCCGCCGCGCGCGGCGACTCCGAGCTCGGCGAGATGGTCGCCGACTACGAAGCCGAAGTCGCTCGCCTCGAAGAGGAGTTGAAGCTCGCGCTCGCCGAGCGCGACCCGGCTGACGACAAGGACGTGATCATCGAGATCCGCCAAGGCGTCGGCGGTGACGAGGCGGCGCTCTGGGCTGCCGAGCTGCAGCGGATGCTGCAGCGCTACGCCGAGCGTCGCGGCTTCAAGTTCGAGCAGATCGAGACGAACGCAAACGACGGCGGCGGCCTGAAGGAAGGCGTCTTCGCGATCAAGGGCGACGGGGCGTACTCGATCTTCAAGTTCGAGGGTGGTACGCACCGTGTGCAGCGCGTTCCCGAGACCGAATCCGCTGGACGCATCCACACGTCGACAGCGACGGTCGCGGTGATGCCGGAGGCGGAAGATACCGAGGTCGAGATCGACGAGAGCGACCTGAAGATTGACGTCTACCGTTCGTCGGGCCCTGGCGGCCAGTCGGTGAACACGACCGACTCCGCCGTGCGCATCACACATCTTCCGACAGGGGTCGTCGTTGCGATGCAGGACGAACGGTCGCAATTGCAAAACCGCGAGAAGGCGATGCGCGTTCTGCGCGCACGGGTGTACGAAGCCGAGCGTGAGCGGCAGGCGGCCGAGCAGGCGGCGCAGCGCAGCGCCCAGGTCGGCACGGGCGCCCGTGCGGAGAAGATCCGCACCTACAACTTCCCGGAGAACCGCGTCACCGACCATCGCATCAAGTTGACGACGCACCGCCTCGATCAGGTCCTCCAGGGCGACCTCGACGAGTACACCGACGCGCTGACGAGCGAACAGCAGCGGCGCGCGCTCGAGGGTTGACCCTCGGGGAAGTACTGCGGGGCGCGACCGAGTACCTCGCGGGTCGCGGGATCGACACCGCGCGCGTCGACGCCGAGCTGTTGCTCGCGCGCGCGCTCGGCCTCTCGCGCATCGAGCTCTATACCCAGCACGATCGCCCGCTCACCGACGCGGAGCGCACGGCCGCGCGCGAACTCGTCCAGCGTCGCGGGCAACGCGAGCCGCTCGCCTACGTGCTCGGCGACTGGGACTTCCGCCGACTCACGCTGAAGACGGACGCTCGCGCGCTCGTGCCGCGGCCGGAGACCGAGATCGTGGTCGAACGCTGCCTGGCACTGCTCGCCGGAATCGAAACGCCGCGGATCGTGGACATCGGGACGGGGAGCGGCGCGATCGCGCTTGCGCTGAAGCAGGAGCGGCCCGACGCGATCGTCATTGCGACCGACAGCTCCGCCGACGCGCTCGAGCTCGCCCGCGAGAACGCGGCAGCGAACGATCTCGATGTGCGCTTCCTGCAGGCCGACCTGCTCGAGGGCATCGAAGGGCCGTTCGACCTCGTCGTCTCGAACCCGCCGTACGTCGACGCCGAGGAGCTCGACGACCTCGAGCCCGAGGTGCGGGAGTGGGAGCCGCGCAGTGCGCTGGTCGACGATGGACAAACGCTGCGACTGGCACGCGCCGCGCAGTCCGTGCTCGACGGCTGGCTGGTTCTCGAAGTGCACGAGGAGCGTGCGCAGGCGCTGTCCGACGAGCTCACGAAACTCGGCTACCAGGGGGTTAGCATCGGGCTGGACCTCGCAGGGCGAGAGCGAGTGCTGGAGGCGCAATGGGGAGCGACGGGGACCTCGAGCGGGTCATAGACGCGGTCAGGGCCGGCCAGCCGGTCCTGCTGCCGACCGACACGGTGTACGGGCTCGTCACCTCTGCGAACCGTGAGGATTACGCCGCCCGCGTCTACCGCTTGAAGGGCCGCGAGGTAACGCAGCCGACGGCCCTTCTCGCCTCGAGCATCGAGCAGCTCTTCGAGTGCATCCCGGAGTTGCGCGGTCGTTCGGAGGTGATCGTGCGCGCGCTCCTGCCCGGGCCGTACACGCTGATCCTCCCGAACCCGGCGCAGCGTTTTCGCTGGCTCACCGGTGTCCGTACGGATGCGATCGGCGTGCGGGTACCCGTGCTTCCGGAACAATCGCGGCGGGTGGTCGATGCGGCCGGCTGTGTAATGGCGACGAGCGCGAACGATCCCGACGGCCCCAACCCGGTGTCGCTCGACGACGTCCCGCGGCGGATCCGCGAGGCTGTGGCGGCCGAGCTCGACCTGGGGCCACTCCCGGGCACGCCCTCGACGGTGATCGACTTCAGCCGCGACGAGCCGTCGGTGATCCGCGAAGGCGCCGCGCCGGCCGCTAAGGCGATCGCGCGCGTGCAGTCGGCGCTCGCCGCCTGAGCCTCTAAGCTCAGGGCGATGGCAGTGGCGCAGCAGACGTTCGAGCAGCTGAAAGCAGCCGGGCTTGCGGAGATCGATCCCGAGATCGCCGAGCTCCTCGGCCGTGAGCTCGAACGGCAGCGCGGCCAGATCGAGCTGATCGCGTCCGAGAACTTCACCTGGCCGAGCGTCCTCGAAGCGGTCGGCTCCGTACCGACGAACAAGTACGCCGAGGGCTATCCGGGCAAGCGCTACTACGGCGGGTGCGAGGTCGTCGACGAGATCGAGGAGCTCGCGCGCAACCGTGCGACGGAACTGTTCGGCGCGGAGCACGCAAACGTTCAACCGCATGCGGGCGCGCAGGCGAACATGGCCGTCTACTTCGCAGTGCTCTCGCCAGGGGACAAAGTGCTCGCGCTCTCGCTCGATCACGGCGGACATCTGACGCATGGGCTGAAGGTCAACTTCTCCGGGAAGCTCTACGAGTTCCATCACTACGGCGTCTCGCGCGAGACGATGATGGTCGACTACGACGACGTGCTCGCGCGCGCCAAGGAGGTGCGCCCAAAGCTGATCGTCTGCGGCGGGTCGGCCTATCCGCGCACGGTCGAGGCCGACAAGTTCCGTGAGATCGCCGACGAAGTGGGGGCGATGTTGATGTGCGACATGGCGCACTTCTCTGGCCTCGTCGCAGCGGGCTTGCACCCGAACCCGGTGCCGTTCTGCGATTTCGTGACGTCGACGAGCCACAAGACGCTGGCCGGCCCGCGCGCAGGCTTCGTTCTCTGCCGTGAAGAGCATGCGACGAAGCTCGATCGCGCGAACTTCCCGGGCATGCAGGGCGGCCCGCTGATGCACGCGATCGCCGCAAAGGCTGCGTGCTTCCGCATCGCAATGACCGACGCATTCAAGGACTACCAGCGGCAGGTGCGCGCGAACGCCGACACGCTCGCGGCCGGGATCGTCGACGGCGGCTACGACATCCTCACCGGCGGCACCGACACCCACCTCGTGCAGCTCGACCTGCGCGCGACCGACTGGACCGGGCTCGCCGCGCAGGAGCGCATGGAGGAGTGCAAGCTGACCGCAAACCGCAACACCGTGCCGTTCGACGAGCGTCCGCCGATGGTCGCCTCCGGCGTCCGCCTCGGCACGCCGGCCGCGACGATGCGCGGTTTCGACGAGGGCGACTTCGCCGAGGTCGCATCGATCATCGTCGGCTCTCTGGACGAGGAGGCAGACCTGGACGCGCTGCGCGCCCGCGCCCTCGCGCTCTGCGACAAGCGGCCGCTGTACCCCGGCTTCCGCGGCTACACGACCTACGTTTCGGGAAATTGAGCGTCACCGAAGTTCGGCACCCGCTCGTCCAGCACAAGCTCTCCTACCTGAGAGACAAGGACACGCCGACGGTGCACTTTCGCAAGCTCGTCGAGGAGGTGACGCTGCTCCTCACCTATGAGGCGACGAAGGATCTGCCGACGGAGGACGTCGAGATCGAGACGCCGCTCGAGCGCGCGCCGTTTGCACGCATCTCGGGCAAGAAAGTCGCCGTGTGCCCGATCCTGCGCGCCGGGCTCGGGATGCTCGACGGAGTGCTGACCCTGATCTCGGGCGCGCGCGTCGGGTTCATCGGCCTCTACCGCGACGAGGAAACGCTGCACCCGGTCGAGTACTACGTGAAGCTCCCGGCGGATGTCGCCGACCGCGACGTCATCCTCCTCGACCCGATGCTCGCAACCGGCAACTCGACTGCCCACGCGATCAAACTCGTCAAGGATGCAGGTGCAACGAGCGTGCGGCTGATCTCGATCATCGCGGCGCCCGAGGGGATCAAGAACATCCAGGACAACCATCCCGACGTGCAGATCGTCGTCGCGGCGATCGACCGCCAGCTGAACGACAAGGGGTACATCGTCCCCGGCCTCGGAGACGCGGGAGATCGCCTCTACGGTACGAAGTAATGGTCTGGCGTGAACTGACAGACCACCTGCAGGTGGTCTACGGGGCGGTGGCCGCCTTCGCGATCGTGCTCGTGCTGACGCCCGCCGTCGGCCGAAGCGCTCGCTACCTGCATCTGATCGAGCGGCCGCAGGAGGGTGAGCGCGCACACCCTTCGATCCCGCGCCTCGGCGGTCTCGCGCTGTTCCTGGGCGTTCTCGTCCCCTCGCTCGCGTTCCTGCCGCTCGGCGGCGACCTGCGCGGCGTTCTGCTCGGCGCGGCGGTCGCGACGACGATCGGCGCGATCGACGACTTCCGGCGCTTGAACTGGTGGCAGAAGCTCTCCGGCCAGGTGCTTGCCGGCGCGATCCCGACCTGGTTCGGCGTCTACGTCCACACCTTCACCTTCCCGGTGATCGGGGTCCACCAGGTGCCGGAGTGGGTCGGCGTGCCGGTGACCGTGCTCGGGATCGTCGCCGTGATGAACATGGTCAACTTTCTCGATGGCCTCGACGGTCTGGCTGCAGGCGTCTGCGCGATCTCCGGTTTCACCTTCGCAGTGATCGAGCTCTCGCTGGGCCGACCCGGCGTCGCCATCCTCGCGGCGATCGTCTGCGGCGCCTGCCTCGGCTTCCTACGCCACAACTTCTATCCCGCCCGGATCTTCATGGGCGACTCGGGCGCGCTCCTCCTGGGCTACACCCTTGCCACGATCTCCGTCGAGGGCCTCTTGAAGACGGCCGCCTTGGCCACCCTCGTCCTGCCGCTGCTCGTGCTCGCGGTGCCGGTGATCGACACGTCGTTCGTCGTCGCCAAGCGTCTGCGCAGCGGCCAGCCGATCTACGTCGCCGACGCACGCCACCTGCACCACCGGTTCATGCGCATCGGCTTCTCCGAGCGGCGCGCGGTGCTGTACCTGTGGACGTGGTGCGGGACGCTCGCACTGGCGGCGCTCGCAACGCGGTTCGCGCCACCGCATCACCACGGCCGTTGGAGCTTGACGAATGTCGCGGTCGACGTCGCCGCCGGCGTGGTGGCGATCGCGTTCTCGCTTTACGTTGTCTATCTGCTCGAGATCGTGAAGCTTGCGAGCCCGCGCGCCCGGCGCCGCGAGGCCGAGCGCAACGCCGCCTAAAGCCCGTCACAAATGTCGCCGTAGCGCCGCTCCGCTAGAGGGAATCGGGTGTCACAAGCGCTGGTATGCTCCGCACCGGTGCAGCCCCAGCGACCGACGTTCTCCCTCGCAGGGGCCGGCAGCGTGCTCATTGGATCCACGACAGCGTGCATCGTCGTGGGCACGTTGATCGGCTGGGCGATTGGGAAAACCGGTTACGGGCTCGCCTTTGGCGCTGTCGTCGGTGTTCCTGTCGGCGTCGCCACGACCGTGATCAAGTACCGGAACATCTGATGCCACTGACCGAACCGCGCCAAGCACCGCCTGCCCTGTTGCCCGCCGTCGCGGGTGCGATCGTGATCGCAGTCGCGCTGCCGATCTTCCTGATCGCCGGCTGGCGCGTCACCGGGTGGGGCCTCGGCGCCGTTCTCTGGCTCGGCTCCGAGCTGCTTGGCTGGGTGCTGACGCGTCTGCGGGGTCAGACGGGTAACCTCGCCGCCGCAGGCGTGGTCGCTTTCGGGATGCTCTTCCGTGCAATTGCCGTGATGGTGGTCGTCTTCGCCGTCGCAGTGTCCGACAAATGGCTCGGGCTGGCGGCTGCGTTGACCTATGCGGCGGGCTACTCCGCGACGTTCGGCCTGCAGCTGATCGCGTACTTCACCGGCCCGAAGGCGGGTGCCACTGCATGAAGCGCATGCTCGTGACATTGAGCACGCTCGCGCTGCTCGCGCCCGCGAATGCATTCGCACGTGGCGCGTTCGACCCGACGACGGAATTCGAGCAGCACGAGTGGATCCCGATCCACCTCGGGCCGCTGAACCTTTCGATCACGAAGGCTGTGGTCTATTTGATGCTTGGCACCCTGGCGACGATCGCGTTCGGTCTCGTCTTCATGCGCGGGAAGCCGGGCCGCAAGGCGGGCCGCCGCGAGACGATCGGCGAGTTGGTCTACGACGTCGCGCAGCAGCAGGTCGCGGAGCAGGGGCTGCCGCACAAGGCGATCGGTCGCTGGTTCCCGTACGTCGCGACCCTGATGCTCTTCATCTTCGTCGTCAACCTGCTCGGCTTCATCCCGCTGCCGTTGACCGGGGAGACCTGGCATGGCGTGCCGGTGTGGGGGATCTACGCCGCGACGAGCTCGATCTCGGTAACGCTCGGGCTCGCGCTCCTCACGTTTTTCTTCACCCACATCGAGGGCATTCGCTGGAACGGCCCCATCCGCTACTTCAAGAGCTGGATCCCGGAGGCCCCGAAGGGACTGCTGCTGCTGATCGTCCCGCTGGAGATCCTCGGCCAGTTCATGCGCCTCATTTCGCTGAGTGTCCGTCTTTTCGCGAACATGCTGGCGGGCCACATCCTGATCCTCACGTTCATCGGCCTCATCTTCATCCTGCAGTCCCTGGTCCTTGCGATTTTCGTCGTCCCGGTCGCCGCGGTCTTCTATCTCTTCGAGGTCGTGATCGTGATCGGCATCCAGGCGTTTATCTTCGCCGCCCTGTCAGCCATCTATATCGGCTCGGCGATCGAGCCCGAACACTAAGGAGAACGGATGTCCAACCTGCTACTCGCTGCTGCCTCCGTATCGGATTCCCCGATCGTGCACGCCGGCAAGGCCATCGGTCTTGCACTCGGCGTCGGCCTCGGCGCGCTCGGCGCCGGCATCGGCATCGGCAACATCTTCGGCTCGATGATCCAGTCAGTCGCACGCCAGCCCGAGCTGCGCGGCGAGCTGCAGGGCATCCAGTGGCTCGGCTTTGCACTCACCGAGGCAGTCGTGTTCTACGGCCTGCTCGGGTCCATCCTCGCCTACGTCCTGGTCTAGGAAAGAGGTCTGAACGACATGCTCGCGTCAAGCCCACTGATCCAGGTCACACCCGGCCTGATGATCTGGACGATCGTCTGCTTCGCGATCACGTACTTCGTGTTGCGGAAGTACGCGTTCGGCCCCATCCAGCAGATGATCGACACGCGGCGCGAGCGGATCGAGCAGGCGATCGCCGAGGCCGACAACGCGCGTGACGAAGCGCGCAAACTGCTCGAGGAGCACAAGAAGCTGATCGGCCAGGCGAAGTCGGAGGCCGAGGAGATCCTCAGCGAGGCTCGCCGGATCGCCGACGCCCAGCGTGAGCGTGTGCGCGAAGAGACCGAGGAAGACCGTCAGCGGCGCCTCGAGGAGACGCGCCGCCAGATCGAGCAGGCGACGCACCAGGCGATCGGCCAGATCCGCGACGAGGTCGGCAAGCTCAGCCTGCTCGCCGCCGAGAAGATCACGCGCAAGACGCTCACGGGTGACGACCAGCAGCGCCTGATCGACGAAGCGCTCGCCGAGATCGACTTCAGCCAGTTGGAAGGGAGCCGGTCATGAGCGTAGGCTCGACGGAGCTCAACAGGGAGCGCAGGCCCCGGCTCCGCCAGGGCCGGTAGCGGGTATGGCACTCGCGCACCGCATCTATGCGAAGGCGCTCTTCGAGGCCGGGCAGGAGCAGGGCTCACTCGCCGAGCTGCACGCGCAGCTCCAGGAGCTCCGTGCGGCCTTCGCCGAGGCGCCCGACCTCGCCGGGCTGCTCGAGAACCCGGAGATCGAGTCCGTCGTGAAGGCGGACGTCCTCACGCGGGTCGCGAAGGGCGCCGACGAGCTCGTGATCAACTTCCTGCGCCTGATCGCCGAGAAGGGGCGCGCGGCAGAGCTCGCGGACATCGTCGACGAGCTCGACAAGCTCGTCGCGGCCGAGCAGCGGATCCTCGACGTCGAGCTGACGACCGCGACCGCGCTGAGCGACGACGAGTTCGGCCGCATCCTCGGACGCATCGAAACCGCCTCCGGCCGCAAGGTGCAGGCGGAGCGCAAGGTGGACCCAGACCTGATCGGAGGCATCGTCCTCCAAGCCGGCTCGATGAGGCTCGACGCGAGTGTGCGCGGCCGACTCGAACGACTACGCCACGACCTAGCCCACGCAAGGAGTTAGAGCAGAGATGAAGCTTCGCCCCGAAGAGATCACATCGATCCTGCGCGAACGGATCGAGAAGTTCGACGTCGAGACCGACCTCGCCGAGGTCGGTGCGGTCCTGCAAGTCGGCGACGGCATCGCCCGGGTCCACGGTCTCGAGAACTGCCTCGCGCTCGAGATGGTCGAGCTCGAGCACGGAGTCACGGGCCTCGCGTTCAACCTCGAAGAGGACAACGTCGGCGTCGCACTGTTCGGCGAATGGGAGAAGGTCAAGGAAGGCGAGCCCGTCCGGCGCACCGGCAAGGTTGCGTCGGTCCCGGTCGGCGAGGGCCTGCTCGGCCGCGTCGTCGACCCGCTCGGGAACCCGCTCGACGGGCTCGGCCCGATCGAATCGTCCGAGACGCGCCCTGTCGAATGGAAGGCACCGGGCGTCATCCAGCGCCAGCCGGTGAAGGAGCCGCTCCAGACCGGCATCAAGGCGATCGACTCGATGACGAACGTCGGCCGCGGCCAGCGCGAGCTGATCATCGGCGACCGCTCGACCGGCAAGACGGCGATCGCGATCGACACGATCTTGAACCAGCACGACCAGAACGTGAAGTGCTTCTACGTGGCGATCGGCCAGAAGGGGTCCACCGTGGCGCAGGTCGTCGAGCGCCTACGTGATGCGGGCGCGATGGAGTACACGACGGTGATCGTCGCCGGCGCAGCGGAGGCCGCCCCGATCAAATGGATGGCGCCGTTCGCGGGTTGCGCGATGGCGGAGTACTTCCTCTACAAGGGCGAGCATGCGCTCGTCATCTACGACGACCTGACGAAGCAGGCCGACGCGTACCGGCAGCTCTCGCTGCTGCTGCGCCGCCCGCCGGGCCGCGAGGCATTCCCGGGTGACGTCTTCTACTTGCATTCGCGGCTGCTTGAGCGCGCCTGCAAGCTGAGCGACGAACTGGGCGGCGGTTCACTGACCGCGCTCCCGATCATCGAGACGCAGGCCGGAGACATCGCCGCCTACATTCCGACGAATGTGATCTCGATCACCGACGGCCAGATCTTCCTCCAGTCCGACCTCTTCTTCTCGGGCGTCCGCCCGGCGGTGAACGTCGGCACGTCCGTGTCGCGCGTCGGCTCGTCGGCGCAGACGAAGGCGATGAAGAAGGTCGCCGGCCGTCTGCGCCTCGACCTCGCGCAGTACCGCGAGCTCGAAGCGTTCGCGCAGTTCGGGTCGGAGCTCGACCAGGCGACGCAGGCGTCGCTGAACCGCGGCGAGAAAATGGTCGCGACGCTCAACCAGCCGCAGTACCAGCCGTGGCCGATGGAGGAGCAGGCGGTCGCGCTGTACGCCGGCGTCAACGGTTACCTCGACGACATCCCGACCGAGGACGTCCCGCGCTTCCACGACGAGCTCCGCGAGTCATTGCGCGCCGAGGGAACGCTCTACAAGACGATCCGCGAGACGGGCGATCTTTCCGAGGAGACCGAGGAGAAGCTGAAGGCGGAGATCGAGAAGTTCAAGCAGCGGTTCCAGCCGACCGAGCAGGACGCGGCGTAGCTTGGCCTCGACGCAGGACCTGAAGCGGCGCGTCCGTTCGATCACGAACACGCGCAAGGTGACGAAGGCGATGGAGCTCGTCGCCTCCGCCCGCTTGCGCCGGTCCCAGCAGCGCATCGAAGCGATGCGCCCGTACGCGGACAGGATGCTGGAGCTGATGGCCGGCGTGTCGCAGGCGGCGGGCGCGGTTCGCCTGCCGCTGCTCGAGCGGCGCGAGAACATCGAGCGCGTCGCGATCATTCCGGTCACCGCAGACCGCGGTCTCGCCGGCGGTTTCAACGCGCAGGTAATCCGCCGCTCGCTCGCGCTGATGCGCGAGGTGCAGGCGGAAGGCCAGGAGGCCGTGTGGTTCAGCACAGGGCGGAAGGCAGCATCGACCCTGCGCTTCCGGCGCCTGGACGTCTCGCAGTCCTGGGTCGGCTTCAGCGAGCGCCCGGCCTACAGCGACGCGCAGGCGATCGCGCACGCGGTCTCCGAGGCGTACGTCAACAAGGAGATCGATCGCGTCGTGATCGTCTACAACGCGTTCGTGTCGGCGCTCGTCCAGAAGGTGACGGTGCGCGACCTGCTGCCGGTCCCGCAGGACCTGCTCGACAAGGCAGGCGAAGCCGAAGAGGATTCAACCGGCGGAACGCCTGATTTTATTTATGAGCCCGAGCCCGAGGAGATCCTCGCGCGGCTGCTGCCCGTGTACGTCGAGACGGAGCTCTATCGCGCACTCCTCGAGTCTGCGGCGTCGGAGCAGGGCGCGCGCATGACCGCGATGCGCAACGCGTCGAAGGCGGCCGGCGAGCTGATCGACAGCCTCACGCTCGCGATGAACCGCGCGCGCCAGGCCGAGATCACGCAGGAGATCCTCGAAGTGGTCGCCGGCGCCGACGCGCTGAACGGCTAACCACTGTCCCGAACCTGATTCGGTGTCAGCCGAACCAGATTCGAGAGGTTCGGGTTGCGGTTAACCACCCCTTAACGGCCCACATCGCCGTTCTCGATCACTGATTTGCCAGGGAACGGGTAATCTCAGCGACCGTGGCACAGGGAACCGAAAAAGAGATCCTCCCCGCCGGCGCAGGCATGGCCGGTGCGATCCCGGTCGAGTCGGGTTTCGAGCTCGGCGAGCTCGAGGTCAAGGCTCGCGGTTACTGGGAGCAGGTGTGGCGTCGCTTCCGGCGCGACAAGATCGCAATCGGCGGCGGCGTCACGATCGTTTTGCTGATCCTCGCCGCATTCGTCGGTGCTCCGATCGCTCAGTCGCTGCTCGGCCACGGCCCAGACGATCTCTTCTATACGGCGATGAACTCGCAGGGCCAACCGCTCGGCCCGCTCTCGTGGGCCGACGACCCGCTCCATCCCGGTCAGAGGGTGTTCCTGCTCCTCGGCGCCGACAGCACCCTTGGCCGCGACGAGTTCCTGCGCCTCCTCTACGGGGCCCGGGTGTCGTTCGAGGTCGCGCTGCTCTCGACGGTCGGCTCGATCTCGATCGGCGTGCTGCTCGGTGCGATGGCCGGCTACTTCCGCGGCTGGGTCGACACGATCGTCTCGCGTGTCACGGAGATCACGATGGCGTTCCCGTCGCTGCTCTTCATCATCGCGCTCGCCTCGACGGTCGGCGACTCGCTGAACAACATCACCTTCGGGATCTTCGGGCCCGGCGTCGTCACGCTGTTCATGGTCTTCTCGGTCTTCGGCTGGTTCTACCCGGCGCGCATCATCCGCGCGGTGGTGCTGAGCCTGCGCGAGAAGGAGTTCGTCGAGGCGGCCCGCATGGTCGGCTCGAGTGACTGGCGGATCATCCGCTCGCACATCCTCCCGCACCTGATCGCGCCGATCATCGTCTACTCGACGCTGGCCGTCGCCGGTTTCATCCTCGGCGAGGCGGGACTGTCCTACCTCGGCGTAGGCATCAAGCTGCCCGCCGCGAGCTGGGGGAACCTGCTCCAGCAGGCGTCGGACTACTACACGACTCAGCCGTGGCTGATGGTCTGGCCGGGCCTCGCCGTCCTGATGACGACGCTCGCGTTCAACCTGCTCGGCGACGGGCTGCGGGACGCGTTCGACCCGCGCTCGACTCACTGAGCGGAGCCCTCCCGGGCCCTTTCCGGCGCAAGGATCCAGGTTCCGTCAGGAGCCTTGATCTTGGTTGTCGTTCAGTTCCGGGTTGCGCTTAACAGAGAACTAACTAAAATGCCGCCGCCTCGTCACACGTGCCGAGGATGCGTTCTGCGCCTGAGCCGACGGGCATTTTGCGGCCGTCGGCTCAACCCCAAGAAAGGAGCAAGTCAGTTGAGTAGAAAGCTCTGGTCTACGACCGCGATCGTGCTCGTCGCTTTGCTTGCCGTCTTTGCAAGCAGCGCCGTTGCCAAGTCCGGTCACAGCGGCACCACCGGTGCAACCGGTGGAACGATGAACGTTGACTTCTTTACGGACGTCGACTACACGGATCCCGCCCTCGACTACCTGTCGACAGGCTGGGAGATCGAGTACTCGACGTGTCTCAAGCTGCTGAACTACCCGGACGCCAACGGCCCGAAGGGCGCCCAGCTCGTCCCCGAGGCGGCTGCCGGCTTCCCGAAGGTGTCGAACAGCGGGAAGACCTATGACTTCACCGTCAACGCGTCCTTCACAAAGTTCTCGAACGGTGCTCCTGTCACCGCCGCGAACTTCAAGGCCGCGTTCGATCGTGACGCAGACCCGAAGATGCAGTCCCCGGCGCTTCCGTTCTTCTCGGACGTCATCGGCTCGGACAAGTCGCCGGTCTCCGGCGTCACCGTCAAGGGCTCGCATCTCGTCGTCAAGCTGTCGAAGCCCGCACCGGACTTCCTCGCACGGATGGCGATGCCGTTCTTCTGCGCGATCCCGACGAACCTCGTGCACGACCCGAACGGCGTTGACTCGCTGCCGGCTGCAGGTCCGTACTACATCGCTGATCGTGTCCCGAACAAGTCGATCACGATCAAGCGGAACCCGAACTACAAGGGCAAGCGCCCGCACAACATCGACGGGATCAACATCAACATCGGTAACTCGCAGGCCGCGACCTACCTGCGCGTTCAGCAGGGTGCGACCGACTATGCCGCGAGCGGCATTCCCTCAGCGAACTACGCAGAGGCCGCTCAGAAGTACGGCGTGAACAAGGCCCAGTTCTGGGTGAAGCCGCAGCTCGGCGTCTCCTATCTGGCGTTCAACCATGACCGCCCGCTCTTCAAGGGCGCGGCCGGTACGGCACTTGCGAAGGCGATCAACTACGCGATCGACCGCAAGGCACTGCTCGCTCAGGGCGGCTACCTCGCCGGCAAGCGGACCGACCAGATCCTGCCTCCGGGCATCGCTGGTTTCCGTGACGCCAGCCTGTACCCGCTCAAGCAGGCCGACGTCGCGACCGCCAAGAAGTGGGCGGCCAAGTCCGGCGTCAAGGACGGCCAGACGGTCGAGTACTACACGTCGAACTCGAACTCGGCGCAGCTTGCTGCGCAGATCGTTCAGTTCAACCTGAACCAGATCGGCCTGAAGGTGAACACCCATCCGTTCGCCCGTGGCGTGCAGATCGGGAAGGAAGGCACGCGTGGAGAGCCGTTCGACATCACGTCGGAAGGCTGGATCGCCGACTACGCCGATCCGTACGACTTCATCAACGTCCTGCTTTCCGGGGACAGCCTCCACGACTCGAACAACAACAACGTGGCGTACTACAACGACCCGACGTACAACAAGCAGATGAACGCAGCTGCGAACCTGTCGGGCGCTGCGCGCTACAGCGCATACGGCAATCTTGACGTCAGCATGATGCTCAAGAACCCGCCGTGGGCAGCCCGGAACAACTTCAACGACCGGATCCTCCTGTCGTCGAAGGTTGGCTGCTTCACGTTCAACTCCACGTACTCGCTCGACTACGCGGCTCTCTGCCTCAAGTAGAGACCTGCGGGTGAGATTGGGGCGCCCTTCGGGGCGCCCCAATTCACGTTCTCAACCCCTACTCAACAAAGCCTTCGTTAGAGTCCCGATCCGTGTTCCGCTACCTGATCCGCCGGGTGCTGTGGGCGATGGTGCTGTTCGTCGCCGTGACGATCGTCACCTACGTCATCTTCTACGCAATCCCGGCCGACCCCGCCCGTCTCGCCTGCGGCCAGCGCGCGACAGCTGAGTGCATCAAGCGCGCGGCGCACTACCTTGGCACCGACCGACCGCTGTACGTCCAGTACGGCAAGTTCTTCGGTCGTCTGATGCCGGTAGCAGGGCTGAATCCCAGTGACTTTGCGCCGCACTTCAAGACGCCGAACCTCGGCCGGTCGTTCACGAACCGCCTGAGCGTCAACTACGTCGTACTCAATGCCGCGCCGGTCACGGCCTCGCTCGTGTTCGGCGGCGCGGTGTTCTGGATGCTGATCGCGTTGCCCGTCGGGATCCTCTCGGCGCTGCGACCGCGATCGTTGCTCGACCGAATAGCCATGGTCTTCGTCCTCGTCGGGATCAGTGCGCACCCGGTGTGGATCGGGCTTCTCATGGCCTACTTCCTGGGCTTCAAGGCGGGCCTCTTCCCGATCACCGGCTACTGCGACTTCATCAACCCTTCGGGCGATTGCGGTGGCCCGGTCCAGTGGGCCTATCACCTGGTCCTCCCGTGGGCGACGTTCGCGTTCCTGTTCTCCGCGCTCTACGTGCGGATGATCCGCGCGAACGTGATGGAGGCCCTCGGCGAGGACTACGTGCGCACCGCGCGCGCCAAGGGCGCACCCGAGTGGCTCGTCATGCGTTCCCACGTGCTCCGGAACGCCCTGCTCCCCGTCGTCACGATGCTCGGCATGGACATCGGCATCGCTCTCGGCGGCGCGATCTTCACCGAGTCGGTCTACGGCCTCCCGGGGCTCGGCAAGACGGCGATCAACGCGATCAGCAACTTCGACCTGCCCACAACGCAGGGCGTGGTCGTGTTTGCGACCCTCTGCATCATCCTGTTCAACCTGTTTGTCGACCTGTTGTACGCGTGGATCGACCCACGAATTAGACTCTCGTAGCTGTGGCACTCCTCGAAGTCAACGACCTGAAGACGTACTTCAGGACAGACGACGGTGTCGTCCGGGCGGTGGACGGGGTCTCGTTCTCTGTCGACAAGGGTCAGACGCTCGGCATCGTCGGCGAATCGGGCTCCGGGAAGAGCGTCACCTGCCTGACGATCATGGGCCTGAACCCGAAGCGGACGGCCATGACGACGGGGACCGCGCTCTGGAAGGGCGAGGACCTCCTGACCGCGAGCCCAAAGCGCTTGCGTGAGATTCGCGGCAGCGAGATCGCGATGATCTTCCAGGACCCGATGACGAGCCTCAACCCGGTGCACAAGATCGGGGACCAGCTCGCGGAGGCGATGCGCCTGCACGAGGACGTCTCGAAGAAGACGGCCCGCGCACGCGCACTCGAGCTCTTGAAGGCGGTCGGCATCCCGCGGCCGGAGCGCCGTCTCGACGACTACCCGCATCAGTTCTCCGGCGGTATGCGCCAGCGCGTGATGATCGCAATGTCGCTGATCAACAACCCGGACCTGCTGATCGCCGACGAGCCGACCACAGCGCTCGACGTGACGACTCAGGCGCAGATCCTGACGCTGATCGAAAAGCTCCAGGAGGAGTTCGGCAGCGCAGTGATCATGATCACCCACGACCTCGGTGTCGTCGCCGAGATCGCCGACGATGTCGTCGTCATGTACGCGGCCGAGGTCGCGGAGACGGGCGGCGTCGAACAGATCTTCAAGAAGCCGCACCACCCGTACACGTGGGGCCTGATGGGCTCGCTGCCTCGCCTCGACGCCGACGTCGAGCGCCTCGTGCAGATTCAGGGTCAGCCGCCGTCGATGCTGCGCCCGCCGACGGGTTGCCGCTTCCATCCGCGCTGCCCGTACGTGATGCCGATCTGCAAGGAAGTCGATCCGGCACTGGCGCCGGTCTCCGACGACCCCGGTCACCTTCAGGCCTGCCATCTCGACGAGGAGACCAAGAACCGCGAGGCCGCTAAGCTCCTCGCCGGCATGATGGCTGAGGCTTCCTAGGTGGCAGTGCCCGAGCAGGAGATGCTGCGGCAGACGCAGCTCGAGCTCAAGGGCGACGAGTTGCTCGTCGTCGAGGATCTCCAGAAGTACTTCCCGGTCACGCGCGGGATCATCTTCCAGAAGGAAGTCGCCTCGGTGAAGGCGGTCGACGGTGTGTCGTTCGCCGTGCGCGAGGGCGAGACGCTCGGCGTCGTCGGTGAGTCGGGTTGCGGGAAGTCGACGATGGCGCGCTGCATCATGAAGCTGCTCGACCCGACCGGCGGCTCGATCAAGTTCCGCGGCCACGACCTCACCAAGCTGTCGCGCGCCGAGATGCGCCCGTTCCGCCGCGAGATGATGATGATCTTCCAGGACCCCTACGCGTCGCTGAACCCGCGCAAGCGCGTCGGCTTCATCGTCGCCGAGGCGCTCCAGGTGCATAAGCTCGGCACCGAGGCCGAGATCAAGCGGCGCGTCCAGGAGCTGCTCGAGGTCGTCGGGCTCAACCCGGAGCACTACAACCGCTTCCCGCATGAGTTCTCCGGCGGACAGCGCCAGCGCATCGGTGTTGCGCGCGCACTTGCCGTCAACCCGAAGCTGATCGTGTGCGACGAGCCCGTCTCGGCGCTCGACGTTTCCGTGCAGGCGCAGATCCTGAACCTGCTCAAGGACCTGCAGCGCGATTTCGGTCTCACCTACATCTTCATCGCACACGACCTCAACGTTGTTCGCCACATCTCCGATCGCGTCATGGTCATGTACCTCGGCCAAGTCTCCGAGACGGCCGACCGCAACGATCTCTACAAGGAGCCCAAGCACCCGTACACGGGCGCGCTGCTCTCCGCGGTGCCGGTGCCTGACCCGACCGTCGGGCGCCACCGCAAGCGGATCGTGCTCGAGGGCGACGTGCCGAGCCCGATCAATCCGCCGAGCGGCTGCCGTTTCCACCCGCGCTGCCCGCGCTTCGTCGAGGGCCACTGCGACGTGGAGGAGCCGGCGCTGATCCATCGCGGCGGCGCGGCAGGTCATACCGCGAAATGCCATTACCCGCTCGAGCGCTGGCCGATGACGGAAGAAGAGATGGCCCGGCCCGGCACCGTCAGTCCCGCCGCCGCCGAGAGCGTCTAGATGGCTGCGGCTGCACGCCGCTTCGGGATCATCGTCGGCTCGCTCGTCGCCGGCACGGCTGTGCTCTCCCTGCTGCTCGGGCTCGCGTTCAGCTCGACCGTCTCCCGTGCGCTTTCCGTCGGCTGGTACTGCGTCGGCTCCGTGCTGCTGATCAGCGGCTTCTTCGTCGGCAACCGCGGCCCCGCGCGCCCGGAAGGCGAAGGGTGGAGCGTCTTCTCCGCGCGCCGCTGGGTGCGGTGGGCAACCCCAGACGAGCAGCGCGAATCGCTGTCGTTGTCGGCGGTTCTCGTGGTGCTCGGGTTCCTGTTGATCGCTCTTGGCATGGTGGCGGACTCCCGGTACAAGCTCGTCTGATCGTTTTGATCAGCGTTCGTCTCTAACCGTCCTTCGCGGACATCGTCTCTATGGGTGATGCATCCGAAAGCGCACCTGTGTGAACGCGGCCGCTCGTGGGCGTCGCTGCGCGCCGACGGAGAGCTCTCCGAGCTCGAGTCCGCGCTGCTCGACGCGCACCTGAGCCGGTGTGAGTCCTGTCAGACGTTCGCCCGGGGCACCGAGGAGATCGCCACGACCCTCCGGTCGGTGCAGCTCCAGACGCCTGCCCCGTTCGTTGTGAGGCCGCAGCAGTCCCGCCACGCCGGCCTGCGCGCCCTGCAAGTCGCCGCAGCCGTTGCCGTCGTCGTGGCGGCAGGGGTGATCGCCGCGGTCTCCGGGCCGTCGCGCAGCCCGGCTGCCGTGAAGCCCGTTTCGATGGTCGCAGGCGTCGATTCTCCCGACGGTCTACGTGCGCTCCGGCGCCCGGCGCTGATCGAGCAGGGCCGCTCGATCCCACGGAACCGGCAGCTACCGGGCGAACAGGTCTAACCTGGTCGGGGTGCACCCGACCTTCATCACGTCGTACGTCTGAAGCCTTGATCACGCCGACCGTGTGTCGGAAGGTCTGAGACGCCAGGAGCTCCGTCGGCAACAGCGCGCTTCCGAGGAGCATTCAGCTAATCTCCGCCTGCCCAGCCTGCTGGCGCGCGTCTTCCGCGCCCGGCGCCGGGACGACATCGCACCTTCACCAGTTCAGGAGCTCTAGACACGTGGCGACCAACGGCCAAAAGACCGGCAAGCTGCTCGAGATCAAGGGCGTCGTCGTTGACGCTGTTTTCCCGGACGGACTTCCCGACATCTACTCGGCGGTGCGCATTCCGCGCCCCGACGGGAGCTACCTGATCGCGGAGGTGCAGCAGCACCTTGGCGATGACCGCGTCCGCGCGGTCGCGATGGACGCGACGGACGGGATCGCCCGTGGCACCGAGGTGATCGACACCGGTGCACCGATCTCCGTGCCCGTCGGCGACATCACGCTCGGCCGCGTCTGGAACGTGCTCGGTGAGCCGGTCGACGAGAAGGAAGCGCCCGGCCCCGACGCCGAGCGCTGGTCGATCCACCGAGATCCGCCGCCCTTCGCCGAACTGACAGCGAAGGTGGAGATCTTCGAGACCGGCATCAAGGTGATTGACCTGATCGCCCCGTACGTCCGCGGCGGCAAGGTCGGCCTCTTCGGCGGCGCCGGTACCGGCAAGACGGTGCTGCTCCAGGAACTGATCCACAACATTGCGAGCCAGCACGGCGGCGTGTCGGTCTTCTCCGGCGTCGGCGAGCGCACGCGCGAAGGCAACGACCTGCTGCTCGAGATGGAGGAGTCGGGCGTGCTCGACAAGGTCGCCCTTTGCTACGGCCAGATGAACGAGCCGCCGGGAGCGCGCCTCCGCGTTGCTCTCTCGGGCCTGACGATGGCGGAGTACTTCCGCGACCAGGGCCAGGACGTGCTGCTCTTCATCGACAACATCTTCCGCTTCGTGCAGGCGGGCTCCGAGGTCTCCGCGCTGCTCGGCCGCATGCCGAGCGCGGTCGGCTACCAGCCGACGCTCGCCACCGAGATGGGGCAGCTCCAGGAGCGCATCACCTCGACGACGAAGGGCGCGGTCACCTCGGTGCAGGCGATCTACGTGCCGGCCGACGACCTCACCGACCCGGCGCCGGCGAACACGTTCGCCCACCTCGACGCGACGACCACGCTCTCGCGCGCGATCGTCGAGCAGGGCATCTACCCGGCCGTCGATCCGCTCGACTCGGTCTCGCGCGCGCTGCAGCCGGGCATCGTCTCGGACGAGCACTACTCGACCGCGACGCGCGTGCAGGAGATGCTGCAGCGCTACAAGGACCTGCAGGACATCATCGCCATCCTCGGCATCGAGGAGCTCTCCGACGAAGACCGCCTGATCGTGCAGCGCGCGCGCAAGATCCAGCGCTTCCTGTCGCAGCCGTTCTTCGTCGCCGAGCAGTTCACCGGCACGCCCGGCCAGTACGTGAAGCTCGAGGACACGATCCGCGGCTTTGTCGAGATCCTCGACGGCCAGCACGATGAGCTGCCGGAGCAGGCCTTCTACATGGTCGGCCCGATCGAGGGCGCGATCGAGCGGGCGAAGCAGATGTCCGCCGCCACGGCTTAAGCGAAATGGCCGACCGCCGGGAGTTCTCGGTTAGCGTCGTGACGCCGGATGGTCCGGCGTACGAGGGTGACGCGCAGATGATCATCGTCCCCGGCGCCGCAGGCGAGATCGGTGTGCTGGCACGGCACGCACCGTTGATCGCGACGCTCAAGGCGGGATCGACGCGCGTCCACCTGAGTGAGACCGAGATCCTCGAGTTCGCGACAGGGCCCGGCTTCTTCCAGGTGTTGCAGGACCGCGCGATCGCGCTCGTCGACGACGCTGTCGAGGCGGCGAAGATCGACGCAGACCGTGCGCAAGAACAGCTCGAGGCAGCGCAGGCCGAGCTCGAAGCGATCGGCTCTGGCGAGTCGACCGCGGACCGGTGGCAGGTCGAGCAGCGCATCCGGCACGCCGAGAACCAGCTCGCCGTCGCCGGCCGCGGCTAAGCCGCACTGCACCTGACCAGCTCAGCGCGCTAATCTTCGAGTCCCGGAAAGTTTTGAACGGCAGCTTGGCGACCGGGTAAACAAACGCCTAAAGAGCCCACGCGCGCCGGTTTTCGGTGCGGCGTTCTCTCTAGGTAGATCGAAGGGAACGCGGTTTGGCAACGACAGCGCGCGACGTCGCAACCGAGATCAGGAAGCTCGCAGACGAGCGCATCCTCGTGCTCGACGGCGCGTGGGGCGTGCTGCTGCAGA
>JANMWB010000037.1:0-5255 GCA_031393705.1 Thermoleophilia bacterium | reverse complement strand
CGAGGGGTTCGCCGGCAGGTTGAGGCCGATGCCGGCGGTGCCGGTGACCGTTGCCGTGGTCGTCAGGTTGCTGGCGAGTGCTGCGGTTGCCGCCGCGAGGGCGAGAGCCGCGATAACGAGTGTGGTGACGATGCGCTTCATTTGTGTTGCTCCTCTTCCAGGGGATGTTCGTGCTTGACAACCCCACTATCGACGGGGCCGGTCGGAAGCACAGGGCAACCCCGGTATGAACCCGGATAGAGCGAAAACCCAGGTTTCCAGGCGCTTTCACGGCCCCGACGAGCCAGCCAGGGCGTCTCGAGCGCTGAAAGGCCCTACAGATCCGACGCTTCCGGGGGACGCGAGGCGACCTGTGCGGGTGCTACGACGGACACTGAATGCACACTCACCCGCTTCCGACGTCGATCCCGGATCCGGACGACGACGCCCAGAAGCGTGAGGCGGAGACCCTGCGCGCCGAGGGCGCGCACTACCGGTCGCTCGTCGACAACCTGCCGCTCGTCATCTACTCACGGACGATCGAGCCCGACTCTTCCTCGAGCCGCGCGCTCTACATGAGCGGCCAGGTGGAAGCCGTCCTCGATCTCCCGGCCCACGAGGCCCAGCCCGGCCGTGTGCGCGAGATGATTCACCCCGACGACGTCGACCGGGTTGCCCCCGCCTATGACGAGGCGAACCGGCTGGCCCAGCCGCTCTCGATCGACTACCGGCTGATCACTCCGCTCGGCCGGACGGTCTGGGTGCACGACGAGGCGCGCATCGTCTTCGACGACCATGGCAAGCCCTTGCACGCGCAGGGCTACCTGCTGGACATCACAGCGCAGCGGCTCGCTGAGATCGAGACGGAGCAGGCTCTCGTCCGCGAGCAGACGGCGCGCGTGGACGCAGAAACCACGCGCGAGGAGATCATCAAGACGGTCGAGAGCATGAGCGACGCGTTCTTCTCGTTCGATCGGGATCTCCGCTTTCTCTACGCGAACGCGAGCGCCGCGGCCATGGTTCAACGCACCCTGGAGGAGCTGATCGGGAAGGTGGTCTGGGACGTGTTTCCCGAGGAGACCGCCGGGGCGGCATCGGCCGCTGCGCTTCGGGCGGCACTCTCGGGTGAGAGCAGTGAGTTCGAGCAGTTCTACGAACGGACGGGCGTAACGATCGAGTTTCGCCACCACCCCTCGCCGAACGGCGTCTGGGTCTTCGCCCGGGACGTGAGCGAGCGCCGGCGCCTCGAAGAAAGTCTGCGGCAGGCGCAGAAGCTCGAGGCCATCGGTCAGCTCACCGGCGGCATCGCCCACGACTTCAACAACATCGTCACGGCGATCATGGGCTACAGCGAGTTCGCGCTCCGCGATCTGAGCGACGGCCACGGCCCCGAGCGCATCCAACCCGAGATCGAGGCAATCCAGACCGCAGGCGAGCGCGCGCGTGAGCTCACGCAGCAGCTCCTCGCCTTCAGCCGACAGCAGGTTCTGCAACCCCGTGTGCTCGACCTCAACGACGTCGTGCTCAAGACCGAACGCCTCCTCCAGCGCCTGATCGGCGAGAACATCCGCATCGCGACGTCCACCGTTCCCGATCTGGCGCGCGTCAAGTGCGACGCAAGCCAGATCGAGCAGGTGCTGATGAACCTGGCCGTCAATGCGCGCGATGCGATGCCCGACGGAGGAACGCTGGCGATCGAGACGGCGAACGTCGAGCTCACGCATGGCGAGGCTGAGCGTCTGAGCATGGTCGCCGGCTCCTACGTGACGCTCAGCGTCACCGATACGGGAGAGGGCATCCCCGATGAGATCCGGTCGCAGATCTTCGAGCCGTTCTTCACGACAAAGGAAGTTGGCCGCGGCACCGGGCTGGGGCTCGCGACCGTGCACGGGATCGTCCATCAGAGCAAGGGCGGCATCGAGGTCGAGAGCAGCCCGGCAGGCACGACCGTGCGCTCGTTCTTCCCGGTCTCTGCCGAGGCGCTCGTCACCACGGAGGAGCCCGACCGCCCGACGCCGTCGGGTGGCACAGAGCGAATCTTGCTCGTCGAAGACGAGCCGGTGCTGCTCCGCATGACGACCGAGATGCTGAGCAGGCAGGGCTTCGACGTGATCTCTGCGCCCGATTCCGTCGCTGCACTCGAGCTCGCGAGCGTCGAGCAGTTCGACGTCGTCGTGACCGACGTCGTCATGCCGAAGATGAGCGGAGCCGAGCTCGCCGACCGCTTCGCGGAGCGCTTCCCCAAGACGAGGTTCGTCTTCATCTCCGGCTACACGCACGAGGTTCTCGACGAGCGCCGGCTCGGCCCCACCGCGAGGTTCCTCACCAAGCCGTTCTCGTCGGCCGAGCTCGTCGATGCAGTCCGCGGCGTGCTCGACGCTCCCGCTTAGGAGCACAGCGCTCAGAGCACAGCGCTCAGCGCACAATGGTGCAGATGACGCACTTCCTCACCCATCACGGACTGCCGATCCTGTTCGCGGTCGTGCTGCTCGAATCGTTCGGGATCCCGCTGCCGGGCGAGACCGCGCTGATCGCGTTCGGCGTGCTCGCGGCCCAAGGGCATTACTCGATCGCGCTCGTGATCGCGATCGCCGCGGCCGGCGCGATCGTCGGCGACAACCTCGGCTACTGGCTGATCGGCCGTGTCGGCGGTCGGGCGCTCTTCAGGCGTTGGCGCTGGTTGAGGCAGTACAGCGACCGCGTTCTGCCGCGAGCTGAGGCCCTCATGGACCGCCACGGCGGTAAGACGGTGTTCTTCGGCCGCTTCGTCTCGGTCCTGCGCTACACAGTCGCGTGGATCGCAGGCCTCTCGCGGATGCCGTGGTGGCGGTTTCTCTTCTGGAACGCCTCGGGGGGCATCGCCTGGGCGGTTGCTGTCGGTCTGACCGCCTACTACGGTGGGCGAGCGGCCGCCGACGCAATCGCGCGCTACGGCCTCTACGCGGCTGGCGGCGTTGTCGTCGTGATCATCGTCGGCGGGCTCGGTGTGCGGTACGGACGCGGACGCATCGAACGGCGCCTCTGACCGAGCACGAAGGCTCTAGCCGAAGCCGAGAATGAACTTTGCGTCCTCAGACATCTTGTCCGGCGTCCACGGAGGCTCGAACGTCAGGTCGCTCGTGACCTCGCCGACGCCGGGGATCTCGCGCACGACGCGCTCGATGTCCTCCTGGATCATCTGGCCCGCCGGGCAGCCCATCGACGTGAGCGTGTACTGCACCTTGACGTTGTCGCCCTCGATCTCTGCGTCGTAGAAGAGGCCAAGCTCGACGATGTCCATCCCGAGCTCGGGATCCTCGACCTGGCGGAGCGCTTCGACGACTTCTTCCTTGGAAGGCATGCCCCGAGGGTAGTCGATCCGGCCGCCGCGCCGCCCAGGGTTAGTTGAGGCGAACCTCTTCGCGGCGATCGCGTGCGAAGAAATGGATCCCGTCGACGAAGCGGACCCAGTTGCAGCGGGTGCACATGACCAGGGAATGCGTGCGGGCCGAGTCGCCGAGGAACCGGACGCCGCGCAGCAGGTCACCGTTCGAGACGCCGGTTGCGACGACGATCACCTCCTCGGGCACGAGGTCGTCGATCGTGAAGATGCGATCGACGTCGTCGATCCCGTGCTCCTGCGCCTGCTCGATCTCGGCGCGCCGTGTCGGCCAGAGCTGCGCCTGCAGCTCGCCGCCGAGACAGCGAAGGGCCGCTGCCGCGAGCACCGCCTGCCGCGTGCCACCGATCCCGATCGCGAGGTGGTCGTTGGTACCGCGCACCGCGGCACTGATTGACGCGGTCACGTCGCCGTCCTGGATCAGCTTGATCCGTGCGCCCGAGGCCCGGATCTCCTCGATCAGGTCGTGATGCCTGGGGCGGTCGAGAACGATCGCCGTGACGTCGTTCACCATGCGCCCGAACGCATCGGCGATCGCCCGCACGTTGTCGCCCACCGGCCGGTCGAGCGAGACCGTGCCGCGGACCCGCGGACCGACGGCCATCTTCCGCATGTACATGTCGGGCAGCGACGGCAACGAGCCCCGCGGAGCTGCCGCGATCATCGAGATCGCGTTCGTCCCGCCCCGGGCAACGACGGCGCAGCCTTCGAGCGGATCGAGCGCCAGGTCGTACTCCTCGCCGCCGAGTCCGATGATCGAGCCTGCGCCGAGCTGCTCGGCGCCCTCGTGGCCGCCGATCACGACCTGGCCGCTGATCGGCATCCGCTCGAGCGCGATGCGCGCACCGGAGAACGCGGCCTCTTCCGCGGCATCCTTGTCGGCACGACCGAGCCAGCGCGCGCCCGCAAGCGCCGCCCGCTCGGTCACGCGGGCAAACGCCTCGCACTGACACGGAGGACGTGTGCCGTCCTCGTGCTCGTGCACCGGCGTCGTCACGCGGTCAGTCTCGCGCGTTCGGCCGACTGCATCACGAGCTCGATCACCTGGTCGATGGTGCGCTCCACGTTTGCATTCTCGACTACAGGGACGTTCTCGCGTCGCGCACGACTCGCGATATACGTCTGCACGCGCCGAATGTCGTCGATGCGGTCGAGGTACTTGTCCATCGCGCGGATCCCACCGGTGGTCAGATCGCGGATGTGGAAGTGCATGCGATGGACCTCTTCGTCCGCGATTCCGATCACGACGTGGACGAGCAGCGCCCCCTCGAGATCGACCGGGAGCATGCCCGGGACGAGGTGAACTCCTTCGAGCACCATCGACCAGCCCTCCGTCAGCGCGCGACGCAATGCCGCCTCCACCCCGACGCACACGTGCCGGCACTGGTCGACGAAGCCCACGACCGTCGGGTCGCCCGTCACCTCGTCGTCGAGAGCCTGGCCCGCCTCGAAGCTCGAGAAGTGAATCGTCGGCATGAACTCCGGCGAGAAGAACGCGCGCATCGTCTGGCGAATGAAATCTGTCGACGCGACGCGCGTGATGCCGAGCCGGTAGGCGACCTCCGCCGCAACAGTCGACTTGCCGGTGCCGGTCGAACCGCCGATCAGCAAGATGATCGGCACGTCGAGTGCCTGCAGGTCGGAAAGCCGGCGCAGGCGAGTGACTGCGCGCGCTCCTTCGTCGTCACCGAGCACCTCGCGCGCAAGCACGAGCAGCCGCTCGACGTCGATCGAGCGCTCACCACGCTCGGCGAGGTCGAGCTCGATCCGCTGCGCGAGGTTGTAGGCGCGATCGGCGGGTACGCCAACGGCGATCAGCGCCCGGGCCATCAGCCCTTTCGAATACGGGAACTCCGCATCACCGAGCGGCAGCGGCTCGCCGTGGCGCCGTTGGGTC
>JANMWB010000250.1:0-4031 GCA_031393705.1 Thermoleophilia bacterium | reverse complement strand
TTTGTTCGGTCAGTCGACGGTCGCGGGCGCGACCACCGTGTCCTTGGCGAGGATCGGCCGCAGGAGGTAGTAGAGGCCGCCGCCGACGACGAACGCGGTCAACCACGAGAGATCCGTGTCGTTGGTCGCCTTCGCGATCGGGCCTTGCATGAACGAGACGAGCCCGAACTCCCACGCCCATCCGAGGACGAGCCCGGCGAGCACGGCGACGATCGCCGCCCAGTTGATGTCGCCGTAGCGGGCGTTCTCTGGGTCGTCGTAGAGGCCGGCGATGTCGATCTTCCCACCGCGAACGATGTAGAAGTCGACCGCCATCACCCCGCCCCATGCCGCGATCCACACGACGACCGAGGCGATCCAGTTGTCGAAGTTCTGCGCGAAGTTATTCGACTCGATGAACGCGATCAGCGCGATCGTCCCGATGATGGACACGAACACGGAGACCTTCCACCGTGCGGCCTTGATGTCCAGGGAGAGCGCGGCGAGCGTGGCCGAATACAGGTTGAGGATGTTCGTCGCCACCGGTCCGTGCATGACGAGGAACAGGATCAGGATCGACACGCCACCGAACGCGGCTGTGACGAGCTCGGCCGGGTCGGCACTCGTCCCGGCGCTCGCAATCGACGCGCCGAGGAAGCCGAGCCAGACCGTCGGGATGAAGATCCCGAGGTACGTCGACCAGAACACCTTCTTCTCGGACGTGCCGGGCTTGATGAACCGCGTGTAGTCGGAGGACCACGAGAGCCAGGTGATCCCCCACCCGACCCCAATCGCGGTCGTGAGCTGCGTGATCGCCGTCCACTTGGCGCTGCCGTGCACGGTGGAGTGGCCCCAGACGATGTTGACCTTGTGCCAGGCCAAGACCGACATGAGCACCATGACCGCCGCGGCGACCGGGACCGTGTACTTCTCGAAGGCCTGGATCCAGTAGAAGCCGACGATCGCGATCACGGCTTGAACCGCCATGATCCCGATCCCGACCGCGTACTTCGTGCCGGTGCCGGGGTGATGGACGCCGAGGTGCTTCATGATCCCGAGCGCGAGGTCGAGGACGACCCAGGTGTTGACGCCGAGCCAGCCCATCGTCATCAACATCTGCGCAACCGCTGGGAGATAGGCGCCGCGACGGCCGAACGCCGCCCGCGAGAGCGTCATCTGGTTGACGCCGGTGCGGAACCCCATGACGCAGAACGCACCAAAGAGCGCGCAGCCGATCAGGTTGCCGACTACGAGCACGAGGAGCGTCTCGACGAGGCTGAGCCCAAGGATGATCCCGAGCGCCCCGAGGACCCAGTTGATCGGGGCGATGTTCGCTCCGGCCCAGATCCAGAATTGCTTCAGTGGGGTCGAGTCGCGGTCGGCCGCAGGAACCGGTGCGATCCCGTGCGTGTCCAACCTGACGTCGGCCGCCTGCTCTGCAGTGGCCATGCGTGTGCCTCCCGGTAAAAGGTGGGGACTTGTCCGACCGATCATCCGCCCCCGACCGGACGTTCGTCCACGGCCCGCCGATGAGGAAAATACGCTCTGAGCGTGGCCCTCGTCCTGCGCAACGGCCTCGTCGACCTCGGCGGGGGCAGATTCGAACGGGCCGACGTATGCATCGACGGCGGCCGGATCGTCGCAAGTGCCGGTTCGTTGCAAGCGGAGGGGCTCGACTGCACGCGGTTCGCGGTCGTCCCCGGGATGATCAACGCGCACGCGCACTCGAACGAGAACTGGTTCCGCGGGCTCTGGGACAACCTGCCGCTCGAGCCCTGGATGCTCTTCTCCTACCCGGTGCTCGCGGCGCCTGCCCAGTCGGCCGACGAGATCTACACCCGGACGCTGCTCGGCGGGATCGAGCTGCTCCGCTCGGGCGCGACCACGGTTGTCGACTTCCTCTACGACAACGAGGACGCGTTGGAGCCCGTCATTCGCGCCTACCGCGACCTCGGCCTGCGGGCGCTGATCGCCATCGGCATGGGCGACCGCGCCTACCACGAGACCGTCGTCCTCGACGAGGGCCTCGTCTCGCGGGATCTCATCGGCCGCCTCGAGCGGGAAAAGCCGCCGTCATGGGACGAGTGGCGTGACGTGACGCGGCGCGCGGTCGAGCGCTACCACCGCCCCGATGAGGGAATCACGATCTGCCTCGCCCCTTCGGGGCCGCAACGCTGCACCGACGAGATGCTCGCCGGCTGCGTGGCGCTCGCCGACGAGCTCGACCTGATGATTCACATCCATGTGCTCGAGACGCGCATGCAGGCCGTATCGGGGCAGCGGATGTACGGGCGCACGCTGCCGGAGCACATGGACTCGATCGGGTTCTTGTCGCCGCGCGTCTGCTTCGAGCACGGCATCTGGCTCACACCATCCGACCTCGAGCTCGTGCGGGACCGCGGCGTGACCGTCGTGCACAACCCGGTGTCGAACATGAAGCTCGGTTCGGGCATCGCGCCGATCCCGGAGCTGCTTGGTCACGGCGTCAACGTCGCACTCGGCACCGACGGGATGTGCTCGAACGACGGCAATGACATGTTCGCGACGCTCAAGACCGCCGCGTTGCTGCACAAGCTTTGGGAGGTCGACTACGAGCAGTGGCTCGGTGCCGAGGAGGCTTGGCGGATGGCGACCGTCGGCGGTGCGACTGCAGCTGGGGATCGCGACGGGCTCGGTTCGCTCGAACCGGGGCGCCGCGCGGATCTTGTGCTGCTCGATCTCGAGTCGATCGTCTTCACGCCGCTGAACGATCCGCTGCAGCAGGTCGCACTCGGCTCGACGACGCTCGCCGTGTCGTCGGTGATGGTCGGCGGCGAGTGGCGCGTACGCGACGGCCGCGTCACCGGCGTCGACGAGGCCGCAGTGCTGGCGGAAGGTCGCGCGCGAGGCGCCGAGATCGTCGCCCGCCACGACGAGGGCTTCCAGATCGGCCAGGAGCTCCTCGCGTCGGTCCGCGCCGGCTGGCTCCAAGCGATGCGGACAGAGGTGGGCGTCGAGCGTAAGCTCGCTCGATGATCGACCTCAGGCTCGAGAACGCGCGGCTGCTGGATGGGTCGACCGTCGACCTCCATGTCGACGGTGGGCGCTTCGTCTCGGTCGGCCCGCATGGACGCAAAGAAACAGTTGAGGCGCGGGAGACGATCGACGTTGCGGGCAGGCTCGTCACGGCGCCGCTCGTCGACTGCCACCTCCACCTCGACGCTTCGCTGACCGTCGGGCGGCCGCGGTTCAACGACAGTGGCACGCTGATCGAGGGGATCCACGTCTGGGGCGAGCTGAAGCCGACGCTGACGGAGCAGGACGTCTTCGATCGTGCCTCGGAGATCGTGCGCTGGTCGGCGGCGCAGGGCACGTTGTTCATCCGTGCGCACGCCGACGTCTCCGGGGAGAACGAAGCGATGGTGCGCGGGCTCCTGCGCGTGCGCGACGAGCTCGCCGACCTCTGCACGATCCAGGTGACCGCGTTCCCGCAGGACGGCATCTACGCGCGCGAGGGTGACGAGGAGCGTCTCGAGAACGCGATCCGGCTCGGCGTCGACTGCGTCGGCGGGATCCCGCACTACGAGCCGACAAGCGAGCTCGGCCTGAAGGAAGTGCACCGTGTCTTCGAGCTCGCCAAGCAGCACAACCGCCGCATCGACATCCATTGCGATGAAACAGATGACCCCAACTCCCGCTTTCTGGAAGTCATGGCGGACGACACGGTGAAGTTCGGGATGACGTCCCGAGTGACAGCTTCACACTGCACCGCGATGGGCTCGTACGAGCCGTACTACTCGTCGAAGCTGCGCGGTTTTCTGAAGCGGGCCGGCATCAACATCGTCGTCAATCCGTACGCGAACTCGCTCATCCAGGGCAGGCTCGACAGCTATCCGAAGCGACGCGGCTTCGCGCAGCTGAAAGAGCTGCTCGCAGAGGGGGTCAACGTGTCGCTCGGGAACGACGTGATCATGGATCCCTGGTACTCGATGGGCAAGGCCGATCTCGTCGATGCCGCACACCTCGCGCTGCACTTCACCTACATGAGTGGACGCGAGGAGATCGCCGAGATG
>JANMWB010000029.1:0-4368 GCA_031393705.1 Thermoleophilia bacterium | reverse complement strand
AACGCGCCGCTCAGTGACGGCGCGCAACGCCGATCCGGACGAGCGCGCGCGCCTGTGGGCGGAGTTAACGTCCCGGGCGCCCGGCTACCTCGCCTACGAACGGCGAACGACCCGCGAGATCCCGGTCGTGATCCTTCGGTCGCGCTAGAGACCGGGATACCCTTTCACCCGAGCGCCCCCGTAGCTCAGTGGATAGAGCAGCGGTTTCCTAAACCGCGTGCACAAGTTCGATTCTTGTCGGGGGCATGCGGAAGTCGCTCACGCGTGGGCGCACGCTGAGGGAGCAAAGGAGCCGCCCCTTCACAGACGCGTTGGCGTCCGTCAGACTCGCGTCGGTGCGGATCATCGACCTCACTCACTACCTCGAGGACGACATGGCGATCTACCCGGGGCTGCCGCAACCGTCGTTTCGGCCGATCGCGCGGGTCGAGGACGACGGCTACGCGATGTCGGAGTATCACCTCCTCAACCACATCGGCACCCACGTCGACGCGCCGGCACATCAGATCGCGGGCGGTGACACACTCGACGAGATTCCTCTCGATCGATTCGTAACAGAAGCTGTGACGATCGACGTCTCGAGTCGTGACCACGGACCGATCCCTGTCGAAGAGTTCGAACCGCACTTCTCGGCTATTGGCGAGGGCGACCTGCTGTTCTTGTTCTCCGACAACGCACGCAACTGGGGCACAGAGGCGTACTGGACGGGTTGGAGCTACCCGGACGCAGACGCCGCACGCGCACTGATCGATCGCGGCATCTCCGGGATCGGGTTCGACGGGCCGTCGGTGGATCCCGTCGACACGACGACGTTCGAACTCCACCGCGTCTGGCTCGGTGCCGGGCGGATCATCCTCGAAAACCTCACGAACCTTGACCAGCTTCCACAACGGGCGCCGGTCGTAGTCGCACCGATGAAAGTTCGGGACGCAAACGGTGCGCCAGCCCGAGTCCTCGCTCTACTCCCTAACGAAGAAGGAGCAACCTGATGGCTGACCCTGTGGCACCCGCTCCCGCCGGCCACCGCGCCGGAGAATTGCGGCGAGGCATCCTTGGCATCGGCGATGCCCTCGCCCAGTCTGTTGCGCTGCTTTCTCTCGCGCTCGGCGTTGCCTTCGCAAGTTCGGCGGCCGCCAGCGAGGCCGGCGCTGCGGTGCCGCTTGCCTACCTGATCGCGGGCATCGGCAGCCTGTGTCTTGCGTCCGTGATCATCCGCTTCACGAAGCGCATGGCGAGCGCGGGCGGCCTCTACACCTACATCGCGCGCGGCCTGAACCCGAACGCCGGGTTCATCGGTGGCTGGTTGTACGCCGGCGGCTTCGCCGTCGGAATCTCATTCGTCTTGGTGATCGCGAGCTTCTTCCTCTCGATCTTCTTCGACGCGCATACGAGCATCACCCTCGGTTGGGGCTGGTGCTTCGTGATCCTGATCGTCCTCCTGGCGTTGCTCGCGTTCCTCGATATCCGCATCTCGACGCGCACGCAGCTCGTCTTCGCGGCGCTCGGCGTCGCCGCAGTCCTGCTGCTCGCCTTTGCAATCCTCTTCCAGGGCGGCGATTCGGGGCTATCTCTCCAGCCGTTCAACCCGTCGAAGGCTCCCAACACGCAGGGACTCTTCCTTGCGGTCGTGCTCGCTTTCACCGGCTTCATCGGCTTCGAGGCGGCGGCCGTGCTCGGCGAAGAGACAGCCGATCCGCTGCGCGCGATTCCACGGGCGATCCTGACTGCTGTCGTGGCGGCGATCGTCTACTACGTCTTCGTGACTTGGATGATCTCGGTTGGCTACGGCGTCGGGAACTCGGCCGCGTGGGCGAAGGATCCGGCTGCGCTCGACACGCTGGCGACACGCTATGTCGGAAACTGGCTCTCTGTGATCATCGACTTCGCCGTCGCTGCCAGCGGATTCGTCGCTGCGCTCGGTGGACTTCATCTGACCTCGCGCACGCTCTTCGCGATGGGGCGCGAGGGCGGACTGCCCCGTGCGTTCGCATGGACGCATCCAAGGTTCCGCACGCCGTGGGTCGGAATCGCCACCGGGCTGGCCATCACCGCACTGCTCGGCGCGACTCTGGCGCGGCACTACGGCCCGCTCACGTTCTTCTTCTTCCTCGCGACGACGGCGACTCTCGGCATCCTCGCGACCTACATCCTCATCGCGCTGGCGGGGATCGTGTTCTTCGGGCGCTCGCGCGACGGCGGCTACAACGTCGTCCTCGATCTCGCGTTGCCTTTGCTCGCGATCGCGATCTGCGCCTATTCGATCTACAAGTCGATCTGGCCGAGGCCGCCAGCGCCGATCAGCTATGCGCCGTGGATTGCCGGCGGCTGGCTCCTGCTCGGGATCGCGATTGCAGCCTTCCTCAACCTCCGGGCACCGCAACGCGTCCGTGCCTTCGGCAGCATCCTTGCTGAAGGGGAGGGCGCGAATCCGGGCACGGCAGGTCGGCAACGTGTCGCTGCTGATGGATGATTGAACCGTCGTGCACGAGTTGACATCGGCATCGAGCATCGACAGAAGCCTCGGTGGAACGGGACTGGCGCAATCGCTGGCGCACACCTGGGCGTAGCTCATTCGAAATACCTCACGTGCAGGCATTTCTCGGAACGCACGGGAAGCTTCCTAAACCGCGTGCACAAGTTCGATTCTTGTCGGGGGCATCCCGCTCGCTATTGGAAATCCGGCGATATGCAGCGTGATCGAGTCTGCGCACGAGCGACCGCAATCCGCTTGAGCCCGCTCTGAACCGCATTGGCCGGCCGTCGACTGACGGCCGTTGGCGCATCTCAAGGGGCGGACTCCGGTACGCGCAAGCGGCGGGAGCTTTCGCCCCCACCGCCTGCCAGGGAGAAGCTTAGGCCCGGAGTCCACGCGCCACCTAGTAACGCTTGCGCCGATGCACTAGCGTCGAACGCGGCGCCTGGACCCCGCGACGAGCCGCCGAGACCGCCGACCGGTCTTCTTCCTCCGACAGTCGCACGGGCCTTGCGCGTCTCACGACTCCGCCATCCGGCGCAGCCGCATTGAAGGAGGATTCACATGGTTGTTCGTCTGACGCGTAAGCGCGTCGTCAGCCTCGCGATCTTCGTGGGGCTCGCAATCGCGAGCGGGGTTGCGTACGCCAGCATCCCGGCCAGTAACGGTGCGTTGACCGGCTGCTATCGCACAGGTGGCGGCGCAAACCAGGGCGAATTTCGCATCGTCGAGACCTCCGCGAGCTGCCGCAGCAACGAGACGGCGCTCACGTTCAACCAGCAGGGCGTCGCCGGCCCCAAGGGCGAGACCGGCGCCCCCGGCCCGAAGGGCGAGACCGGCGCGACCGGAGCGGCCGGCGCGACCGGCCCCAAGGGCGAGACCGGCCTCAAGGGAGAGACCGGCGCCACCGGGCCGCAGGGCGTGAAGGGTGATACGGGCGACACCGGGCCTACCGGTGCGACGGGAGCGACCGGCCCGGCCGGAGCAACCGGTCAGACTGGCCCAAGCGGCCAGACCGGTGCGCAAGGCCCGGCGGGACCCACGGGAGCGCAAGGCTCGTCCGGCCTCAGCGGCGTCGAGTACGTCGAGGCCTCCGTCCAGGTCGGGGCGAATAGCGCCGACTCCGCGATCGCGCACTGCACCGGGACGAAACACGTCATCGGCGGGGGCTTCGCCGCCCCGGGCGACATCGACGTGCACTTTAGCCAGCCGTTCCTGAGCAACACCGCCTGGATGGTCACCGGCGACAGGCCCTTCGTCACACTGCCAGGGCCTCCCACCATGACGGCCTACGCGATCTGCGCGAACACCAACTAGTCCACGAGAAGGGCGGCGGGAGCATGGCTACCGCCGCCGCCGCCAGCCCCGTCGCCGGACGCGTCTGGCGGTATCTCACGCGCGCAGCGCCTGGAGCACCGCGTCGATGCGCTCGAAGCCGCTCTTCGCGCCTGCTTCGACGCCGTAGTTCATCGTCGTGTCGCGCTCCTCGGTCGTTGCGAAGCGCATCGTCTGCGTCAGCTTCGTCTGCTCGCCGAGATCTTCGAACTCGAGCGTCTGCAGGTGGTTCTGGAACGTCTGCACGAGGCGCGCGGGTGCGTCGACCTCGCGGAACTCGCCCTCGACGACGCCGAACGCGGTGCGGAAGCGGTACGTGCCGCCGGCACGGACGTCCAGCTCCTCGACGACCGTGCCGTCGCCCCACCATTCCGGGATCAGCTTCGGGTCGGTCCAGACGGAGAAGACGTGCGCGCGCGGTGCCTCGAAGATCCGCTCGACGCGGATCTCGAGCTCGTTCGGGGTTGTGACGGGGGGATCGTTCATCACAGCCCTCCGCCTTCTTCACGAGCGCACGGATCTTCGTCTCGTCGGCGGCGGTCAGCTTCGTCAGCGCGAAG
>JANMWB010000211.1:0-26490 GCA_031393705.1 Thermoleophilia bacterium | reverse complement strand
TTCCGCGCGCTCGATCACAACGTCTGAGATCAGCCGCCGGTATGTGTTGAGGTACTGATCGGCGTCCTGGCCACGGCCGACGACGAGCACGCGCCGGTCGACGTCGATCGGCGGGATCGCCGCGCCGCTGCCGTCGAAGATCACGACGTCGGGCTTGCGTTCCGCCGCGAGCCGCGCACCCTCGAGAACGTTCGACGTGAACACGGCGCCGGCCAGCCCACCGCCCGCGCGCCGGCAACCGATCGTCGTCACACCCGACAGCACCGCGATCTCCAGATGGTCCGACGCGGCGTGACGACCCGCACGCGAAAGCGCAACGAGGTCCTCGATCGTCGGCGGCGTCGCGATCACCTCAGGCTCCGCCGGCCCGCCGCGGCCCATCGCGACGACGACCACCTCGCGGTCGCGCGCCAGCAGGCGGGCGAGATGCGCGGTGACGGCTGTCTTCCCCACGCGCTTGCCGGTCCCGATCACCGCGATCGACGGCAACTCGAACGGCTCGAACACCGGCGGGTCGAAGCGGAAGTCTGCGCCGATGTAGGGCAGGCCGGCCGCAAGCGCGCGCGAGGCCCAGCGCATCCGCTCGGCTGGACCGAGCACGGGCTCGTCCGAGAGATCGACCACCACCTCCGCGTCCCCGAACCCGTCGACGAGCGGCACGCCGTAGTCCTCACCACTGCCGCGCAGCTTCTCGGTGCCTCCGACCATGATCGCTCCCACCCACTCGTACGGCAGCGCCCGCAGTGCATCACGCACGACGGGCGCGTAATGCTCGCCGTCAATGAGAGCGACCGCACGCATCACCGCTTGGCGGACACCTCGCGCTCGATGCGTCCCGTGTACTTCTCGTATTCGCCGGTCGCGAGGTCGAACTGGATGATCCGCTCCTGCCCGTGGAAGGGATAGCGGCGCCAGACGTCGACGTGCGTGCCCGACACCTCGACGACGTTGTAACAGGGTCGTGTGTGTCCCCTCAAGCGCAGCGTCGAGACGGTGCCGGTGTTGACGACGAAGAGGTTCTCGAGCTTCCAGGCGTACGGCACATGCTTGTGGCCCGAGAGCACGAGATGGACCGCCGAGCGCTGCAGGCACTCGATCGCATCGCCGGCGTCGTAGACGACATTGCGCTCGCGGCCCGTCCCCGGGATCGGCAGCAGGTGATGGTGGAGGACGAACACGCGCAGATCGGCGGGCTCAGCGCCGAACTGCTCCTCGATCCAACCGTAACGACCGCGGCCGATCTGCCCGTGATCGAGGTCCGGTTCCGTCGAGTCGACAGCCACAACCGTCACGCCTCCCTTGCGCAAGACCGAGTTGCGGTCGCCGAACAGTTCCTCGAAGTGGACGTAGCCGACGTTCCGCGAATCGTGGTTCCCGGGGATCACAACGAGCGACTCGCACTGGATCCGGTCGAGGTAGCGCCGAGCCGTTGCGTACTCCTCTTTGAAGCCGAATGTCGTCAGATCGCCCGAGCAGACGACGATGTCGGGTTTCAGGTCGTTGATCTCGGAGATCGCTCTTTCCATCAGGTCAGGGACGAAGTGCGGTGATCCGCAGTGGAGGTCCGAGAGTTGAGCGATCGTCAACGGCTCCAAGGAACGGACTCTAGTTCTAGAGCATCCGAGGCTGTTGCTACCCTGGCCTCAGTGGCGCCGGAAACACCTGTTTTCCAGGCATATTGCGGCTCCGAGCCGCCGCGATTTCAGAATCCCGCGGAACTCGAATACGCAAAGGTGCTCGACTGGCACGGAATCCCGTGGCAGTACGAGCCGACCACGTTCGTCCTCGCCCGGGACGAGGAGGGCCGCGTGACCGAGGCCTTCACGCCCGACTTCTACCTCCCGGACCAAGATCTCTACCTGGAAGTGACGGTGATGAAACAGTCGCTCGTCACCCGCAAGAACCGGAAACTCCGGAAGATCCGCGAGCTCTATCCCGAGGTGAAGGTGAAGCTCTTCTACGAGCGCGACTTCGAACGGCTGGCCACCCGTTACGGGTTGCAGAAGGCCTCCTGAGCACACTGGTCGAGCTGGACGAGCGCATCGGCGAGGTCTTCCTCGATGGTGACGAGATCGGCACACGTGTTCGCCAGCTCGGCGTCGAGCTGACCCGCGATTACGCCGGCAAGGAACCGCTGCTCGTCGGCTCGCTGAAGTCCTGCGTCCCGTTCATCTGCGACCTGTCGCGCTCGGTTCCGATCCACCACAACATCGACTTCATCGAGCTGACGGGCTACGGCGTCGACGAGGAGAGCATCCGCTTCCTCAAGGACCTCGACGCGGAGATCGAGGGCCGCGACGTCGTCCTCGTCGATGCCGTGATCGACACCGGGATGACGATGCACTACCTCGTCCGCTCGATGGCGCTGCGCGGGCCGGCCTCGCTCCACATCGCGACCCTCTTCGACCGGCCCTACCGCCGGCTCGTCGACGATCTGCCCGTGCGCTACGTCGGCTTCACGATCCCGGACGAGTTCTTCGTCGGCTACGGGTTCGAGCTCGAAGAGCGCTACCGGAACCTGCCGGATCTGCGCCTCGTCAGCCGGTAACTCGCGGCTGAGTTTTAGGTCCGGCTAAACTTCGGGTGTGATCGAATCCCGGGACTCGCTCCCAGAGGGCCTGCGGACCGTTGACGAGGCCCTGCATCGCACGCGGTTCCGCATCCTCCCGTTCCTCGGGCCGGCGTTCATCGCCTGCGTCGCCTACATCGATCCCGGCAACTTCGCGACCAACATCGCCGGCGGCTCGCGCTTCGGCTACCGGCTCGTCTGGGTGATCGTCGCGGCCAACCTGCTCGCGATGCTGATCCAGACATTGTCAGCAAAGCTCGGGATCGCGACGGGCCGGAACCTGCCGGAAGTCTGCCGCGACGAATTTCCGCGCCGCGCCTCGATCCTCCTCTGGTTGCAGGCGGAGGCGATCGCAATGGCGACCGACCTCGCGGAGTTCCTCGGCGCGGCGATCGGCTTCCACCTGCTCTTCGGCTGGGGCCTCTTCCCCTCCGCCGTGCTCTCGGGCGTCTGTGCCTTCCTGATCCTCGGGCTGCAACGCTGGGGGTTCCGGCCCTTCGAAGCGGTGATCGCGGTGCTCGTCGGCGTGATCGGCGCCTGTTACGTCGCCGAGCTCACGTTCGCCCACCCGGCGTGGGACCAGGTGTTGAAGCACGCGGTCACGCCGCAGTTCGGGAGCAGCGAAGCCGTACTGCTCTCGGTCGGGATCCTCGGCGCAACCGTGATGCCGCACGTCATCTACCTCCACTCGGCCCTCACGCAAGACCGGCTCGTGCCGGAGACCGACGAGGACGCACAGACGCTGCTGCGCTACACGCGCATCGACGTGATCGTCGCGATGACAATCGCCGGCCTGATCAACGTTGCGATGCTCGTGATGGCCGCGTCGACGTTCTTCGACAAAGGCCTGCTGCACGTCGACTCGCTCGAGGGTGCGCACAAGACGCTCGAGCCGATTCTCGGCAGCGCGTCGAGCGCGCTCTTCGCGCTCGCACTGATCGCGTCCGGGCTCTCGAGCTCGGCCGTCGGCACCCTCGCGGGCCAGGTTGTGATGCAGGGCTTCATCCGCCGCCGCATCCCCGTCGCCGTCCGCCGGCTCGTGACGATGCTGCCCGCGTTCGTCGTGATCGCGATCGGGGTCGACCCCTCGCGCACCCTCGTCCTGTCACAGGTGGTGCTCTCGTTCGGGATCCCCTTCGCGCTGATCCCGCTCGTCATCTTCACCGCAAAGCGATCGATCATGGGACCGCTCGTCAACCGGCCGATCACAACGGTCGCCGCCTCGGTCGTCGCCACGGTGATCGTCGGGCTGAACATCTTCCTGCTGCTCCAGACCGCCGGCCTCGCATAAAGACGGGCGCCCCAGGGGGCGCCCGCTCGTCGGGAGACGACCTGTCCGGTGCAACTAGAGCACCGGTTACAAACCGTAAACGAACGAGGCGCCGCCGTGGATACGCGCTAGAGATACCCGAGCGGATCGACGGGATTGCCGTCGATCCGGACCTCGAAGTGCAGGTGTGGGCCGGTGCAGTGACCGGTGCAGCCGACGTAGCCGATCACGTCGCCCTGGGCGACCTGTTGGCCGCACGCGACGGCGATCGAGCTCTGATGGCCGTAGGCCGTCGCCAGGTTGCCACCGTGGTCGATCACCGTGAGATTGCCGTAGCCCGACTCCCAGCCGCAGTAGATGATCGTGCCCGCCGCTGCGGCCTTGATCGGCGTGCCCGTGCCGACGCCGATGTCGATCCCCTGGTGCATGCGCCCCCAGCGCCAGCCGAACGGGCTCGTGATCGGACCGTTCACGGGCCAGATCAGTCCCGCGGACGACGGCGTCGAGGTCGGACTACCGGCCTGGCGGTTCGCTTGCGCGGCCCGGATGCGCTCGGCAATCGAGTTGCTCGCCGCCTGCAGCGCGTCGATCTCACCGGCCTCTGCCTGCTGGTCCGCGGTCAGCTTTGAGATGTCCTGCAGCTTCTGCTGCTTCGTCGACGAGAGATCGTTCGATGCGCCGACGAGCTGGTCGCGAACGTAGCGGGTCTGGGCGGTGCGCGCGGAGATGACAGCAGTTTCGCTCTGCACCGTTCCGCGCAGCTTCTTCGTCTTCGCACGCTGCACCTTGATCTCCGCCTTGGCGACTGCGACCTGCTGCGCGATACGCCGGTCCTGGTCGCCGATCTCGTTCAGGTACTGCACCTTGTCGACGGCATCCTGCAGGCTGCTCGAGCCGAGGAACACGTCGACGGTCGACGTCTCGTCGGACTCGTAGATGTCGACGATCCTCGTGTTCAAGACCTTGACCGACGCCGCGTACTGCTCCTTCAGGAACACGAACTTCTTCGTCTGCACGCGGAAGAGCTCGTTGAGCGCGTTCAGCCGGCGCTGATGCAGCGCCAGGTCAGCCTCCATCGTCGAGAGCTTCAGCGAGACATCCCCCACCTTGCCCTCGAGCGTCCGAATCCTGGAGGTGAAGTCCGCGACCTCGTTCCGGAGCGCCTGCTCGCGCTGCTTTTGCGCGTTGAGCTTCCCCTGCAGCGAGGAGATCTGAGAGTCGATTTGCTGCTTCTTCGTCGAGTCGTCGCCGAACGCCGGCGTGGCGACCACGAGCACAACGAGAAACGCGAGCGCTAGACGCCGCATGGGCAACCGATTCGCCGCCTAAGGCGGTTACTCCTGCGGCCGTTGCTCCTGAGGTGCTGCGGCCGGAATGTCGGCTTCGTCGGGCGGCGGATACGGCTCGGGAACGGGTGCAGGCGTGGGCGGGGTGCCCTCGTCCGGCGGCGGCCCCGGCTCGACCGGCAGATCAGGGGCTTCGAACGCGGTCATCTCGGCACGGTAGCCGTCAATGGCCCGCAACGCGGCAGCCGCAGAACGGCGCAGCGGGCCAATCTGCGAGCGGTAGTCCTCGTCACCGATCTTCCCGGTGCGGTGGTCGAATTCGAGTTCTTTGAGGGCACCGAGCACCCGGTCACGCTCGTCCAGAAGCTCCAGCCAGCGCGCCTCCCCCGCGCTGGGCGCGTCGAGCCGGTCGTCGGCCGCCACCGGCTCCCGCAGGAACGGCCACGCCACGAGCAGCACGGCGCCTGCCGCCACGACGACGCCGAGCACGATCGTCATGCCCGCGCGGGCGCGAGTCGCGTGACGAGCCGCCGCTGCTCGCGCGCGTCCGGCCACAGCGCGATCAGCGAGCCGAGCACGAACACGATGCCCGCCACCCAGATCAGGTTGACGAGCGGCTTCACGAGCACCTTCACGTAGACCGTCTTCGTCTTCAGATTGATGCTGTCCGCGATCACGTAGAGATCTTCCGCGCGAAGCCAGTTCGTCTTCAGGCCCACCTCGCGTGACGGCTCCGGCGGGTTCACGTACTGGTTGTCGCCCGAGGAGATCGTCCCGTTCCAGCGGCCCTTCACGTCGAGGATTGCGCGCGTCTCCGTCGCGTTCGGCACTTGACGCCGCACGACGTCCTGCAACGTCAGCGTGTACCCGGAGAGCGTCACGCTCTGCCCCGGGGTCAGCTTCCGGATCGTCGAGCTCGAATACGCGCTGGAGCCTGCGATGCCGATCGCGAGCAGGACGATCGCCGCATGCACGACGTAGCCGCCGTACCGCCGCCGGTTGCGCGAGACGAGCGCCGCGAGCGAGCCGGTTGCGCGTGTGCCGCGCACCAACTCGAGGACGATCGTCGAGAGCACGAACGCGGAGAACGTGTACGCGATCAGCCCCGGATGCGACGAGCCCGCGCCGAACGCGACGAGGGCGATCCCGCACGCGATCGTCACGGAAACCGGCCACGCAAGCGTCTTCACGAGCGCGCGGAAGCTCGTCTTGCGCCACGCGATCAGTGGCCCGATCCCCATCAGGAGGAGCAGCGGCAGGCCGAACGCACGCAGAAAGAAGTCGTAGTACGGACGACCGATTGTGCGCGTCTCGCCCTTCACGAGCTGCGTGACGATCGGGAACAACACTCCCCAGAGAATCGTCAGGCACAGGGCGACGAGCAGCAGATTGTTGTAGAGGAACGCCGCCTCGCGCGACAGCGCCGACTCGAGCTTTGTGCGCGCCTTCAGCAGCGGCAGGCGCCACAAGATCAGCCCGAGTGAGAACAGCGTCGAGATGACGACGAACGCTAGGAACCACGCGCCGATCGGGCTCTTCGCGAACGAGTGAATCGAGTTGACGACGCCGGAGCGCGTCAGGAACGTGCCGAAGATCGAGAGCTCGAACGCGAGCGCCACGAGCACCATGTTCCAGACCTTGAGCATCCCTTTGCGCTCCTGGACCATCACCGAGTGCAGGAACGCCGTTGCCGCAAGCCACGGCATCAGCGCCGCGTTCTCGACGGGATCCCACGCGTAGTACCCGCCCCACCCCACTTCGACGTAGGCCCAGTGCGCGCCGAGCAACTGGCCGAAGCCCAGGAACATCCACGCGGCGAGCGTCCAGCGCCTCGTCGCGACGATCCATCGCTCGTCAGTGCGGCCGGAGAGCATCGCGCCGGCCGCGAACGCGAACGGAATCGCCAGGCCGACATAGCCGAGGTACAGCATCGGTGGGTGCGCGACCATGTACGGGTTCTGCAGGCTCGGCGTCAGTCCCGCGCCGTCGAGTGGAGCGGTCTGCGCGCCGAACGGGCTCGCGACCGCAACGAGCACGAACGCGAAGAACGTCCCGATCCCCGCCAACACCGGCACGACCCACACCGTGAGGTCGCGCAGCAGCGTCCGGTTCAGCGCAATCGCAAGCGCGCCGTAGCCCGTGAGCACGAGGAGCCAGAGCAGCAGAGATCCTTCCTGACCGCCCCAGAACGCGCTCAGCGCGTACGGCGTCGAGAGCGTGCGGTTCGTGTGCGCCGCGACATACGCGAACGAGAAGTCGTGCCGGACGAGCGCGACCGCGAGTACCGTCGCTGCAATCGCGGTCGACCCGAAAGCACAGAACAGCGCGTTGCGGGCCGAGACCGCAAGCCGTCGGCGGTTCGTGACTGCAGCGATCGACCCCCCGACGAGCGCGTAGACCAGGAGCCCGAGGCTGACGACGAGGGCCGCGCGCCCGAGATCAGCCATCTAGCTCAAGCGGGTTTCGTCGCGGTGTACTTCGACGGGCACTTGGTGACGACAACGTTGCCGGCGAGCCTGCCATGCTCGTAGCTCCCGCTCACGACGACGTTGCGCCCGACCTTGAAGAGCGGCGGCGGATTGTCACCGTGATACACGACCGGGACGACGCCGCTCTTGCCGTCGATGTTCTTCAGCCCGAAGCGGAGACCGCCGGCGGAATGGGAGTCGCCGTGGAGCGGCGCGACGACTACACCCACGACCGCGAGCTGCCCGCTGTGGTTTGCGAGCTGGCTCGGCGTCAAGGTCGGCGTGCTGTGCCCCGCGACCGCGGTGTAGAGCAGAAAGACGGCCAGCACCGCCGCCACACCCAGGGCGACAATCAGCCGCGCAGGACTGCGCGTGGACACCCCGGGAGCCTAGCTGGCTGTCAGAGCTATGCGTCGACGTCGGCGGTCTGCTTGCGCGCCGGAACGCGATAGCCGTGATCGGCACAAAGCGATCCCGGCGCGTCCTCGGTCAACGCGTCGCAGTAGCCCTTGCCGTACGCGGCCCGCATGAACGCGGCGACGACGTCGAGCGACCACTCGGAGATCGCCGAGGCCTCCCGCCAGAGGTCGGCGAGGCGAAGGTCGATATCGAGCTCCAGAAGGTCGATCCGGGTCGGGCTGCTGCTCATTTGCAACAGGGTAGGAAAAGGGTCGGACGGACTAAAGGGCACTCGAGCAACTGACGGCGATACCCTGCGCTCAACGGCCCTCGGGGTCGCGAATACGAACCTTCAATGACTCGTCACCTGCACTTCGGCCCCGCCCGCGTCCCGTCCCGTGAGTCTCCGGCTGCGGCGATCGACGCGCTGCTCGAGCGCGGACTGACGGCCTGCGAGATCGACTTCGAGGGGCGGTTCTGGATGGACTACGAATTCGCAGCGACCTTTGGCCAACTCGCCGCGCAGCATGAGATTGCGCTGTCGGTGCATGCGCCGATCGCGGGCTTCATGGGGCACGCGGAACGTGGCAAGAAGCTCAATATGGCGGTGGGGATGCTTGACCACTCGGCCGGGATCGCGAAGGCGGCGGGAGCAGAGGTCGTCGTCTTCCATCCGGGGTTCCTGCTCGGGCGGACGCGCGAGGATGCAATCGACTCGATCGTCGAACAGCTCGGCGAGCTTCGCGAACGTCTCGAGGGCAAGGATCGCGCGGTGCCGTTCGGGATCGAGGTGATGGGCCGCGTGCGCGAGATCGGATCGATTGACGACGTCTGCGAGATCGCCGCGCGGCTCGACTGGGTCCGGCCGGTTGTCGACTTCGCGCACATGCATGCGACCTCAGATGGCGCGTTCGTCACCGTCGAGCCGTTCGCCGAGGCGCTGCAGAAGGCCGACGCGGTGATTGAGCCCGGCGCACCGTTCCACATCCATTTCTCGGATATCCAGTTCGCGAACCGGAACGAGACGAAGCACCTGCCCTACGGCGAGGGCACGCTTCGCGCCGAGCCGATGCGCGACGCGCTCGCCCGGTTCGAGCGCCCCGTCACGGTGATCTCGGAATCACCGGACGAGGGCTCGACCCGAGCGATCCAACTGGTTCTAGAGGCCTAGCGCCGATCTCGAGACCGACGCCAGCACCTGCTGCTGGTAGTAGATCGGCCCACCGTTGTCCGCGCGCACGCCCGCAGCCGGGTAGTGCGTCGAGGCGGAGAGTGTGTAGATGTTCTTGCCGGAGATTGCGAGACCGAAGTAGTCGCCGATGAAGCCCCGGCCCGCCGGGCACGGGTTCGCATGGCCGGCGCACGGGTACTGCGGCAGGCCGCCGAGCGACTGCAGCGGCTGGTTCCCGTCCCACGCGTACTGCGACATGTTCACGTTCGACCCGACCGGGACAGCGCCCGCCGCGGTGCCGGTGTCGGAGTACGCCTGCAGGCTCACCGCGATGCAGGTGTTCGTCGCTCCGGGCGTGGAGATGCTCGGGTCGCCCGTCGGACACGCTGCACGGCGATCGTAGAAGGCAACGGCCACGGCGTTACCCGGGCCTGCGGCAACCGACGGCTGGAACTGGTCGGTCGCTGTCGTCCTCGGGTCGTCGTTGACGAGCGCCGGCTGCGCCCACGTATTGCCGCCGTCCGTCGACTGCGTGAAGTAGACGTCCATCGTCCCTGCCGCCGAGTCGTAGTTCTCGTAGGTCAGGTAGACGTGACCGGGATACGTCTGGCTCGACGTGAAGTTCTCGATAATCCCGTCGCGGAAGTTCGTGTTCGCGAACGACCCGTTCGGGTTCTCGATCGGCGAGGCCGCGAGCGTGAAGGGCCCCCACGACTTCCCGTCGTCGACCGATTTCGCGACGTAGACATTTCCGACCCGGTTCTTGCTCTTGGTGTCGTAGCCGCTGACGAACGCGACATACACGGTGCCGTCCGGCCCGACCGAGGGGTAGACGTACGTGTTCGCCGGAGTGGCTGCCGACGGGGTGGACACCTGAACAGGCTTGGAGAAGGACTGACCACGGTCACGCGAGACCGCGACCATGACCTTCCCGTTCCCGGCCGCGCCGTTGAAGTCCGTCCACATCGCGTAGACGTGGTCGGCGTTCTTCGACGCGGCGTAGTGGTTGACGGCGATCCACTGCTTGTCCTCCACATGGCCAAAGGTCGTCGAGAGCGAGTTCGACAGCTGATCGAGATACTCGCCGCCGTTCCCCTGCGACCACGTCTTGCCGTTGTCATCGGAGTAGGTGAGCGCGATCGCGCCGTTGGGGTGCATGCCTCCGCTCCAATACGCGTTGAACGGCAGGTTCAGCTCGTAGACACGACCCTGTGTGTCCCAGTCGTTGTTCGGATCGGTGTTGTTCGTCCAGTCGGGCGGCATCGCCTGCGTGCCACCGTTCGACAGGCAGTCGAAGCCGGGCATCTGAACGTTGCCGGCCGGCGATCCGTTCGGCATCGAATACGCGCCGAGATAGAAGTCGTACCAAGTCGAATAGCGGTCGACGAAGAACTTCGACGATCCGACAAGCGTCTCACTGCCCGGCTTCGCGGCGAGCCACGACTCGGAATGGTTGGCGTTGAGTGAGATCGGACCGCACGTCCCGGGCGTCGGCAGGCTCGCGCCGGCCGGGACCGGATAGCCGCCCCCGTTCACCGGTGAGCTGGCGACGACGTTCTTGACGACCGGCGGCGCGCCGTAGGCGGCAGCCTGGACGACGAGCGCGAGTGCAGCGACGAGCACGAGCGCCGCGTTGAGCTTCTTCACGTTTTCTCCCCCTGATGATTTGGAACGCGAGTGAATCACAGTCATTCACGTTTGCATAGCATCGGTTCGCAATGCTAGATCCCAAGGTGTTCAAGGCCTACGACGTCCGGGGCCTCTACCAGTCGGAGCTCGACGAAGAAGGCGCCTACGCGATCGGGCGTGCGTACGTCGAACAGTTCGAACCGCGGCAGATCGCCGTCGGCCGCGACATGCGGCTCTCGTCACCGACGATGGCCCGCGCGGTGATCGAAGGAGCAGCCGACGCCGGCGCCGATGTCCTGGACGTCGGGCTCGTCGGCACCGAGATGGTCTATTTCGCGGTCGGCGCGCTCGAGTTGGACGGGGGGATCATGGTCACCGCCTCGCACAACCCGAAGGAGTACACAGGGATGAAGATCGTCCGGCGCGGCGCACTGCCGGTCGGCGGCGACTCGGGCTTGCTCGATGTGCGCGACCGCGCGGTCGTGGCTCACTGGCGCGAGGCGCAGCGCGGCGAGATTCGCGACGAGGACGTCTGGGACCGCTTCGTCGAGCGGGTGCTGTCGTTCATCGATGTGAGCGCGCTGAAGCCGTTGAAGGTCGTGATCGACGCGGCGAACGGCATGGCCGGAGTAATGCTGCCGCCCGTGCTCGAACGACTGCCGATGGTCGAAGTCGTCCGCTGCTACTTCGAGCCCGATGGCTCGTTCCCGAACCACGAGCCGAACCCGCTGCTTCCCGAGAACCGCGAGTTCATCATCCGTAAAACGACGGAGGAGGGCGCAAACTTCGGAGTCGCGTTCGACGGGGACGCCGACCGTTGCTTTTTCGTCGACGATACGGGCGACTTCGTCCCTGGTGACTTCACGACGGCACTGTTCGCTGAGCTGATGCTCGGGCGCGAGCCGGGCGGCAAGGTGATCTACGACGTGCGCGCGTCGTGGGCGGTGCCGGAGGCGATCCTCGCGGCGGGCGGCGTGCCGTTGATCAACCGCGTTGGTCATGCGTTCATCAAGCAGCGCATGCGCGAGGATGACGCCGTCTTCGGCGGCGAGGTTTCGGCGCACTACTACTTCCGCGACTTCTCTCAGGCTGACTCCGGCACGGTGCCGTTCCTGCTCATGTGCGAGCTGGTCTCCCGGCACGGCAAGCTGAGCAAGGCGCTCGACCGGTTCCGCGACCGCTACTTCCTGACGGGCGAGATCAACACACCGGTCGCGGACGTACCGTCGAAGCTGCAGGAGCTCGAGGACCACTTCGGCCCGGAAGGCCGCGTTTCGCACCTGGACGGCCTGTCGGTGGAGGCAGACGACTGGCACTTCAACGTCCGCCCGTCGAACACGGAGCCACTGCTCCGCCTGAACCTCGAAGCGCGCTCGCAGGGACAGATGGAGACGAAGCGCGACGAGGTGCTCCACGTCATTCGCAGCTAACGCCTCCGCTCGACATGTCCCCAACGGCCCAGGCTGGTGTAAGACACAAGCACAAAGCAGTGACAGATCATCCACAGGTCCTGGCTAGGATCGGCCGATGATCGAGCTCGGGCACATTACTGAGCGGAAACCGCCGTTCAAGTACTCCGCCTTCGTGCGCGTGGGGTTTTCCGACACCGACGCCCAAGGGGTTGTCTACTACGGCCGCTACATGCCGTACTTTGACCTTGCGCGTACGGAGTACCACCGGCACCTCGGCCGCGTGCACCTGGGGGATGTCGACTTCGCGATGCGGGCGGTAACCGTCGAGTACGTCGCGGGCGCGCGGTTCGACGACCTGCTCGAGGTTTTCGTCCGCGTCGAGCGCATCGGCACGACGAGCATCACCTACGACCACGCCGCCTACCGCATCGCGGACGACGCGCTGATGGCGACCGCGAAAGCGACGCTCGTCTGCATCGCACTCAACGAGCGCAAGGCCGTTCCGGTGCCTCAAGCGTTCCGCGAGCAAATCGAGGCGTTCCAAGCCGCGTGAGCCTCGACCCCGTTCCGGCAGAACTGTTCGGCGGCGGTCACGTCGTCCACCTCGCGACGCTACGAGCCGACGGGGCGCCACAGAGCCGCCCGCTCTGGACGATCGTCCACGACGGCCACGTTGTTTTCTTCACGCAGGCGACGAGCCCGAAGGCACGCGACATCAAGCGTGACCAGCGCGTCGCGCTCTCCGTCGCTGACAAGCGCAACCCGTATCGCAGCGCGTGGCTCCGCGGCCGCGTCGCGCGCGTGATCGAAGGTGACGACGCGCTCGCGATCGTCGACCTGATCTCGGACGCCTATATCGGCCGCCCGTTCCCGATGAGAAGCGGCAGCGTCTTCGTGATCGAGCCCGAGGCGCAGGGCTCCGCCGACCTGCCGTTCACCGATAAGTAGTGTGGCGCGCCGCCCGTTCGAGCCCTCTCCCGGTCGAGCGGACGGCGCTGCCAACGTCCTCTCCCCCTCTGTTCTTGTTGTAGGAGAGCCGAACGCGGTCCGCTATCCCTTGATCGAGGTACCCCGCTCATTTTCGTCTCGATCACTCGAACGAGGGATCACATGAACCTCGGTCTTGTACGGAAATGCGAAGGGCTCCGTGACCCCGTGCGTGAGCGCCCGAACGCGAACCAGCACCTCCTCGCGGTCGACCGCCGGAAGCGCCGCGACGAACGACGTGGAGGCGACGCGGTCACAGAGATCGTCCGTCGTGAACTGTTGCTCGTACTTGAACTCGCCGACGGTCGCTGGGCCGAACAACGCCGACCGAGCGAGCGGCTCGCGCCACGTTCCCAAGAGCTGACCCGGGACCTCGTCACGAACGGGGCGCAGCAGATCCTCGACGCCGCGCTGTAAGTGATCGTCGAGATCGCGCATGTTCCACACGATGACGAGGCTCCCCTGCGTGTCGAGCACACGGTGGATCTCCGGTAGTGCGCGGTCCTGGTCGAACCAGTGGAATGCCTGCGCGACCGTGACGACGTCGGCGCAACCGTCAGGCAAAGGGATCGCCTCGGCCGTTCCGGCCAGGACCTCGGCGCCGTCGATGTGTGCGCGCATCTCGGCGATCGGCTCGACCGCCACAACCCGCGCGCCGCTCGGGAGCAGCAGCCTCGTCAGCTTGCCGGTACCGGCGCCGAGGTCGACGACTGTTCGTCCCTGGGCGAGCCCCGTCTGCGCAATCAACCAGTCGACCGCATCCTGCGGATAGGACGGCCGCGCGCGTTCATAGAGCTCGGCCGCGCTGGCGAACCCGATCGCGGCACTCGGATGGATCGTCAACGAGCTGGTGCCATCAACTCGGGGTCATGCGGTACGCGTCGAACACCGCTTCGAGATTTCGAAGCGCGGCGAGGAGCGTCCGCAAGCCCTTCACGTCGCCCACCTCCACCGTGTACCAGTTCTTCGCGAGCTGATCCTCGACCGTCCCGCCGTAGCTGACGATGTTCGCGCCGTGCTCGGCAAACGTTCGCGCCACGTCTTCGAGCAGGCGCGGCCGATCCCACGAGTCGACCGCGATCTGGACGCGGAAGCTCGTCGAGGTCGTCGCGCCGTCCCACGACACGGGCGTGAACCGCTCGGGGCTGCGCTTGAGCGCCTTCACGTTCGGACAGTCTTCGCGGTGGATCGTGATGCCGCGACCTAGGGAGATGTAGCCGAGGATCGGGTCACCCGGCACCGGCGTGCAGCACTTCGCGAGCCGCACGAGCACGTCGGTGACGCCCGGAACGATGATTCCCATGTCGGAACCGGAGACCGGCTGCGTCTTCGCGGCCTTCGTGACCACCGGCGCCTCTTCAGCGACCTGCTCCGTTTTCAACCGCTGGACGACCTTGTTCACGACGCCGCCCGCCTGCAGCTTCCCCGAACCGAGCGCGAGATAGAAGTCCTCGGCCTTCTTGAAACCGGTCTCGCGAATCACCTGTGCGAGCGTCGCGGAGCCGCGCAACTTCGCGTACGGCAGGTTCTGCGCCTTCAGCGCATGCTCGAGCGACTCGCGCCCCTTCGCCTCGGCATCCTCCCGCGTCTCGCGCGAGAACCACTGGCGGATCTTGTTGCGCGCACGGGAGCTCTTCGCGAGCGACATCCAGTCACGCGACGGCCCGCGACCCTGCTTCGACGTGAGGATCTCGACGAAGTCGCCGTTCTTGAGCTGGTAATGCAGCGGGACGATGCGACCGTTGATCTTCGCTCCGACGGTGCGGTGACCGACATCGGTGTGCACGGCGTACGCGAAGTCGATCGGGGTCGCACCGGCCGGCAGCGTCTTGACCTGACCCTTCGGGGTGAAAACGTGCACCTCGTCCTCGAAGAGGTCGGTGCGGAACGTCTTCATGAACTCGCGCGGGTCGGCCTCGTCGGTCGTCCCCTCGTCCATCAGCTGCTTGACCCACGCGACCCACTCCGCGTCGCGGTCCTTTTCCTTCTTTCCCTTCTTGTACAGCCAGTGCGCGGCAACGCCGTACTCGGCGGTCTCGTGCATGTCGCGCGTACGCACCTGAATCTCGAGCGGGCGCCCTTGCGGCCCGATCACCGTCGTGTGCAGCGCGCGGTAGCCGTTGAACTTCGGCATCGCGACGTAATCCTTGAAACGGCCGGGCATCGGCTTCCACAGCGAGTGGATGAGACCGAGCGCGCCGTAACAGTCGCGCGTCCCCTCGTCACCGGTGCGCTCTGCGATCACGCGCATCGCGGTCAAGTCGTAGATCTCGTTGAACTCGCGACCCTTCTTGGCCATCTTGTCGTAGATCGAGAAGAAGTGTTTCGCGCGGCCCGAGATCTCAGCGGGCACGTCGACCTTGTCGAGCTCCTTCTGCAACACCATTGCCGCTTCGCGCACGAGCTCCTCGCGATCGGTGCGCCGTTCGGCGACCATCTGCTTGATCTCCTCGTACTTCCGGGGATGCAGGGTCTGGAACGAGAGGTCCTCGAGCTCCCACTTAAGCGCGTGGATACCGAGACGGTGGGCAAGCGGCGCGTAGACCTCGAGCGTCTCGCGTGCCTTCTGCAACTGCTTCTGCTTGCCGAGGTATTCGATCGTGCGCAGGTTGTGCAAGCGGTCGGCGAGCTTGATCAGGATCACGCGCAGGTCTTCCGCCATCGCAACGATCAGCTTCCGGTAGTTCTCCGCCTCGGCATGCTCGCGGCTCTGGAACTTGACGCGCGTCAGCTTGGTCACGCCCTCGACGAGTTTCGCGACCTCGTCGCCGAATTCCCCGCGCAGCTCCTCGATGTCGGTCGACGTGTCCTCGACGACGTCGTGCAACAGCGCCGCCGCAAGCGTCGCTTCGTCGAGTTGCAGCCCGGCGAGGATCTTCGCGACACCCCAGGGGTGGTAGATGAACTCCTGCCCCGACTGGCGCAACTGCCCGGAATGGGCCTGCGCGGCGTAGTCGAACGCCCGGGTCAGGAGCTCCCGGTCGACGTCCGGCTTGTACGCCTCGACCTCGGCGAGCAGCTCGTCGACGAGGTCCCGGTGTCGTTCGAGTACCGCCACGACCCCATTGTAGCCCCCGGGTTTCGGGCTCCCTCCCCCGTTCGAGCGCACCTCCTCAGGAGGAAATGCCGTTATGCCGATGAACGTGAGGAGCCCGATGTTTGCCCGTCGCAGACAGACCAAGAAGCTGATGCAGGTCGCTCGCCTGATGCGCGAGCTCGACGCCGTCGCCCCGCGGCCTGCCGCCCGGCGCCGCAGCCGCGCCGTGCTCGCCCGCCTCTAGATGGTTGGCGTTCCGACGAGCTGATCGAACCGGGCGTCGCCCCGAAGCGCGTCCAGGTCCGTATCGTCCCGTGCGAGGTCGCTCAGCGACGGCCGCTCGGCCAGCGCCTCTTCCAGGTGGCCGAGCGCCGGATCGATCTCCCCCAGCCGCGCTTCGGTACACGCCAGGTTGTAAAGCAGCGCGGCGCGATTCTCGAAGCGATCGAGTGCGGCCGTCACCATCTCCTTGGCCTCGACGATCTGGTCGCGCGCGAAGAGCTCGAAGACCTGGGCGTTCACCTCCCACACGAGCGGCTCGTAGACCGCTCCCGCTTTGCCGCCGACGCTGACGATTGTCGTTCCGTCCTCGGCGGCCACCGCCTTGCGCCTCGATGCAGCGTCGCGCACGAACACAACCGTCCCCGTCGGCGCGTCCGCGTCCTCACCGTCCACCGTGAAGCGCGCGCTACCGGCGACGACGATGTAGAGCTCCTCGTGGCCGCTCGTTTGCTCGTCATGCTCGCCGACGAGCGTCGCGCCGTCGTCGCCGCTCCAAGCATTGATCCCAAAGGCCTGCACGTCGAGCTCACGGCGGATCGGTGACCAGCCGTTGCCGTTCTTGATCGTTGCGATGTCGATGGTTTCGACCATGTCGCGATCCTAATCCGTCGCGCGCACCTGACCCCTTCGAGATGTCAGATCAAGCGGCCACGGCAAGCGCGGGGCTCGCCTCGAGCAGCGTACGGAATGCAGGCGACTCGAGCAGGCTTCGCTGCGTTCCTGAACCGCGTGCGCCGTCGGCCAACTCGAGCTCGGCGAAGATCTCGCGCGCCTCTGACGTCCACGCGGCCTCCCCCGCCTTCCACTGGCCGGCGAGCCACTCGCGCAGTTCGTCGAAGCCGTCCACGGCGTCGAAGACCCGCCGCACGACGAGCTGCGGCGAGACAACGCCGTTCCACCGGTTCTCCTGCAGACGGAAGGCGACGTCGTAGCGCGCCTCACGGCGAAAACGGTCGAGCTGCGCACCGAGGTTGAACGCGATCGCCTGGCCCGAGTCGCGCCCGTGCTGGCGAACGCGGAAACGCAGGTGCTTGCCGTCTCCGACCGTCGATGCATCTGCGATCTCACAACCGTCGACGAGCAGCACGACGCCCGGATTGCCGATCCCGAAAGGTGCGAGACGGCCGAGCTCCGAGCACAGGTCGAGATTGAGCTTCGCGCCCGGCACGATCGCGTCGACGCGCGTCACCTGGCGCAGATCGTCCTCGGTCAGCAACTCGTCTGCGTGCGCAGCAAACGCTGCAGCAAAGGTCTCGACGCGCTCGGGCGCAATCGTCAATCCGGCCGCGGCGCGATGGCCGCCGAAGCGTTCGAGGTGCGCGGAGCAGGCGGCAAGACCGCCGTGCAGGTCGAACGCCGACACGGACCGACCGGAGCCTTTCCACTCGCCATCAGTGCCGGCGATCATCACGACCGGACGGTTGTAGCGCTCCACGAGCCGCGAGGCGACGATGCCGATCACGCCCTCGTGCCAGCCCTCGCCCGCAACGACGTAGGCGCGATGGCGGCGACGCGACTCCGGCCACGACTCGACCTGGTCGACTGCCGCGCGCAGAATGCGCTCCTCGACCATCTGGCGCTCGCGGTTCAGTGTCTCGAGCTCTTCGGCGAGCAGCTTTGCCTCGCGCTCGTCTTCGGTCAGCAGCAGCCTCAGCGCGGCCGCGGGACGGCACAGCCGCCCGGACGCGTTGATCCGCGGCGCGAGTCGGAAGCCGATCGACTGCTCGTCGACAGCTGCGGGATCGACGCCACCGACGCGCATCAGCGCACGCAGTCCCGGCTTCTGCGTTTGGGCGATCCGGCGCAGGCCGAGCAGCGCCAGCGCGCGGTTCTCGTCGACGAGCGGGACAACGTCCGCGACGGTCGCGAGCGCGACGATGTCGAGGTGCCGCTCGAGGAACGGGTGGTCGAGACCAAGCAGCGCGTGAGCAAGCTTCCAGACGACGGCGGTGCCGCAAAGCCCCTTGAACGGATAGTCGCCCTTCAGCGGCGCGACGACCGGGCAGGCCGGGAACGACTCTGCGGGCCGGTGGTGGTCGGTGATGACGACCTCGAGCCCGAGCGAGCGCGCGTGCTCGACCTCGGCGACGGCGGTGATGCCGCAGTCGACGGTCAGCACGAGCTCGAACCCTTCCTCGGCGAGCCGCGTCAGCGTGCCCGCGTTCAGGCCGTAGCCCTCCTCGAAACGCGACGGCAGGTGCCAGGCAACGTCTGCGCCCAACTCGCGCAGGAGCAGCACGGCCAGCGCGGTTGCGCAGATGCCGTCGGCGTCGTAATCGCCGTGGACACAGATGCGCGCGCCGGCCTCGACCGCGGCGGTGATCGTCTCGACTGCCTCGCGCATGTCGCCGAGAGCGAATGGATCATGGCCCGGCAGCGCCCCGTCGAGGAACCGCCGCGCGTCCTCCGGCGCGCCGTAGCCGCGCCGCACGAGCACCGATGCAGTCACCTCGTCGAGGGAGAGCTCGGCCGCAAGAGCGCGCACATCGCCGTAGACACACGGTTCGAGCTGCCAGGTTCCGGACGCCACAGGGCTGATCACGGTACGGAGCGCGTCGGACGTAATCCCCCCAAAAACCCCTGGAAGCTGCTTGAATTGCGCTCCCGTGCTGAGAACGCTCGCCGCGCTCGTGCTCGCCGCAGGCCTCGCCTGCGCAGCCACGCCCGCAGCCGCTCCCACCCGCATGATCCCGGCCGGTGTCTCGGTCGGCAAGGTCCGGGTCGGCGGGCTGAGCGCCGAACCTGCACGCCTCCGCGTCCAGGCCGCGTTCGCGCGACCCGTCTCGGTCGCCTATCAGGGAAAGCTGCTGACCGTGACGCCGCGCGAAGTCGCCGCCGCGATCAGCGTCGACGCCGCCGTCAGCTCTGCGCTCGCCGCCACACCGCACAGCAACATCGCACTCCCGGTCAGCTACTCACCCGCGAAGCTCGACAAGGTCGTCGCGCTCCTCGCGCACCGCTACAACCGTCCGGCCCGTGCGGCGCGAGTGATCGGCGCGAGCGCAGCCGGTCCCGTGTTCGCGCCGACGGAGCCCGGTCTCGCGGTGAACACGAAGACGATGCACGCCGCACTCGTGCAACTGCTGCAAGACGGTACGCGCGCGCCCCTGCAACTGCTGACGCGGCCCGTGCCGGCAAAGCGCACGGCCGAGAACTTCGGTCCAGTGATCGTGATCACGCGCGGCGTGAACACGTTGAAGCTCTACAAGGGCCGCCGACTCGTGCGCACGTTCCATGTCGCGACCGGCCAGCCGGCCTACCCCACACCGGGAGGTGTGTGGCGGATCGTCGACATGCAGCGCAACCCGTGGTGGCGCCCACCCACATCCGCCTGGGCTCACGGGCTTCAGCCGATCCCGCCGGGGCCTGGCAATCCACTCGGTACGCGCTGGATGGGGCTCGACGCAGCCGGCGTCGGCATCCACGGCACGAACGCACCCGCGTCGATCGGCTACAGCCTGTCGCACGGCTGCATTCGGATGCAGGTTCCCGAAGCGGAATGGCTGTTCCAACACGTCCAGCTCGGGACGCCCGTCGTGATTCTCTGAGCGGCTTGATGTGGAACTGCGTGCTTGCGGGGATGGCTCAGACATAACAGCTCGCCCGGGTCGGGCACGCATTTCTGAAAGAGCCGTGCATAGCGGTGGCTGCGTCATACCCGAACCGGTCGAGATGCGCCGCGTCTGAGCCACCAGCCGCGAGTGCGCGTGCGTTCCACATCAAGCCGCTACCCCTCTTTCGGGAGGGTCACGCCGAGGAACGTCAACAGCACGATCAGGGCCACCAGGGCGACAAGCGCGCCGATGATCAGCCGCGGATGCCCCGACTCGCGCACGCTTGCCGCGAACGCGCGGCCGAGCAGGATCAACACCGCACCGACGAGACCGGCGCCGACGACGAACGCGGGCAGCAAGATCGCCAGATGTTCCCAGCGAGAGGCGGCGAGGACGTTCACTACCATGGGATCGTGCCTGAATCGCTGCCCTCGCCCGACGCGAACTACAGCTCAGGGAACGACTACATCGTCGAGTTCCTCGGCTACCGGTTCTCCTTCGGCGCCGCCGACTTCGAGGGACGCGTCGTTGCTGCAGCGGTCAAGCTCGGCGTCGTCGAGACAGCCGAGCTCGACGAGGACGAGACGGAGGACCTCGTCTCGCTCGCGGCCCAGGGGATGATCGAGCAGCCGGCATCGCGCCTCGGCCGTTACCTCGTGCGCAACTGGGAGCGCGTGTCGCTCGTGGAGGGCGAATCGCTCGTCTACTGGCTGCGCAAGTTGATCTTCCGCGGCGCGTGGCTCGACCACCAGGTGAAGCGCAGTGCGCTCGAAATCGTCTGGGACGACGGCGAAGCCGAGTTCGCCTATCAGCATCCCGGCGGCGGCGGTCGGCCGTTGCTCGAGCTCGCACCGGTGCCGTCGTGGCACGAGCTGCAGTACCGCCCATAGCCGGCGCGGCGTACCTGGCCGCGCTGCTCGCGCTCGACCACTACGCCTCCTATCCCGAGCAGCTCGCGCTCGGCGCGCTCACCTGGTTCGTGCTCGCTGCCGCGCTGATGCGCGTCTCGCCGGAGCGTCGGGCACAGGCCCTCGGCGTCGTCGTCTTCGCCACGGTCGGCGAGGTGACCGGGTCATTGATCTGGGGCGTCTACAGCTACCGGCTGCACAACCTGCCGCTGTTCGTTCCACCTGCACACGGCCTCGTCTATCTGACGGGCCTCGCGCTCGCGACGGCGCTCGCACGTCACGCACGCACGCTCGTCATCGGCGCCGCGACCGGTGCTGCGACCTGGGGCATCCTTGGCTTGACCGTGTTGCCGCGGCGCGACGTAGCCGGCGCGCTGCTCGTGCCGATGCTCTTGCTCTTCTTGTGGCGTGGAACCAACCGTGAGATCTACGCGGGCGTCTTCGTGGTCGTCGCGGCGTTGGAGCTGTACGGGACGGCGATCGGGACGTGGCGGTGGGCACGTGAGCTACCCGGTCTCGGCATCTCCGACGGCAATCCGCCGAGCGGCGTCGCATCCGGGTACGTGTGGTTCGACGTGATGGCGCTGCTGACAGCACCGGCCGTGCTTTCCTTGGTCAGGCGTCGAGCTTCCCGAACTCGACGTGAAGACGAGCAGCCTCTACGGAGCACCACTCCCGCGTGAGCGCGGCGCCGAGGCCGACCGATGCGACGCCGGCGAGCCGCAGGCCGAGCCGCCGGCAGAGAATCGTGAACCCGCGCGGCGCGGCGTCGGTGTGCGCGACGAACAGCACACCTCTGCTCGGGCCCATGAGCTCGAGCAGGTAGTACGAGCGGATCCCCCGCTCACGGTCGAGCGGCCCGGGCAGCGGCACGACATTCGCGTCCTGCACGCAGTACGGGGAAAGGCCGTCAGCGAGTACCGACTTCAGCGCGGCAGCCACGCGTTCCGGCGGCTCGCGGAGCTTCCACCCGCGGTCGACGACCTCGATTCGATCGCCGTCTGCGAGGTAGATCGCGGCGGCCTCGCACGAGAGCGCCTCTGCGGCGACGAGCGCAAGCGCACGCATCGTCTCCTCGACCGTCCCGGCAGCGACATTGGCGGCAGCGCGGACCGCGTCGAGCTCCTCGAGCTCGTCGGCGAGTTGCTTCGCCGGCGTAACCGCCTGGACTGCATCCGCGGCGAGCGTCGCGGCGGACTGGAGGGCCTCGTCCGTCACGGTCGCGAGCGCCTCATCCTCGCCGCCGAAGACGACGACGATGTCGGCGGTGACGGGAACGAACGCTGCGGCATGCGCGTAGTACGGACCGAAGACGAGCTCCTTGCCACCGTGGGCAAGCCGCACCGGCTTGCGCGTCGACAGTGCGCCGTCGAGCGAGCCTTCCTCGTCGGTCGAGACCTCGATCAGCCCGGCCCAGCCGGCGCCGCGGCCGCTGCCGCCGAAGTGCACGAAGCGGTTGCCCGACACGCGGCGAAGGACGAACAGGTCGGTCGCACCGACTGACGCGGCCGCGGCGTCGGAACGGGGCGCGGTGGTGGACATGGCACCCATTATCGACTGTGCGACGGCTGTCCGGCGCGACGTCGCTCTAAAAGAGGGTGCTCGGGTCGGGCGTAGCGCCCATGTGGGCACGCCCGAGGTCAGTGATCGTGCGGCCCCGCGGCGTGCGCTGGAGGAAGCCGAGCTGCAGCAAGTACGGCTCGTAGACGTCCTCGATCGTCTCCGGCTCCTCGCCGAGCGACACCGCGAGCGTGGAGAGCCCGACCGGGCCGCCGCCGAACTTCTCGACGACGCAGCGCAGCAGTGCGCGGTCGAAGCGCTCGAGCCCTGCACCGTCGACCTCGAGCAGCGTCAGCGCCTCCTCGGCGATCGCCGTCGTCACAACGCCCTCGTGCCGCACCTCGGCCACGTCGCGGACACGCCGCAAGATGCGGTTGGCGATGCGCGGCGTACCGCGCGAACGCCCGGCGACGAGCTGCGCAGCGTCCTCGTCGATCTCGACCCCGAGAATGCTCGCCGAGCGCCTGACGATCTGCGCGAGCTCGACCGCGTTGTAGTGATCGAGGCGGAACGTGAGCCCGAAGCGGTCGCGCAATGGTGTCGTCAACAAGCCGGTGCGCGTCGTCGCGCCGATCAGCGTGAACGGCGGCAAGTCGAGCGTCAGTGTGCGCGCGGCCGGGCCCTGGCCGACGATGATGTCGAGGCGAAAGTCCTCGAGCGCCGGATACAGGATCTCCTCGGCGGAGCGGTTCAAACGGTGGATCTCGTCGACGAAGAGCACGTCACGCGGCTCGAGGGTGGTCAGGATCGCCGCGATGTCGCCCTTGCGCTCGAGCGCCGGGCCCGCCACCTGCCGGATGCCGACGCCGAGCTCGTTGCGGACGATCTGTGCGAGCGACGTCTTGCCGAGCCCGGGCGGGCCGGCGAGCAGCACGTGGTCAAGCGCCTCGCCGCGTGCCTTCGCGGCTTCGAGCGCGATCGAGAGCTGCTCCTTGACGCGCTCCTGGCCGACGAAGTCGCTGAGCGTGCGCGGCCGCAGCGAGCGCTCGAGCTCCTCCTCGGCGTCGGCAAGCACGGGCGCGAGGAACTGGCTCATGCAGCGGCCCTCAACGCGTGACGCACCTGCTCCTCGACCGAAAGCTCGGCGTCGACGTCGGCGAGTGCGCGCTCGGCGTCGACGAGCGACCAGCCGAGCTCGACCAGCGCGTCGCGCGCCGTGAGCTCGCCCGTGTCCGGACCGCCGATGTCGAGCCCGACGAGCTTCTCCTTCAACTCGAGCACAACACGCTGTGCGGTCTTGAGCCCGATCCCGGGGATCGCCTGGAAGCGCTTCACGTCGTCACGCACGATCGCGCGGCGCAGCTCGACCGGCGTCGAGCCGGACACGATCGCGAGCGCGACCTTAGGGCCGACGCCTGAGACGCCGAGCAGCAATTCGAAGAGCTCGCGCTCGTCCGCGGCCGCAAAGCCGTAGAGCTGCAACGCGTCCTCGCGCACGACGGTGTGCACTTCGATCGTCACTTCACCGTCGCCGAGGCGGAGCACCGATGGGGTTGCGTTGACGAGGTAGCCGACGCCGTTCACGTCGACGATCAATCCCGATCCGGCACGCCCCGTCACGCGGCCACGGAGCCGGGCGATCACGACGCGACCAATTTCATCAGCGGCGGCGCAAGCGCGTGACAGATCGCAACGGCGAGCGCGTCTGCGGCATGGTTCGGCGTCGGCACCTCCTCGAGCGCGAGGATCGCCTTCACCATCTTTCCGACCTGCTGCTTGTCCGCGCGGCCGTAGCCGCACACCGCCTGCTTGACGGTCGCCGGCGAGTACTCAGTGCACGCGACGCCGACGGACGCTGCGGCGACGAGCACGGCTCCCCGTGCCTGCCCGACGGAGAGTGCGATGCGGGCGTCTGCGCCGACGTACGACTCCTCCAGGGCGACGGCATCCGGGGCGTGCTGGGCGATCAGCTCCTGCACGCCCGTGAAGATCGTGAGCAGTCGAGCCTCCGGACGCTCTCTGGCCGACGTTCGCCACCACCCGTGGCACGTGGCCCTGAGGCGCCCTCCGCTTTCTTGGACGATTCCGTACCCGCATGCAGCCGTCCCTGGATCGATGCCGAGAACCTTCACGAGGACACGTTAGGCGTGCCTCCGGACGTTCCTCCGGGCTGCTCGGGAGCGGCAGAGGCTTGATGTGGAACTGCGTGGGCGCTCAGACCAAGCAGGTCGCACGGGTCGGGCGCAGGGCATAGCGGTGCCTACGTTCGAGCCCGACCCGGGCGAGATGCGCAGTGTGTCTGAGCCACCAGCCGCGGCTGCGCGTGCGTTTCACATCAAGCCTCTAATTGTTTGCGGACACGTCCCGAAGCCGGGCATCCACCAGGCAGTAGACGCCGTAGGCGATCAGCCCGACGGCGGTCAGACCGAGCAGAAACGGCCCATACGACGCATGCGCGAGCTTCTGGAGCGCTCCGTCGAGCCCGATCGCATCCTTGGGCTTGTAGTCGAGCGCCGCTTTCGTGAGGAAGATCCCGATCAGCCCGAAGACCACGAAGCGGGCGACATGCCCGACGACGCCGGCGCGTCCGCCCCACGTCTTCCAAAACCGCGAGAGCGAGCCGACACGCCACTTGTCCTCGAACTTCCGCGTCAGGCCGCGGTAGAGGTTCCAGAAGGCGACACCAACGAGACACAGCCCCGCGATCCCGACGAGCCACTGGCCGCCGGGCCAGGACAAGACCATCGCCGTGGACTTGTGCGCCTTCGCGTCCTGGGACTGGCCGCTCCCGGAACCGGCGACGACGCGCAACGTCGAGTAGGTGAGGCTCGCGTAGACCAGGCCGCGTCCAACGTACGCCGCCCGCTTGCCCCAGACTTTCGCCTCCGAGTCGCCGTCGTCGGCGCGCTCGGCGTAGGCCTGGATGAAGCGCCAGAGCGCGTACGCGGCGAATCCCGCTGCGAGCAGCACGAGGGCGATCTTCCCGAACGAGTCGTGCGCGAGCGACTGGAGCGCGCCCTGCCTGCTCGTCGCTTTGCCGCCGTCGCCCAGTGCGAGTTTCAGCGCCAGCGCCCCGACGAGCCCAAACGACAATCCCTTGGCAACGAGCCCGGTGCGCGCGACAACCGCGTACCAGCCACGGCCGCCTTCGGCCGTTCCGCGCGCGTGCCTCTCGACCTGAACTGCACCCATCAGAGCCTCCTCGGACCTCGCCGTCAACCCCGTCCGAGGTGCAACGAGGAACCGAAGGGCCGAGGTACGCCTCTAGATGGTCTAGCCGGCGACGAGCTCGAGCACGCGCTCGGGGATGTCGAAGTTCGCGTAGACGTCCTGGACGTCGTCGTTGTCCTCGAGTGCGTCGATCAGGCGCATCACTTGCCGTGCCTTCGCCTCGTCCTCGATCGCGACGGTCGTCTTCGGGACGAGCATCAGCTCCGCCGAGTCGACCGTGAAGCCCGCGGCCTCGATCGCCTCGCGCACCGCAGACAGCGCTTCGGGCGCCGAGGTGACCTGGAAGACGTCGCCGTCCTGCGAGATGTCGTCCGCCCCGCCGTCGGCCGCGGCGAGCAGCAACTCCTCCTCGTCCACCCCGTCCGCGGGCACGACGACGACCCCGCGCCGGTCGAACTGCCAGGCGACCGCTCCGGTCGCGCCGAGGTTGCCGCCGTGCTTCGAGAACATGTGGCGCACGTCGGCCGCCGTGCGGTTCTTGTTGTCGGTCAGCGCCTCGACGATCACGGCGACGCCTTCGGGGCCGTAGCCCTCGTAGACGATCGTCTCGAACGCATCGGCATCCGCGTCGGCACCGGAGCCCTTCGCAATCGCGCGGTCAATGTTGTCCTTCGGCATCGAGTAGGACTTCGCCTTCTCGATCGCATTCTGGAGCGAAAGGTTGTTCGTCGGATCGCCGCCGCCCTCCTTCGCCGCGATGATGATCGCGCGCGAGAGCTTCGAGAAGAGCTTGCCGCGCTTCGCGTCGGTGGCGCCCTTCTTGTGCTTGATCGACGACCACTTGCTA
>JANMWB010000176.1:0-36305 GCA_031393705.1 Thermoleophilia bacterium | reverse complement strand
GAATTCCGGCAGAGCCGGTCTTGACGGCCTCAGAGGCCACGGTTAGTTTGCGCTCGTCGGATCCGGTAGCTCTTCGGAGTCGCTGGATCCGGCACTCAGCTCCTGTAGGTCTTCGGACTCGCGGGAGCTGATTTTTTTGCCGTCCGACCGACTCTCTAGCGTTCAGCGGTCCATGGCAGCGATCCTCACCCTCCTCACCGGGCTCGCGATCGGCGCAGCCGTCGCCTATTTCCTGATGCGCGAGAAGCTAGGCCGCGCGAGCGACAAGCTGGAGCTCCTCGAGCGGAATCAGCTCGACCACACCGCCTGGGAAGACCGTCTCAAGGCTGCAACGGGTGACGTGCTCACGAGAAGCCAGACCTCGCTGCTCGAACTGACCGAGGCCAAGCTCGCGCCGATCAAGGAGACGTTGACGAAGTTCGAGCTCCAGGCACGGCAGCTCGAGGACAAGCGTGCCCGCGACGTGTCGGCGATCGGCGAGCGGCTGCGCGAGGTCGCCCAGGGGCAGGAGAAGCTCCGCACCGAGACCGGCAGCCTCGTGACCGCGCTGCGCACGCCGCACGTCCGTGGCCGGTGGGGTGAGATGCAGCTGAAGCGCGTCGTCGAGCTCGCCGGCATGCTCGAGTACTGCGACTTCCGCACGCAGGAGAGCACGCGCGACGACGAGGGCGGCCTGCTGCGTCCTGACCTGGTCGTGAAGCTTCCCGGCGGCAAGACGATCGTCGTCGACTCGAAGGTTCCGCTCGACGCGTACTTCGACGCGGTCAACTGCGAGGACGTCGAGCTGAAACGCGCGCACCTCGCGCGCCACGCTGCGCAGCTGCGCGATCACATCGCAAAGCTCGGACAGAAGCGCTACTGGCGCCAGTTCGAGTCGTCGCCGGAGTTCGTCGTGATGTTCGTCGACGAGGGCCTCTACCGGGCGGCCCTCGACCAGGACGGCTCCCTGCTGGAAGCAGGCGCGGAGTCGGGTGTGATCGTCGCGTCACCGGCCACCCTCATCGGGCTCCTCCGCAGCGTCTCGTACGGCTGGCAGCAGGAGACCGTCGCAGAGAGCGCGCGTGCGATCTCCGCGCTCGGGCGGGACCTCTACGAGCGCCTCGGCGTCTTCGCGGGGTATTTTGCAAAGGCCGGACGAGGACTCGACACAGCGGTCGGCGCCTACAACCAGGCCGTGAAGTCGTTCGAGCACCGTCTGCTCGTGACGGCTCGCAAGTTCCCCGAGCACGGGGTCACGAACGACGAACTGCCGGACGTCCCCCAGATCGAGCGTATGCCGCACGAGCTCACGGCACTGCCGCACCCGGTTCCTGAACACCGTGCCGCTGAACATCGTGCCGCCGACGCCGACGCGGCCTAGCCTCCTCTCCTTCGCGGCCCTCTACCGCGCGGAAAGGCCTGGTGTCAGGCACAGCCCCAAAACTGTGACAATCCATCCACAGGGGTGGGAACGTTCAGGGGCCCTTTGACGTTTACTCCAGTACGAGACACTTTTCAAAGCGAGGAGCACCTTGAGCGACCAGAACGACGTACGTGAGCTGATCATCATCGGCGGCGGCCCTGCCGGGTACACGGCTGCGCTCTACGCGGCGCGCGCCGACCTGGAGCCGCTCGTGATCGAAGGCTTCCAGTGGGGCGGCCAACTGATGATCACGAGCGACGTCGAGAACTACCCCGGCTATGCGGATGGCGTGATGGGGCCGGAGATGATGTCCGACTTCCGGCGCCAGGCGGAGCGCTTTGGCACGGAGTTCATCACCGATGACGTGACGAAGGTCGACTTCTCCGAGCGTCCGTTTCGCGTCAGGGTCGGTGACGACGAGTATTCGGCCCTCGCGGTGATCGTTGCGACCGGGGCGAACGCACGCTGGCTCGGCATCGATTCGGAGCAGCAGCACCGCGGCCGCGGCGTCTCCACGTGCGCGACCTGCGATGGCGCGTTCTTCCGCGAGAAGGAGGTCTACGTTGTCGGTGGCGGCGACTCCGCATTCGAGGAGGCGCTCTTCCTGACGAAGTTCGCGTCGCGCGTGCATCTGGTGCACCGCCGCGACGAGTTCCGCGCGTCGAGGATCATGGTCGACCGCGCCGAGAAGAACGAGAAGCTGGACTTCGTGCTCAACGCCGTCGTCGACGAGATCGTCGGTGACGTGAAGGTCGAGGCGCTGCGTCTCCGCAACACCGTCACAGACGAAACCTGGGAAGTGCCGGCAGACGGAGTCTTCGTCGCGATCGGGCACGACCCGAACACCGCACTTTTCGTCGACCAGCTCGAACACGACGCGGCCGGCTACCTGATGACGAAGACCGGCACGACCGAGACGAACGTTCCGGGGATCTTCGCCGCGGGTGACGTTCAGGACCACACCTACCGGCAGGCGATCACCGCCGCCGGCTCGGGCTGCATGGCGGCCCTCGACGCGGAGCGCTACCTCGCCGCGATCGAAGGCCATCCGGGAACGGCGATGACCTCGCCGCGCCCGGAAGCCGCCGAGGTCTAGAACCAGCCGCGTTTCTTGAAGAGGGTGAACAGGCCCGCGACGGTGAGGATCTCCACGCCGATCCCCAGCCCGAAGAACGCCCAGGGGCTGCCGATGTGGCCGACCATCCAGCCGAAGTTCTGGCCGAAGAACCCGGTGACGAACGTGAGTGGCAGGAAGACGGTCGCCATCACCGTCAGCTGCTTCATCACGGAGTTGAGGCGGTTGGAGACGGTCGACAGATAGACGTCCATCGAGCTCGTCAGCAGGTCGCGGTAGGTGTCGATCAGGTCGCTGATCCGGATCAGGTGGTCGTAGATGTCCCGGAAGTAGCGCTCGTCGTCCGCACTCATTCCGGGAAGCGTCGCGACGCCGCCCGCCAAGGTGGCGAACATGTCTCGCTGAGGTGTGACCGCCTTGCGCATCCCGACGAGCAGACGTTTCATCTGGAAGATCTCCTGGAGCTGCTGGTCGTTCGCGTTCAGGAAGGTCTGATTCTCGAGCTCGTCAATCCGATCGTCGAAGTCGGCGAGAATCGGGAAGAAGCTGTCGACGAGCCCACCGACGATCTCGTAGAGAAGCCTCCCGGGATCGTCGACCGGCTTGCCGCGTTTCACGTATCGCTTTCGCACCTCGGTGAATGCAGGCGCCTCGTCGCGGTGCACCGTGATGAGGAACTTCTCGGAGTAGAAGCAGTGCACCTCGACCAGGCGGTCGTCGTCGGGATTGGCCCCGAAGACGACCAGGAAGACGAAGTCGTCGTACTCGTCGATCTTGGCCCGTTGATCGAAGTGCTCGGCATCCTCGACTGCGAGCGAATGGAACTTGAAGACGTCACGAAGAACCGTGAAGTCCTCACCGTCGGGCTGGTCGATGTCGATCCAGAAGAAGGAGTCGCCGGCGAGCAACTTCTCGACGTTCTCGCGGCTGAAGTGCATCTCCTCGCTGCCGCGTTCGTGAACAACGGTGCACTGGTTTGCGCCAGTCCGATCTTCCTGCGCGGCTGTCACAAGAGGGGAGGCTAACGGCGTTGGCACGGCTCCGGCGTCCGGTGGCGCTCGGCGGGGCCAGCCGAGCGGTCTGCTGAGATGCAGTCGCATGGATTCGACGGAGCAGCAGGTGCTCGGACAAGAGGAGGTCGAGTCGCGCTGGGAGGCTGCTCCGGCAGTCGTCGCGGTGATCGCGCTCCAGCTCGTGCTCGCGCTGGTCAGCCTCGAGCGGCACTGGAAGCTGTGGGGCCTTCCGTGGTGGGTCTGGTTGGTCGCGGTGGGGCCGGAGACGATCCTGCTTGGGTCGCTCGCCTGGGATTCTGCCCGCCGGTTCCTCGAGCGGATCGGCCACCGCCGAAACGTCGCAGTGACGCTGCTCGCTCTGATCAGCCTGGAAAATGCGGTTGCGTTGTTGGCGCTGATCGCGTCGTTGGTCAGCGGCCAGGAGAGCAGCGGCGGTCAGCTGCTCCTCAAGGGCATGACGATCTGGGGCACGAACGTGATCGCGTACGGGCTCTGGTTCTGGGCCCTCGACCGCGGCGGTCCCATCAGGCGCCGCGCACCACATCCGAGCCCGCCCGATTTTCAGTTCCCGCAGATGGAGAATCCGCAGCTTGCGGAACCTGGCTGGTACCCGCGGCTCATGGACTACATCTACATCTCGTTTACGAACTCGATTGCGTTCAGCCCGACCGACGCGATGCCGCTGACACGTTGGGCCAAGTCGCTGATGCTCTCGGAGTCCGCGGTCTCGGCAGTCAGCATCCTGCTCGTGACGGCCCGAGCCGTCAACATCTTCAAATGACTAGCTGAGCGCAGCCAAAGGTCCGGTGACGATCGGGTGGACGCAGCTCGGCGCCGACGCAGGATCAACGAGGATCGTCGCACCGCGGAGCGCACGGTCGGCACGAATCGCGGTCGTCATGTGGACGCGCTGCACGTCATCGCCCCGGATCACGAAGACGGTCCTGCACACGGTGTCGAGAGGTCGCGACGCGTCGAGCACCGGCTGGTGCGGCAGGTACCACTCGAGCGGCGCCCGATAGGGAAAGAAGTCGCCGAACACGGCGACCGGCTCCGACGGTGTCCAGCCCTCGGCCACGAGCTCGCGTGCCATCGCGTCGTACGGCGGCGTACCGCCGTTGCCACTGAAAGGCGTGAACGGCAGGAGAAGGAGCGCGGCAGCGAGAGCGCCCACAGCGACCGCCGCGCGGCGTGGCACGGCCGTCAGGCCCGCGAGGGCGGCGACCGCGACGAACGGCGCGACCCCGATCAGGTTCCGGACCGCGAAGATCGGCACGCCTCCCGCCCACACCGCTGCCGCCTCTGCGAGCGGCCCGAGGGCGAGCGCCGCCACGAGCCGGCCGGCGGCCGATGCCCGACCAAGGTGCACGCATCCGACGGCGACGAGCGCCAGCGCCGCCGCCGACAACGCGATGCCGGCCGCGGTGTTCGCGTAGGCGGGAGTGAAGAGCCGCGCAGGCACGGCGATCACGGCACGCAGCTGGAACGAACCGATCCACCAGAACCGCCCTTGGTGGAGCTGCTTCACCATCACCGGCCCCCACGCTGCGGCGACGGAGCCACCTGCCACGATCGCGACAGTCGCGCGGCGGCGCACAGCCCGCACATCGCGGTCGAACCAGAGCCACGCGAGCGCAGCGAGCACCGAGAACGCGAAGAAGTAGTGCGTCAGCCCGCCGGCCGCAACGCTTGCGCCCAGTGTGAGGTCGCGACGCTTTGACGGGCCGTCGAGCTCGGCCAGCAGGCAACGTGCGAACACGAGCGAGAGCAACGCGAGCAGTTCATAGGAGCGAAGCTCCTGCCCGTGAGCGACGAGCTGGCCGCCGAGGGCGACGAAGAGGCCGGCGAGCGTTGCGAGTGGCAGCGACACGACCCGGCGCGCGACGTTGACGACGAGCGCTGCGAGCAGCGCACCGGCAAGGACCGAGAGCAAGCGGACATCCTGCAACGGCGTCCCTGCCCACCGCAACACCCAGCCCAGCGCGTACCAAAGCGGCGGTGTCGACTCGGTGTGTGCGACGTGCGCGAGCATGCCTCTGAAGGTCGGCTCATCGAGGATCCGCGCAGAGGCGACCTCGTCCTGCCAGAAGGCCTGCGTGTACACACCGGGCAGCCGAACCGCCGTCGCGACGAGGGCAACGGCCACCATCACGCGCCGGTCGAGGTTCACGTGGGCACCGTATGACGAGCAACCTTGCAGCAGCCTTGTCGCGAGCGTGCTCAGCCGTCAGCCTCTGGCTACTCTGGCGCGCGTGCCGTATTACATCTGCCCGCAGTGCAAAGAGCGCTCGCTCGACATCGATGCCCGCGAGGGGTTCTCGACGCAGGCCCCCGCGTGCCGCCACTGCGGCTTCGGGTTCTTGTTCGAGCTGCTCGACGACTACTACCCCGCCCCCGATACCGGCCTCGTCGTGACCGACCAGGACCGGCGGGTGCTTGCGATCGGACGCGGCGTCTTCGAACTGACCGGTTTCCCCGAGGCCGACCTGATGGGCCGCGATCTCGTCGATGCGTTGAAGTTCTCGGATGCCAAGCCTCTCGAGCTGGCGCGCGAATGGGGCGTGCGGCGGCTCAACGAGCACCTGTCGATCACAACGCGCTCGGGTCACGCGAAGGGCGTCATCGCCGACGTCTTCCCCGCCTACGACGACGACGGCGGCCTGCTGATCGCGCTCACGCCGCTGCGCGGGTAAGAACCTCCTCCACCCACGCTTGCAGCAACTCGACTGCGTCGAGCGACTCCTCCAGCTCCGCGATCGTCGCGACGTCGGCGCGCGTCCTCAGCAGCCCGAGCTCCTCGAGGCGCTCGACCGCGAACGGCGTCAGCGCCGCTCGCGCCTCCCGCTCGATCGCGGACTGCCGCTGCTTGCCGCGTTCACGTTCGATGCGCGCCGCGAGAGACGCCGCCTCGCCGGCGAGCGCATCTGCATAGAGCGCGAGGTCGACGCTGCGCATACTCCGACGCTAGCCGGGCCGGCGTTACCTGTCTGTGCACGATTTGAGAAAACTGAGTCAGATCCGACTTGACGGACAGAGGTCTGAAGCCAGCGGACACTCTTCGCACGCCGGCTTACGCGCGTCGCAGATGCGTCGCCCGTGCCAGATCAGCAGGTGCGGGAAGCGCGCCCAGTTGTCGCGCGGCACGAGCCGGATCAGGTCGCGTTCGATCTTCACCGGATCGGCTTGCTTCGTCAGCCCGAGTCGCTGCGAGAGCCGGCGGACGTGCGTGTCGACAACGACCCCTTGCGGGTTGCCGCGCTCGGCGGAAACGACGTTGGCGGTCTTGCGCGCAACACCGGGAAGCTTCAGGAGCTCGTCGAAGTCCTCGGGAACCTCGCCGCCGTGCACTTCGATGATGCGCTGCATCGCGCCGCGGAGCGACTTCGTCTTCTGGCGGTAAAAGCCGGTCGCGAAGATGTCACGCTCGAGCTCGGCGACCGGAACAGCGAGATAGTCCTCGGGACGCTTGTACTTGGCGAACAGCTTCACCGTGACGCGGTTGACGTTCACGTCGGTCGTCTGCGCCGACAGCATCACGGAGATCAGCAGCTCGAGCGGGTTCTCGAACGTGAGCGCAATGGTCGCGTCGGCGTGCTCGGCGGCGAGCCGGTCGATGATCGGCCCAATCCGCTCCTTCTTCGGAGCGACCTTCTTTCGGCGGGCTTCCGCGAGATAGCTCCGTGGCACGTCTAAGCGACCGCGACCGAGGTGCTCGGCGGCGGCCACGCGTCGCCGCCGAGACGCGGGCCTGCGCATACGAGATCGAGCGCCGGGCAGCCCGAGCAGTTGAACTCGCTCGGAGTCGGGGCGAACTCGCCCGCGTTGATCTGCGCAATCGCCGCCGAGAGCTCGGCTTCGAGGGCCGGCAGTTCGAGGCGTTCGAACGACGTCGTCACAACCGCGTCCGGACGCTCGAGGAAGTGGTAGACGACCTCGACCTCGTCGGCGCCCGCGCGGAAGCACGCCAACGCGTAGACGAGCCGCTGCAGCCGATAGTCGGCCTCGATGATCTCCTCGGGTGTCCCTTCGGCGAGCGTGTTCGTCTTGTAGTCGAGTACGAGCGCACGCGTGCCTTCACGCCACAACGCGTCGAGGCGCCCGCGCAGCAGCACGCCGTCGTGCTCGAACGCGAACGGCCGCTCGGGCTCCACACCGGCGAGCGTCGCGATGCGCGTGGCGAGCTCCGACTCGCAGTACGACGCGACGAACGCGGAGATGCGTACGATCTCCTCATCCGTGACGGCGGGATACCAGCTGCGCACGACCTCGACGTCGGGCGGCGCCGGAGCAGCCAGGTCGACGATCTCGAGCAGGCGGTGCACCGCGTCGCCGACCTCGGTCGCCTTGAGCCCGTGCGCGCCCGGCACCGTGCCGCGCTCCTCGCGCAGGCCGGCGACGCGTTCGACGTAGTAGCGATACGAGCAGCGCTCGAACAGTGCGAGCGCCGAGTACGAGAGGCGCTTCACCTTGTGCAGCGGCGGCGCCGGTAGCGGCAGGAGCTCCGGAAGGCGGTATCCGCGCGGCGCAGGTTCGGTGGGCAGCTCGGCAAACAGCTCGAGCTGTCCCGCCTCTGTGACCACGAGCTCCGACTCAGCTGCGATTCGGGGCGCCGCCCAGCGATCGACGGTGAGCACGAACCGCGCATCGCCGCGCTCGAGCTCGACCGGATCGCTCGTCACGCCTTCGATCGCGCCCTCGGCGCCGAGGCGGCCGAGCACCCAACCGATCGGTGTTTCGCGATCCTGCGAGCGCTCGGGATCGATCGCACCCGAGACGATCAGGCGGTCGACCGCGCGCGTCATTGCAACGTAGTAGAGGCGCAGGCGCTCGGCCTTGTCTTCCAGTTTCTCCGCGACGCGCACGTCCTCGTAGCTGAAGACGCCGCGCTTCTTGCCGGACTTCGGATCGATCACACGGAACCCGAAGCTGCCGTCGGGGCGAACGAGGATCTCGTCCGCCGACGGAGCGCCGATCGTGTCGCGCCCGGCGTCGGCGACGATCACGACCTTGAACTCGAGACCCTTCGCGGCGTGGATGGTCAGCAGCCGGACCGCGTCGGCGCCTTCTTCCTCGGAGACCGCCTCGAGCTGGGACGCGCCGACGGCTTCCTGGTCGCGGATAAACTTCACGAAGCCTTCGATGTCGGGGCCGCGGAGCTCTTCGTACGAGCGCGCCAGCCGCATCAGCTTGCGCAGGTTCGCGTAGCGGCGCTTGCCGTCCCACTGCGCAAGCACGGCCAGGTCGTAGTCGTGTGCAGAAACGACCTCCTCACAGAGGCGCTCGAGCGACTGGCGCACGGAGGCGGCTGCGAGCCGTTCGTAGCGCTGTTTGAACGCGCGCACGAGCCGCTCGTCCGTGCTCGAGAGCGCGTCGGGCAACGAGCGCTCGATACCGGTGTACAGCGGTCGCTTCCCGGCGTGGCGGCGGATGAGCACGAGCGCGTCGTTCGACAAGCCGACGAACGGCGAGGCGAGCACCGAGACGAGCGCCTCGTCGTCGTAGCGGTTGTGGAGCAGCCGCAGGTAACGGAGGAGGTCGACGACCTGCTGCTGGCCGAAGTACCCGCGGCCCGTCGCGCGGTACGTCGGGAGCCCGGCGCCGCGCAGCGCGGCCTCGTATCGCTCGGCGTCCGTGCCCGCGGCGAACAGCAGCACGATCTCGCCGGGTGCAGCGGCGCCGGTGTCGACGAGATCGCGCACGCGCCGCGCAATTGCCTGAGCCTCCCCCTCGCGCCAGTTCGCGCTCGCATCGCGATAGCTGCGCTTGTCGCTGACGAGCAACTCGACCGGATGACCGAACACCGGGTCCGTGAACTCGCCCGAGGCCGCGAGCTGCTGGTAGTCCTCGCCGAACTCCTCGCCGAATAGATGGTTGACCGCCGCGAGCACTTCCGGGCGCGAGCGGTAGTTGAAGGTCAGTGGCAGGTTCAGCGCTGCGCGTTCGCGCCGTTCGCGGAACACCGCGACATCGGCGTGGCGGAAGCCGTAAATCGACTGGAACTCGTCGCCGACGAAGAAGACATCGGGCGCACCGGAGCCGGCCCGCAAGAGATCGACGATGTCGCACTGGAGACGATTGGTGTCCTGGAACTCGTCGACCATCAAGGCGCGAAAGCGCAGCTGCTCTGCCTCTCGCACCGTGTCGTTGTCGCGCAGCAGGTCGCGCGCGAGCAGCTGGAGGTCCTCGAAGTCGAGTGCGGATTCGCGCTGCTTCGCGGCGGCGTACTCGGCGGCGAACAGGTCGAGCAGTTCCTGCAGGAGATCCTTGTCGCGTTCGGCAAGCTCGTCGAACGCGGCCTGCTCGACGCGGTCGCGGGCAGCGCGAAACGCGCCGGCGCGGTCTCCGGTCGCCGGCAGCACGTGCGCGAGGTCGAGCAGCTGCGCCGGGTTCGTGCCCAGCACGAGCGCGGCGTTCGCGGATGCCAGCTGCTTCTCGGTCACACCCGGATCGGCGGCGAGCGCTCGCGCCGCCTCCTGCAGATCTGCGAGCCGATCGGCGACTCCCGCTTGCTGCCCAAGCTCCAGCTTCAGATCGCGCCCGGCGGAGCGCAGCGTCTCGTAGACGCCGGTGAGCATCCGCCGCAGTCCCCGGGCGCTGTAGGTCGCGAGCAGCCGCAGCCGTTCAGGATCCCGCGTCGAGCAGAACGCAGTCAACGCCCGCTCGAACGACTCGCCGCGGATCACCGCACCGTGCTCGTCGTCCAGCTCGCGGAACCGCGGATCGATGCCGACGGCGAACGGATGGGTGCGCAGAAGCCGCGAGCAGAAGCCGTGGATCGTCGAGATCCAGGCCCCGTCGAGCTTGCGCGCGAGATCGGCCCGGCCGCGTCCGTGCAGTGCCGCGCGGATGCGGGCGCGCAGCTCGCCCGCGGCCTTCCGCGTGTAGGTGATGACAAGCACCGACTCGACGTCGAGCCCCTGCTCGCATACGGCGCGCACGAAGCGCTCGACGAGCACGCTCGTCTTGCCGGTTCCCGCGCCGGCGGAGACGAAGACCTCGCCGGTCGCCTCGACAGCCTTCGTCTGCTGCTCGTTCATGGTCTCGGCACCCGGCACATCGTCCAGAGGTCACACCACGTGGGGCACGTCCCGCCCTTCGGATCGTGTGTCACGTCACCCGCGCGGATGCGCTGCGCATACTCGCGTCCGCGGTCGCGCGACGTCTCGACGAGCGCCCAGAACTCCTCGCTCGGCAGGTAGTCGTTCTTCTGAAAGCCCGGCAGGTCGTCGGAGGCGTCGGCGTGCAGGAGGCCACGCGTCATGCGAGCACCCGCGAGCGCGCGGTAGACGCCGCCCAGCGGCTCGATCCCGACGAGATCGCGCAGCACGAGCATGTAGAGCGGAATCTGCAGCTTCAGCTCGTCGTCGATCTGCTTCGCGGAGTGCACGGTGCGGCCCGACTTGTAGTCCTGCACAATCCCGCGCGCGCTGTAGGGGTCGACGTCGATCCGGTCGATCTTGCCGCTGAGGTAGAGGTTGTCGCCGAGGTGGAGGCCCCGCTGCAATTCGGGTGCCGAGCGGTCGGAGCCGAACCCGACCTCGAAGCGGCGCGGCAGGAACTCGACCGGCGACGAGGCCTCGTCTTCGAGGAAGCCCTGCAGGTCACTCCACAGGCTCTGGTCGAGCTCCGCTTCCTGGAGGTCGGTCAGTTCGAGGCGCACGCCGCCACGCATGGCATCGTCGAGGCACTGGCGCAAGAAACCGCGCGCGCGCTCGAGGTTCTCGGGCGTAACGCGGTCGTGGCCGACCTCCTTCGGTAGGCCGGCATAGAACTTGTGCAACGCGCTGTGCGCGACCGAGCCGCGCAACATGGCGTCGGCCTCGGCGTCGATCGTCTTCGGCGAGATAATGCGCTCGAACAGCCACGCCGACGAGCAGTCGGCGAAACGTTCGAGCTCTGTCACCCCGAACGTCGTCTTGTTCCCGAACCAGTCGAGCAACACAGGGCTCGTCAACTTCGTCTGCCGCTGCAGCGCGTTGCGTGCGCGCGTCAAGCGTCGCTCCCAGCCGTTCGCGTCGGCAAGCGCCCTCGCGCCTTCCGCGTCGGTGACCGCGAGGAGCGCGAGCGCGCGCAGACGCTCACGCTCCGACGGAGCTGCTTCCAGCCCCCACGTCAGCGACGAGAGCGCGCGGCGCTGCGTTGCCCGCGCGACGTCGTCCTCGTCGAAGACTCCGGCAACCTCTTCCCAGAACGGGCTTGGCTCGCGCGGGCCGCCGTCGTCGGTCGCCGCCTCCCGCACCAGGTACAGGCGCCTCGTCGCGCGCGTGCACGCGGTGTAGAAGAGGTAGCGGTCGCGACTGACCTGGTCGGGACGCTCGAGGCGGGCGCCAAGCTCGCGGCGCGTGTCGTCGTCGAGAAACGGCGAGGTGCGCGTGCGACGTGGCAACGACCCTTCCTCGAGGCCGAGCACGAAGACGACCTCGTAGCGACGCGTGCGTGCACGCAGCAGGTCGACGACCGCGACGCGTCCCTGCTCGCCCGACGAGGAACGGACTTCTGCCCGCTCGAGCGCGGCCACCACGTCCTCGGGTGTGACCTGCTCGCCGGCAAGCGATCCGAAGGCTTCGAGCTCGTCGAGTAGGCGGAGCGCCGCGTCGTACGCGCGCAGGTCGAGTCGTGACGTCTCCCCGGCAGGCGGCGCCTCGGTCCCGTAGGCCGAGCGGAGCATCGAGCGGATCAGTGCCCGGACGCCCGCAGTCGGGCTCGCCGCGGCGCGCAACTCGCCGAGCGCCGGGATCGGCGCCTCGCGCAGCTTCTCCGTCTCCTCCTCGACGCGACCGGGCGTGTGGATCGCGCGCCCGCGGAGCCTGCCCTCGACGTAGTCGACGGATGAGCGCGCGAGCCCCGAGTACGGCGAGCGCAGGAACGAGAAAAGCTCACGGCGCCCGCCGTCGAGCCATGCGTAACGCAGGAAGTGCACAAGCGCATGGCCGAGCGGCGTCGCCGGAAGGCGCACGCGCGACTCGACTGCATACGGGACGTCGAGCCCACCGAGCACGGTCTCGAGCGGCGCGCGCCACGACTCGACCGACGGTGCGACGAGCGCGATCTGCTCCGCCGGGATGCCGCCGCGAATCAGGGCGATCAGCTCGTCGCCGACGAGCTCCAAGGTGCCGCGTGCGCCGGCACCCTCGAAGAAGCGGATGCCGTCGCCGATCTCCGGCGGCGGGGGCGGCGACTCCTCGAACAACGCACGCTCGAGATGCGCCAGGGCCGGATGCGCATACTCGGAGCCGCGCGGCCCGAGCTCCTCGATGCGGCCGTCCGCGAGCGACGAGAGGTCCTCGGCGGTACGACTCAACGAAGCAAACGCGACGCGCCCCGGCTCGTACGGGAGCGAAACCTCGACCTCGGTGCGTCCGGCGAGCGCGCCCAAGAGCGCCCACTCGGCGCCAGTCAAGTCCTCGAAGCCGTAGGCGAACACCGGCTCGCCGTGCCACGCATCGAGGTCGGACTGGAGCCGTTCCGCAGCGCGGCGTCGCAACAGATCGCGGTCCCAGAGCCTCAACCGGTCGAGCTCGGCGCGGTAGCCCGCGTAGAGCTGCCCCAGATCACCGCTCAGGTCTTCCGGGTCGAGCATCCCCTGCTCCAGCTCGCCGAGCGTCGAGAGCAGCGTGTCGGCGAAGCCGCCCGTTCGCGCCGAACGGGAGAGCCCGTTGAGCGAGGCCGAAGCGAGGGCGCGACGCACGATCAGTGCGCGCTGCGCGTCGGTCGCGACCGGCCGCTGCTCCGGGTCGTTCCGGACGAGCCGCCCGAACAGATCGTCGAACGTGCCGATCGAGCCGCTGAACAGGCAGCCTGAGCGCGCGAGCAGGTCGCGCTCGACACGGTCGACATCCGATGCGTTCGGCACGATCAGCGTCGGCTCGTCGTCCAGGCGCGCCAGATAGCGCTCCAACAGGAGCGCGACTTTGCCCGCGTTTGCAGGCCCTGCGAGGAGGGAGAGTCCCACCTTCCCATCGTAGAGCGGCCTCAGGACGTGTCCCGAGACGCTTTTACGCTCTAAGCGGACGCGGTCGGGGCGGCCTTTGGCCTACGGCCGCGCCGGGCGACCGCGCGGCCGGGCAGCTTGCCCGCGCACTCGTCACAGAGATCCGCCGCCTTGGAACCGCGGCGGGCGTCCGTATAGGTGATGCGCAGAGCCGCGCCCTGCGACTCGTCGACCTCTTTGCCGCAGTTGTCGCAAACCAGAATGGTTTTCCGAGCCACGTAATCAGCCTCCTCGACGTGGAATTGCCGAGCGCAGTTTACGCCGCCGGACGCGCAACGCGAATTCGCCACGCGGTAGCCGTCGCTAATCTTCGCCGCCGATGCAGCTCAAGACAATCGTCGTGCTCGAAGGCGACCAGACCGGGCAAGAGCTTCTCGAGGAATCGCTGCGCCTGCTCAGTCCAGACGTGGTCGGGCTCGAGGTGGAGCTCCCGCGTTACGACCTCTCGCTCGAGAAGCGGCGTGAGACGAACAACGCGATCGTGCACGAGGCGGCACAAGCGATCCGCAAGCACGGCCTCGGGCTGAAAGCCGCCACGGTGACGCCGGACACGCGAGACGGCGTCGGCTCGCCGAATCGCATTCTCCGCGAAGAGATCGGCGGCAAGGTGATCGTGCGCACCGGTCGGCGCATCCCAGGTGTCGTGCCCTTTGGGGGAGTGCACGCGCCGATCTCGGTCGTGCGCATGGCAGTCGGTGACGCCTACGGCGCGAAGGAGTGGCGCGAAGGCGAGGGAGACTCGGAGGTTGCGTTCAGGACGGAGCGCATCGAGCGCACGGTCTGCCGTGCCGTGGCCGAGTTCGCGTTCCGCGAAGCGGACCGCACCGGAGCCAAGGTCTTCGGAGGCCCCAAGTACACCGTCTCCCCCACGTATGAGGGAATGCTCAAGGAGGAGATGGACGCGTCGGCCGCGCGCCATCCGCACGTCCCTTACGAGCCGCAGTTGATCGACGCGACGTTTGCGTTGCTCGTTGCGTCGACGGGCGACCCGCTCGTAATTCCGGCACTGAACCGCGATGGCGACATCCTCTCCGACCTCGTTCTCCCGCTCTTCGGGTCGATCGCCGGCTCCGAGTCCATGCTCGTCGCCTTCGAGGGCGACGACTTCGAGCCGACCGCGCTGATGGCCGAAGCCGCGCACGGCACCGCCCCGTCGCTCGAGGGCAAGAACGTCGCGAACCCGATGGCGATGATCCTCGCCGTCGCCGCCCTGCTCTCGCAGACCGACGAGGGGCAGACCGCGGGTCGCGCGATTCGCGAGGCAGCGCTCGAAGCAGTGGCGCAGGGGGTGAAGACGGCCGACCTCACCGGGAACTCGTCGACGACGGAATACACCGACGAGGTAATGCGTCGCACCAAAGCGAAGCTCGATAGTTGAGCCTCTAAAGCGTCAGGAAGACACGCGCGACCAGAGGGTCGAACTGCGAGCCGGCGCACCGCTCGACTTCGGCCAACGCTTCCTCACGCGTGCGCGCCCCGCGATAGGGGCGCAGCGAGGTCATCGCGTCGTAGGCGTCGGCGACTGCAAGGATCCGTGCCTCGAGCGGGATCGCCTCCCCGCCGAGCCCGTACGGGTATCCCGCGCCGTCCCAGTGCTCGTGGTGATGGAGCACACAGTCGAGCGAGGCGCGCAGCGACCGGATGCCCTTGAGCATGCGCGCGCCGAGCTCGGGATGCGTGCGGATCTCTTCGAGCTCGTCGGGATCGAGCGCACCGGGCTTGTCGAGGATCGCCCGGTCGAGCTCGAGCTTGCCGATGTCGTGCAGCGGGCCACCGGCCTTGATCGCCGCGACGCGTGCGTGGTTCAGGTCCATGGCGGCGGCCAGCCGCAGCGCGATCTCCGTGACGCGAGCCCCGTGGCCTGCGTTGTCCGGATCGCGCAGGACCAGCGTCTGTGTGAGCTTCAAAGCCGTCCCCATCGGCCTCACCTGGTTCCGCCTCGCGGCCCGGATCCCTGCGCGCGCGGTTAACTCGGCTCGATGCGCTTCTTGAGCACCCGCACCGCCACGAACGTGATCGCGGCGATCACGACGATCGCGACGAGGGCGTAGACCCCATAGGTCGCGACCGCATCGGCGGCGGCCTTGCCGAAGTAATACGCAAGCAGGCTGACGCCGGTGGCCCAGACGATGCCTCCGGCGGCGTTCCACAGAAAGAACCGCCACCAGGGCATGTGGGTGATGCCCGCGAGCCACGCCGCGGTGACGCGGAGCACCGCGACGAAGCGGCCGATGAAGACAGTCTTGCCACCGTGCTTCTTGAAGAAGCGCTCACCCGGCGGGAGGACTCGCTCGGCGTACCGCTTGATCGGCCCCCACCGTTCGAGCAACTTCCGTCCGCCCGTGCGGCCGATCAAGTAGCCGACGTTGTCGCCGAGGATCGCCGCGGCCGCCGCGACGGCGATCACTTCCACGATCGAGTAATGGCCGCGCCCGGCAAGAATTGCGGCGGCGATCAACGCGGTCTCTCCCGGCAGCGGCACCCCGGCCGACTCGGCGGCGACGACTGCGAAGAGCAGCACGAGCCCGTATGAGATGAGCAGGTCGGTCACGCGCCGCAGTGTAGGCGGGCGCGAATCAGTGACGACTACGGACGCGAGGACCGGAGGACTCGATAGTGTCGCCGGTCGATGCGCCTCGGTATTCCCAAGGAGTCCGATCCCGGCGAACGTCGGGTCGCCCTCGTCCCCGAGACAGTGGGGCGACTGGGCGACGGAGTCGACGTGATCATCGAGGCGGGCGCTGGCGCCGCCGCCGGTTTCCCCGACGCGGCGTACAGCGATGCCGGCGCGCAGATCGGCGACCCGTGGAGCGCAGACGTCGTGGCAAAGGTCGCCACGCCGACGGCTCCCGAGACCGCACAGCTGCGCAACGGCCAGGTGCTGATCGCGTTTCTGCAACCGCTCACGGACCCGGCGGGCGTCGAGCGGCTCACGGCGGCGGGCGTGAACGCGTTTGCGCTCGAGTCGATCCCGCGCATCACCCGCGCGCAGCCGATGGACGCGCTTTCGTCGCAGGCGACGGTTTCGGGCTACAAGGGCGCGCTGATCGCCGCCGACCGGCTCCCCCGCTTCTTCCCGATGCTGATGACGGCGGCCGGGACGATCCCGCCCGCGAAGGTACTCGTGCTCGGCGCGGGCGTTGCCGGGCTGCAGGCTATCGCGACTGCGCGCCGGCTGGGCTCCGTCGTCTCCGCGTTTGACGTTCGCCCGGCGGTGCGTGAGCAGGTCGAGTCGCTCGGCGCGAGCTTCCTCGACGTCGGCGTCAGCGGCGAGGAAACCGAGGGCGGTTATGCGCGCGAGCTCACACCGGAGCAGCAGCAGGCGCAGCAGCTCGAGCTGCAGACGCGCATTCCGACCTTCGACGCCGTGATCACGACTGCGGCGATCCCCGGACGGCCCGCGCCGACATTGATCACCGCGGATGCTGTGCGTGCGATGCGCCCGGGCTCGGTGATCGTCGATCTCGCCGCGGAATCGGGCGGCAACTGCGAGCTGACCAACCCGGGTAGCGAGATCGTCGAGAGCGGTGTCACGATCGTCGGGCTGACCAACGTGCCGTCGACGATGCCGACGCATGCGAGCCAGCTGCTCTCGCGGAATGTCGCGTCGCTCGTCGGATTGTTCGTGCGTGACGGTGAGCTCGTGATCGACTGGGACGACGAGATCGTCTCGGGGTCCTGCGTGACGAAACGCGAGGTAACTGCATGAGCCATACCGCGACCCTCGTCGCGGAGCTGACGGTGCTGGTGCTGGCGATCTTCCTCGGGATCGAAGTGATCTCGAAGGTGCCGACGATGCTGCACACGCCGCTGATGTCGGGCACGAACGCGATTCACGGGATCGTGATCGTCGCCGCGCTGATCGTCGCCGGCTCCGCACAGCAGGACGGGCTGATCCGCGTCGTCGGGTTTGTCGCGGTCGCGCTCGCGGCGGCGAACGTGGTCGGCGGCTTCGTCGTCACCGACCGGATGCTCGAGATGTTCAAGAAGAAGCCGACGGCGAAGCCCAAAAAGGACTGATGGGCACCAACGCCGTCAACCTGTTCTACCTCGTCACGATCGTGTGCTTCGTGCTCGCGCTCAAGTTTCTGTCCTCGCCTGCGACGGCGCGGCGCGGCAACTGGATCGGCGCATTCGGGATGACCCTCGCGATCGTCGCGACGCTGTTCAAGTCGGGCATCCACATCACCTGGGAGATGCCAGTCGCGGCGGCGATCGGCAGCGCCTTCGGCCTCGTCGGAGCGCGCCGGGTGAAGATGACCGCGATGCCGCAGATGGTGGCGCTGTTCAACGGCGTCGGCGGTGGCGCCGCGGCACTGGTCGCACTCGCGGAGTTTCACGAGCTTGCTCCGGCGTCCGGCCGGATCCAGGGAGACATCTCGGTGTCGATCCTGCTGTCCGCTCTGATCGGGTCGATCTCGTTCTCCGGGTCACTGATCGCCTTCGCGAAGCTGCAAGAGCTGATCAAGGGCCGCCCGATCACCTATCCGGGCCAGAAGCTCGTCAACGCGACCGTGTTCCTCGGCTGCCTCGTGCTCGGTGCCGTGATCCTCACAGGCACGGAGCACCAGTGGCTGCTGTGGGTGATGGTCGCCGGCGCACTGGTGTTCGGTGTGATGTTCGTGCTTCCGATCGGCGGCGCAGACATGCCGGTCGTGATCTCGCTGCTCAACGCGTTCACCGGGCTCGCGGCCGCTGCGACCGGCTTCGAGCTCTCGAACAACGTGCTGATCGTGAGCGGAATGCTCGTCGGCGCCTCGGGAACGATGCTCACCTTGCTGATGGGCCGAGCGATGAACCGCTCGATCACGAACGTGCTCTTCGGAGCGTTCGGACAGGTCAGCGCTGGCGCGGCTGCGACCACGGGCGCCGGCGGCGGCACCGTCCGCTCCGCGACGGCCGACGACGTCGCAGTGATGCTCGCCTACGCGAGCAAGGTCGTGATCGTCCCCGGCTACGGCATGGCCGTCGCACAGGCACAGCACGACGTACATGCGCTCGCCGACGTGCTCGAGGCGAAGGGCATCGAGGTGACCTATGCGATCCATCCGGTCGCGGGGCGCATGCCGGGCCACATGAACGTGCTGCTCGCAGAGGCGAACGTGCCGTACCCGCAGCTGAAGGAATTGGACGAGGCGAACGCCGAGTTCTCGCGCACGGACGTCTCGCTCGTAATCGGAGCCAATGACGTCGTCAATCCCGACGCGCGCAACAACCCAGGTAGTCCCATCTACGGCATGCCGATCCTGAACGTCGATCAGTCGCAGGCGACCGTCGTGCTCAAGCGCTCGATGGCCCCGGGCTTCGCCGGGATCGAGAACCCGCTCTTCGTCGATCCGAAGACCGTGATGTTGTTCGGTGACGCGAAGGAATCGGTCGCCAAGCTCGCCGCCGCCGTCAAGACGCTATGAGCGTAGGCTCGCCGGAGCGGGAAAATGGCGGCGTAGGCTCGACGGAGCGGAAAAATGGCGACGTAGGCTCGACGGAGCGGAGATGACGGCAGTTCCGGTCTTCACAGGCCGGCACGTCGAGCAAGCCGTGTCACCAGACCGGGCGGTCGAAGCGGTGCGCAACGCATTCATCGCGCATGCGCGCGGCGAGTGGACGATGCCACCGAAGGTCTACGTGACGAACTATCCGGCGGGCGACTTCCGCGCGATGCCGGCGCTCGGCGCGGGGCACGCGCTCCTGAAATGGGTGACGTCGTTCCCGGGCAACCCGCTGCAGGGCCTACCCACGGTGACCGGCGTCGTGCTTCTCTCCGACGCGGAGAACGGACAGCTGCGAGCGGTGCTCGATGCGGCCTCGGTGACGGCGCTGCGAACCGGCGCAGCCGCGGTGCTCGCCGCGGAAACGCTCGGCCGCTCAGACGCCGTGACGGCGACGGTGATCGGCGCCGGCGTGAACGGGCGCGCTGCCGCGCGAACGTTCCTCGCCCGCGGCCGTCAGGTCAGCGTGTGGGACGTGAACGAGGGCCGCGCCCAGCACGTCGCCCGCGAGCTCGGCGCGGACGTTGCGTCCTCGTTGGAGGACGCACTCGGCGCAGACCTGCTCGTCACGGTGACGCCTGGCCACGAGGTGCTGATCGGCGAGGGCAGTCTTCGCGCCGGCCAGCACGTCTCGCTGATGGGCGCCGACGGCCCGGGGAAGGCGGAGATGGCGGGCGCGGAGATCGCGCGAGCGACGTTGTTCTGCGACGACTGGGAGCAGGCAAGCCACGGCGGCGAGCTCGCCCACGCGGTCGAGTCGGGGCTCGTCACGGAGCAGGACGTGACCGCGCTCGGTGCGGTGCTCACGGGGACAGCCCAGGGCCGCAGCAACGAGGACGAGATCACAGCCTTCGACTCGACAGGCCTCGCGATCCAGGACCTCGCGATCGCGCTGGCGGCGATCGAGGCGGCGGGCGAGATTCCCGACTTGCCGCGGCTCGAGCTGTAGATGGTTGATGCCATGCGGCGTGGGTCTGGGGGCGGATCCAGACCAAGCAGGACGTTCGACTCGCCCGCAGGAAAGGCAGGATGCCTTTTCAAGGGCGAGGCGGGCGTCATGCGCCGCGTCTGGGCCGTTCCCAGGCGGGCGTAAGTGTGGCATCAACCATCTATGACCTAAGGGCTTAAGGGCTTACCTCAGCCTTACTTGTGCCCGCACCTTCTCGCTGTTGGGCCGAGTTGCATCTATAGGCGGTGAACGATTGCCGCGCTCGGTCCTTCGCAGGGGTAGCTCGCCAGTCAAAGGAGACGGCCATGAAACTCGCCGCCCATTCCCACCTAGTAGCTCCAGAACCGATCGACGCTCATGACCTCGTCCGCGTGCCGGACGGACGCATCGGCGAGGTGATCGGCTTCTATCGTCGCCAGGATGAATCGGTGCTCGTGCTGTTCTCGTGTGGAAGCTCGGATGAGTTCCTCACGAGCAGCGTCACGCACTGCACCTAGGACGCGGTCTGGCCCGGCTGCCCGGCCGCACACGAAGGACAGATCGTGTGCGAGACGGCGTTGCGAACGTCGATTGCGGCTAGTGCGACCCGCGGCGGCTTCACCCATTCATCGTCGATGCGGATCCGCTCGCACCAGGCGCACATGGGAATCAGGGCGCCGGCGTCCGAAATCGCCAGAATGTGCGCCGTCACATCGCCCTCAGACACCAAAGGATCCTCCCGGTAGGAGCGTCCGGGCAGATCGTACTCCGGGCTAGACGCCCGATTCAAGGGCGAGTTGCCGGATCGCGTTCGCGAGCGTCTCGTCCACGTCAGCGCGGGCTTCCAGCCACCCGAGCATGGCGAGCGCCGCGTCGCGGTTGTGCTCGTAGCCGGGGACGAACCGGGCGAGCGGGAGCACGTCGGCGACGAAGCGCCGTTCTGCTCCACGGTCGATAGCGAACAGATCCTGCTGCTCGCCCGTGCCCGGCTCGGTCAGGTGGAGGAACGTCAGGACGCGATCCACCGCGTGCACCTGGATCAAGCGCAGCGCGCTGAGCCGCTCGCCACGCAGGTCGCGGTGCAGACCGACGTAGAGGTTCGTCAGGGCCTCGTTCACCTGGTACTCGGCATTGTCGTAGGGCGACGGCCCCGGCACTCGGCCCGAGGACTCCAGCCCGGCGGGGGCATCGCCGCGCTGCCACACGATGCGTCCGGGCGGATACGACGCACGACGCAACTCGTCGAGCGTGAAGATCGCGTACTCGGCGAACAGGCCGTCGGCGAAGAGCGCTTTGCGGCCGTCGACGCTGTTTCGGAAGCTGAACACGACCGGGTGCAGCTCCTCGAGCCAGTCGATCGAGTCCAGGTAGCGCTGCTTGGCGCCCTCGTCCACCACGACGAAGAAATCGAGGTCGGAGTGGTCGTCGAGCCGCCCGAGGTCGACTCCGACGGAGCCCAACCCGAGGAGCGCCATCGCATCACCGCGCTGCGCGAGCACGAGGCCGAGGTCGTCCAGCCGTTGCAGCAGACGCTGCGGGACGTCACCGGTGCTTGCGTCGGCTGCCACGGCACTGACCCTAGATGGAGAATGCAAGACTCTCGTCCGTGCAGTTGCAGCTCGTCTCGTTCCTTGCGGTCTCGGCGGTGTTGATCGTCGCCCCTGGCCCGGACATGGCGCTCGTCGCACGCTACGCACTGCTCGGCGGGAGACGGGCAGCACTTGTCGCGTCGGTCGGAGTGAGCACGGGCCTGACGATCTGGACGTTCGCTGCAAGCGTCGGCCTCGCGGCGCTCCTTCGGCGGTCGGAGCCGGCATTTGTCGCGTTAAAGATCGTTGGTGTCTCCTACCTGGTCTTTCTCGGCGTCCAGGCGCTCCGGACCGCGTGGCAGCCGCACGAGCCGGCGACGGAACTGCCGCGCGCCCGAACGCGGCATGCATTCCGGCAAGGTCTTTTGAGCAATCTCGGCAATCCGAAGATCGCCGTGTTCTTCACGAGCTTCCTGCCGCAGTTCACGACCACCGGCGCGTCGTTCTTCTCGCTCCTTGTGCTCGGCCTGCTCTTCTGCGCGATGACCTTCAGCTGGCTGGTCGGCTACGGGGCGGTGGTCGCGAAGGCGGGTGAAGTCCTACGGCGACCGAGGGTGCGGCGCGTGCTCGAAGGATTGACCGGCGCGGTGCTGATTGCTTTCGGCGTGCGGCTCGCTACTGAACAACGCTAGCCGGGAAGCTCAAGCACGAACCGCTCGCCGGGCTCCGCGCCCTGGAAGTACGCGAGCCGGCCCGGGAGGCACGAGACGAACGTCGCGTGGCGCGAGCCGCCGTCCACGATTGCCGCGAGTGCCTCGTCGAGCGGAAGCTCGCGACCGTCCAGGTCAGGGTCTTCCGAGAGGAGATAGCAATGCTCTCCCGCTCCCTTCTCCCGCAGTTGCATGCCGAGCTCGCCGGCGCGCTGTTCCGGCACCGGTGTTGCAAACCGCGGGTCGAGATGCGTGACGTGCGGTAGTTGGCTCCGCAACGTGTCACGCCGCTTTGCGGGGGCGAGTGATTCTCGAAAGCGCGCGCGCCATTCTCCGACGAGGAAGCGCGACAGGCCCCGCTCGTGTCCCTCTCCCTCATCCATGCGACGGAGACTGCCACGGAAGCGGCGCTCGCGCCGGGTCGTAGATCTCGAGCTCCGGCGGGCGCTCGCCGAGGATCGCGCGCGCAACCAGGTCGCCGCACGCGAGGCCGAGCGCATTGCCGTGCCCTGAGTAGCCACCAGCAACCCACACGCCGTCGCGCACCTCACCGACGAGCGGCATCAGGTCCGGCGTCGTGCCCCAGATCCCCGCCCAGCGGTCGGTCACGCGCGGGCGATAGCCGACGAGTTGCTCGACGTGGGCATCGAGCCGGTCCTGGATCGGCGACGTTGTCTCCTCGACGTCGGTCTCTTCGGTCGAGAGCGACGCGTCGCGATTGCCGCCGATCACGAGGCGGCCGTCCGGGAGCTGCTGCCAGTAGTCGTACCCGCCGCGTGCGTAGTGCGGCCGTTCGTAGAGGCGCGCCCGCAGTGCTTCGGTAGCGAGCACCTGGCCGCGCGTTGCGCGGACGGGCAGCTCCGGCAGCAGCTGCGGAATGAAACCGTCACTCGCGACGACGATCGCGTCGGCGTCGAGCTCCTCGATCGTTACCCGCTCGCCCTCACGAATCTCCGCGCCGGCGTTCGCCGCGTGCACCGCAAGCCGGCGCACCCACCGCGCGGGCTGGAGCGCGCCGTCTCGCGGGTGCAGGATCGCGCCCTGGTAGAGCCGATCGAGCGGCGGCCCGAGCTCGTCCACCCACTCGACGGCAAAGCCGTGGTCGCGTAGCGCGTCGTGCTCACGCCGCAGCACAGCGCGCTCGCCGTCGTCAAAGGCAAGCCGCAGGCTCCCGACGCGCCGGAACGCGTCCCCGGCGAGCTCCTCCATGCGATCGAGCGCTCGCTCCGTCAGCTCCATCACCAACCTTGCGCCCTCGTCGCCGAGATCGCGCCGCACCTCGTCGTACGGCGCCGCTGCGCCTCGGAGCGCGAAGCCCCCGTTGCGGCCGCTTGCGCCGCCGGCTATCTCGCGCGCCTCGTAGAGGCGCACACGGACGCCGCGCTCTGCGAGCGTCAGCGCGCACGAGCAGCCGGTCACACCGCCGCCGATCACGACGACCTCCGCGCGCCCGTCGAACCGGGAGCGCGGCAATTCGGCGCGGGGCTCGGTCAGCCACATTGACGTCGGGGTCACGGCCCGATCCTATGGTCCGCGTACGGAGCTACGCCCTGACCACGGCGCGATAGACACCGTCCACCTCCTCGACGATCCCGAGCAGTTCGAGCTCTGCGAGTGCCGAGGCCACCACGGGTGTCCGCTGGCCGGTGGCCAGCGCGACTTCGTCCGCTGTCGCCGCCGCATCGGCGACGGTGGCCCGCACGAGCTCGAGCCTCGGCTCCAGTACCGGCGACGCACGTGCCGGCGGCGGATCGACACCGAGCACCCGCAGCACGTCGGCCGCGCACGTCACCGGCACGGCGCCGAGACGCAACAGGTGGTTCGTCCCACGCGAGAGCTGCGAGGTGATCTCGCCCGGGACCGCGAGCACCTCTCGGCCTTCGTCGAGCGCGAGATCGGCCGTGATCAGCGCCCCGCTCCGCTCCCGAGCCTCGACCACGACGGTTGCGAGCGTCAGCCCGGCCACGATGCGGTTCCTCGCCGGAAAGCGCCATGGGGCAGGTTCGACGCCGGGCGCATACTCCGAGACGATCAACCCGTCCCGCGCGATCTCCAGCGCGAGCGACGCGTGCGTGCGTGGGTAATCGCGGTCGATGCCGCAGCCGAGCACCGCCAGGGTCGTCCCTGCCTGTAGCGCGCCGCGGTGCGCCGCGCCGTCGATGCCGCGCGCGAGCCCAGAGACAACGAGCACGCCAGCCTGGGCGAGGTCGCGCGCAAGGGAGACCGCGACCGAGGAGCCGTAGTGTGAGCAGGCGCGGGCGCCGACGACTGCGACCGAGACGCGGTCGAGGAGCCCGACCGGCGCGGAGCCGCGAATGAACAACCCCGCCGGTGGATCGTGAATCGAGCCCAGCCGAGCCGGGAACGCCGGATCGCTACGCGCGAGCCAGCGGTACCCACCATCGACCAATCGCCGCAAGAATGCCGGTTCGTCGAACGTCGCGGAGAACGCCGCGAACCGGGCCGAACGGGGCGCGTTGAGCAGGTGCGCGTCGATCTGGGCTGCGAAGACGGCGGTCGCGAGCTCACTCACTCGGTCAGCTCCCGCGGCGGTCGGTAGGAGAGCGCCTCGCCGACGTGCTCGGGCTCGACGGAGTCGGCCCCCGCCAGGGCGGCGATCGTTGCGGCGACCCGGGCGACGCGGGCCCGACCCCGCCCCGAGAGCGGCAACCGATCGACCGCGCGCGTGAGCAACGCGTCAGCCGCGTCGGTCCGCAACGGCAGCCCCTCTCTGAGTCGCCGGCGCGCCGCGAGCACGCGCTCCCGCACCGGCGTCGACGCTTCGCCCGGCGCCCCTGCCAGGTCGAGCGCTCGCGGGCGCGGCACGGTGAGCAGGAGATCGAACCGGTCGAGCAGCGCCCGGGACAGTTTCTCGCGGTACCGCTGTACGCGGTCCGGCGGGCACGAGCAGTGCGCCGCACCGTCGCCCCGCGCACCGCACGGGCAGAGGTTCATCGCACCGACGAGCTGGAAGCGCGACGGAAACACCGCGCGGCCGCCGATGCGTGCCACATGGATGTAGCCGTCCTCGAGCGGTTGGCGAAGCGCCTCGAGGCCCGCGCGCTGGAACTCCGGTAGCTCGTCCAGGAAGAGCACACCGTGGTGGGCGAGGCTCACTTCGCCCGGCCGGATCCCGCTGTGGCCGCCACCGATCAGCCCCGCGACCGACGCCGAGTGGTGCGGCGCACGGAACGGTGGGACACGCACGAGACCGCCGCCCGGCGCAAGCATGCCGCTGACCGAGTGGATGCGCGTTACCTCGAGCGATGCCTCGTCAGCGAGGAGCGGCAGGATCCCCGGGAGCCGCCGCGCGAGCATCGTCTTCCCGGTGCCCGGTGGCCCGGCCATGAGCAGGTTGTGGCCGCCCGCCGCCGCGATCTCGAGCGCGCGTCGCGCACGCTCCTGCCCCCGCACATCGACAAGGTCCGGAACGTCTGCAAGCGACTCGAAGTCGTCGGCGGGCAACTGAACCTCGGGCGGGTCGCGTTCCCCGCGCAGATATGCGACCGCCTCCGCGAGATGACGCACGCCGATCGGCTCGATCCCGGCGAGCGCGACCTCCGGACCCGACTCGGCCGCACAGAGGAGCTTGGTGAGGCCGGCGCGGCGCGCGCCCTCCGCCGCGACGAGCGCGCCCGGCACCGGCCTGAGCCGCCCGTCGAGTGCCAACTCCCCGAAGGCTGCATGACCTTCGAGCGCCCCGGCGGGCACCTGGTACGACGCGGCCAGCAAGGCGAGCGCGATCGGAAGGTCGAAGCCCGAGCCTTCCTTCCGCAACGCCGCGGGCGCGAGGTTGATCGTGATGCGCTGGCTGTTCGGCCACTGCAGCTCGGCGGACGAGATCCCGGAGCGCACGCGCTCCTTCGCCTCCTGACACGCCTTGTCGGCGAGCCCGACGATCGCGAAGGACGCCAGGCCCTTCTGAATGTGCGCCTCGACCTCGACTCGACGCGGATCGATGCCGACGAGAGCGTGAGTGACGGTGCGCGCGAGCACGTTGCCACGCTAGGCGACGAAAGGTCATGTGTCTGTGACCCCGTCGTGCCGACTTTGTGTCTTGAGGTTCAGGTCAAGGATCGTGCAGGGGTTGGCCAAATTGACACAAGTGTCACAAAGTGACAAGGTCGAACGCCTCTAAGGGATTTTCCTTGGTGAGAGGAGGAGTTTTGCGCCTATTCCGTTCCAAGTGGAGCGCCGCAACGATCGGTGTTGCGGTGATCGGAACGTTCGCGACGGTCGCGGTCGCATCGATGCCGACGAATTTCACGGCAACGACGCTCGTTACCGCCACTTTGGCGAACGACGTCCATCTGAATTCCGACAAGGTCAAGCTCCAGACGAAAGACCCGACGGACGTCCGCGTCCAAAAGATCGTCGTCACTGCGTTCGGTTCCAGCGGCTGGCATCACCACCCCGGGGTCGTGATCGTGGCTGTGTTGACAGGTTCCGTGACCGTCTGGCGGTCAGACTGCAGCAAGACGACTTATGGGCCGGGCCTTCCGAACGGCTCAGTGTTCACCGAGGCCGGCGACGAGGCGGGGCAGGTCAATGGAGGCCCAGACGGCGCGACCACGTACGCAACTCTGATTGCACCGCACGCCGATCCGCCCGTATTCCGAATCGAGGACTCCCCGCCACCTTGCGCGTGACGGCACGTGGTCGTAAGGGCCACTGAAGGGAGACGTTTGCCATGACCGCCTCTCGGTGCCTCCGGCTGTAGGCCGGAGCATCGAGAGGTGCGTCTTAGGCGCGTCGTGCGACGAGCACGTCTTCGAAATACTCGCCCGCGCGCCGGCCGGTACGGCGGTTGACGTGCCGCTGGTAGCGCTGCTCGAGCACGAGGCCCGAGCGTTCGAGGATCTCCGGGTAGAGGGCGCGACGATCGTTGACGACGATCACGAACCGGCCGCGCGGCTTCAGCACGTCCGCGCACGCGCCGAACACGCGCACGATGCCGTCGACGTACGCGTTGATCGCTGCCTTCGACGTTCCCCGTTCCGCCGCGCCGATCTCGCTGTCGCGCAGGTCGTCGAGATCGAGTAGCTCGTACGCGTAGCGATGCTGCTCGTGGTAGTCGATCAGCCCCGGATAGGGCGGCGACGTGACAACCGCATCGAAGAGACCCGGAAGCTCGAGCTCGCCGGCATCGCCGTGCAGCACCTCGGCGCTCCGCTTCGTCCGCACGCGCGCGAACTCTTTCAGTCGCGTCAGCGTGTCGAGCGTGTAGCGGCGCACGAAGTGGTCTGCCTTCTCGATCGGCTTGCACTCGCGCTTGTGCTTGTAACAGTGGTACGGCCCCGCCTGCGGGACCTTGGGGAAGTCGAGGTCGAAGTGGGTCGTCAGACGCGCGGACCGCGCGGCGCGCGCGAGCACGATCCGCAGCACGTCAGCGTGCTCGTACTCGCCGATCAGCGAACGGAAGCGCAAGAGATCTTCGCGCGCCTGCGGCGCGAACCACGCGCGAACGTATGCGCTCTTGTCGCTCGCCTTGCCCTCCCCACGCTCGAAGCGCGCGAGCGCATCGCGCAGCTCATGCTCCAGGACGAACGGCTTGTGCTCCCCGGTCTTGACCTGCATCAGCAAACAGTTGAAGGCGGCGATGTCGACCCCGACCGAGTTGAGCCCGCTCTCGAGCGCCTGCACGAGGGTCGTGCCCGAGCCCGCGAACGGGTCGAGCACCCGCCCGCGCGCCGGCACGTGGCGGCGGAAGAGCTCCTCGACAAGCTGCGGGATGTACTTGCCGAGATACGGATGGAGGCGGTGGACATGCTTCGTCCGCAAGCGTTCAGGCAGCTGCTGCTCCGACCAGGAGAGGTCGGCATCGAGCCCTGCGTAGATCTGCTGCTGGGTGGCGGCCACGGAAGCCACTTCGACACGGCGGGGTGGCTTCCTAGAACGCGTTCGGCAGGTGCTCGATCTTGCCGGCCCGTTCTGCGATCACGTCGAAGCGGACGTCGAGCTCGGCCAAGTCGGGATGCAGGCGCAGCCAGAGCTCCGCCGCACGCTGGATCCGGGCGATCTTCACCGGCGTGACCATCTCGAACGGATCCCCGAAGCCGTCGCCGCTCTTCGACTTGACCTCGACGAATGCGAGCACCCGGCCGCGGCGCACGACGAGATCGAGCTCCGCGCCGCCGAGCCAGCGGTTGTGATCGAGCACACGCCAGGCGCGCCGACGGTACCAGCGCGCGGCGCGGACCTCCGCGGCATTTCTAGGAGGCGGCTGCGAATTCTTCGTCGGTGAGGTAGGCACGGGCCCGCCATGAACGGCGATGGATCTCGCAAGGCCCTCGTTCACGAACTTCGCGCGTATGCGACTGCGTGATGTACCCGACGTGCGAGGCGAAGCCGTAGCCCGGATACATCGCGTCGGCCGCGCGCATATAGCGGTCGCGGGTCACCTTCGCGACGATCGACGCGGCCGCGATCGCAGCGCTCTTCGTGTCGCCGTCGATGACCGCACGGTGCGGCGGAGCGAGCGGGCCGAGCTTGAAGCCGTCGACGAGCGAGACATCGGCCGGCTGGCAAGCCCAGAGCGTCTCGCGCAAGCCGCGCAGGTTGCACTTGTGCAGGCCGTCGCGATCGATCACCGAGGCGGGGAAGACACGCACCGAGATCCGCTCCGCGCACGAGAGCACCGCGCGATACAGCTCGTCGCGCGTCTCCGAGTCGACTTGCTTCGAGTCGTTCAACAGCGCGAGCGGACGCACCCGGTGCTCGCGCAGGCACTCGTAGTCGAGTAGCACGCCCGCGACGACGAGCGGCCCGGCGAGGGGCCCCCGCCCCGCCTCGTCCGCCCCGGCGACGAAGCGCACGCCGAGCGCGCGGTCGTACCGCAACAGCCTCTGGCCTGTCTGGCGGCGTTTTTTCGGAGGCACGGACCGAGGATAGCCCCGCTCACGGCCGGCGAAGGATCAGACAGCTGGAGTTTGCGAAGAAGTTACCGCTGTTCTAGAACGGCTCTAGAACTGGCGGAGCTCGCGAACGCGAGCCTTCTTGCCGACCCGGCCGCGCAGGTAGTACAGCTTCGCGCGGTGCACGTCGCCGATCTGCATGACCTCGAGCTTGTCGATCTTCGGCGAGTGGAGCGGGAACGTGCGCTCGACACCGACGCCGAAGGAGTTCTTGCGGACGGTGAACGTCTCGCGAACACCCGCGCCCTGGCGCTTGATCACGATCCCTTCGAAGACCTGGATGCGCTGGCGCGCACCCTCGATCACCTTGAAATGGACGCGCACCGTATCGCCCGCTTTGAAACGCGGCACTTCGCGCAGCTGGCTGCGCTCGATGTCTTGGATGATCGTGCTCATATCGAAAGGTGGCCGAGCTTTAAGAGGCAGAGCCGGGCGGAATGGTAGCGAATCGGGAGGCCGCCTAGTTGTGGAGGCTGATCCGGCGGAGCGGCCAGTAGGTCGCGACGACCCGCCCGATCAGGCTCGAGCGTGGGACCGTGCCCCAGACGCGGGAATCGCAGGAGGCTCCGGGGTTGTCGCCACGGAGGAAGTAGCGGCCGTGGACGATCCGGGTGATCCGCTTGATCAGGATGACTCCCGGCCTGAGCCCGCAGGCCGCCCGGGCCTTCAGCGGCGCGTGGAAGACGACCAGGTCACCTCGCGCCGGCGACACGAGGACGTACTTGAGGGCGACAACCCGGTCTGCCGCCCCCGCGCGGCAGAGCGGAGCCGGGCGCGCGCAATGGAGCGTCGGCTCCATCGACGCCGCAGTCAGCCGGTAGGTGCGCGCGTCGAGGACGAAGTAGGCGGCGGCGACCAGCGCCACGATCAAGCACGCGATCAGGATCAGCCCGCGCTTCACGGCGTCAGCGGATCGTGATGCGGCCCGGGGGCCAGTACGTCGCAAACACCTTGCCGATCAGGTTCGCGTGCGGCACGGTGCCCCACGCGCGCGAGTCGCACGAGGAGATGCGGTTGTCGCCCATCATGAAGTAATGGCCCGGCGCAATCCGGATCGGGGCGATCGTGCGTGAGTCCCGGCGGGCGGCCTTGATGTAGCGCTCGCTCAGGGGCTTGCCGTTGATGTAGACGTAGCCGCCGCGCTCCTCCCACATCTCGCCAGGCAGGCCGATCAGGCGCTTCACGAACGTGCCGCCGGCGCCGCAGCGCGCCTCGGCGAGCGGCGGCGTGTGGAAGACGACGATCTGGCCGCGCTTCGGGGTCCAGAAGCGGTAACAGAAGCGGCAGGCGAGCACCCGGTCGGAGAAGCGGGCCTCGCACTCGGAGCCCGGCCTTGCGCAGTGCAGCGTGGGCTCCATCGAGCTGGACGGGATCCGGTACGGGTTCACGACCCACGCCTTGATCGCGAGGACGATCGCGATCGCACCGACGATCGTGACGAGCCAGTCGATCGTCACGCGCCAGCCGTGCGGCAGTCCCTCGGTCAAGTAATCGATCGGGTTCCTCAGCGGACCTGCTCCCTTCGCCAGCCTTCGATTCGCGCATGGTCGCCCGAGAGCAGCACGTCGGGCACCCTCCAGCCGCGGTATTCAGCGGGCCGCGTGTAGTGAGGGTACTCAAGCCCGCCACCTAACTCGTCGGAGAACGATTCGATCTCCCCCGACCCCTCGGCCAGAGCCCCCGGGAGGCGCCGCGCGATCGCGTCCACGAGCACCATCGCGGGCAGGTCGCCGTTCGAGAGGACGTACGGGCCGATCGAGATCGCGTCTGTTGAAAGATGTTCGACAATCCGCTCGTCGAAGCCCTCGAAGCGGGCCGAGAGCAGGGTGATGTGCTCGAGCTGCGAGAGTTCCTCGACCACCTTCTGGGTCAACTGCCGCCCCTTCGGGCTGAGCGCGATCACGGGCTGCACGGGCCGCTCGCCGTAGACCGCAGCGAGCGCCTCGGCGACGACGTCGACCCGCAGGACCATCCCCGCGCCGCCTCCGTACGGCTCGTCGTCGACCTGGCCGTTCTTCAGCGGCGTCAGGTCGCGGTAGGAGAAGAGCCGCAGGTCGAGCTCGCTCCCGAGCACGGTCGCAACCGGGCGCTGCTCCGTCAGCCAGGCAAAGGCATGCGGGACAAGCGTGAAGACGTCGAGCTGCATCAGCTGTCCACCGTGAACCCTGCCGCGACGACTATGCGGCCGGCTGTGAGGTCGACGCTCCGTACGCAGTCCTCGATCATCGGCAAGAGCACGCCCGTATCGAGCTCGAGCACGTCGTTCGCGATGCCGGTCGTCACGGCCTTGACGCTTCCGAGCTCACGACCGTTCTCCTCCACGACCGGCAGACCGAGGAGCTCGAAGGCGTAGTACTCGTCCTCCTCCGTCGGCGGCAGCGCGTCGCGCTCCACTTCGATCGGCGCGCCGCGCTCGACCGCTCGGTCGAGCTTGACAATCGGCCGTCCCGACGAGCGCCGCGCGACGACCACCTCAAACTCCGCACCGCCCACAAGTAACGTCGAGCCGACCTTCCACCAACGGTCGTCGGCGCTCGGCTGTTCGATGAAGAACGCCCCGTCGATGCCGTGCGGCTTGCCGACCTTGCCGATCTGGACCCTCACCGGGGCAACCCCTCGAAGTACTCAATCGCCTGGTCGCGCGCGACCGCGACGAGCAGGTTCTCGGCGATGAACTCCTCGCCGCGCGGCCAGCCACTCGCCCGGATCTCGCGGATTGCACGCTCGACATCGATCGGCGTTCGCCTGAACAGCGGCTCTCCGTCCTCGACGAGAGCCCAGAAGGCCGCCACCTCGTCCTCGTACGCCATGCCGACGGACCCCGCATTGACGACGCGCACGTCGCCCACCCGGCGGTCGAACTGGTGATGCGTGTGCCCGATCACGACTGTCCCGGTGACACCGGTGAAGAGCTCTGCGATCACGTCGTCCGGGGTCAGCGCGGTCGTGATCGGCAGATCGTCCGCCGGCGTTGCGTGGCAATACGTGACGTTGTCGATCTCCGCCGCCATCGGCAGTGACGCGAGCCACTCGATGTCGGCACGGTCAAGCAGCATCTCGTCCCACCCGCCGACCTCGCGCTCCACGTTGCCGCGAATCAGCGTCGCGTCGACCGAGCGCACAAGCGCGAGCGTTTCCCGCGGGCACGGACCACCGAGAAAATCTCCGCCGAAGACGATCGCGTCCGCCTCGGCGTCGACCTCAGCCAGCACCGCTTCCAGTGCCCACGGCATCGCGTGGACGTCGTACAGCGCAGCGACGCGCATCTATTCCGGGTCGGCGATCTCGACCATCACGCGTCGACCCTCGCGCGCGGCGCTTGCGCGCACGAGCGTGCGTAGCGCGCGGGCGATCCTGCCCTGCCGCCCGATCACCTTGCCAACGTCGTCGGCGGCAACATGCAGCACGAGGACGAGAGCGCCGTCGCGCTCTTCGGTGTCGACGCGCACGGCGTCGGGATCGTCGACGAGCTCGCGCGCGAGATACGCGAGCAGCTCCGCCATCAGCACGTCCTTCTGTGATGTAGCCGAGTCACTGGGTCGTCAGCACCAAGCGATGCAAGGACGCAGGGAGTCCCGATAGCGGGGTTCTATCGGGGCGACTGAGGACGCGGCAGCGCGCCGCGTGCTGGCGGGCCAGGGGCCGGTGTTCATTGCAGGAGGACGTGCAGGCCTTACTTCTCGATGCCGGAGATTTTGATCAACTTCGCGACCGCTTCGGTGGGCTGTGCGCCCTTGCCGAGCCAGTCCTTGACCTTCGTCGCGTCGAGCTCGATCGTCGACGGGTCGGTCTGCGGGTTGTAGCGCCCGACGATCTCGAGGAACCGGCCGTCACGCGGCGCACGGGAGTCCGCGGCGACGACGCGATAGATCGGGTTCTTCTTCGAGCCAATGCGGGTCAGTCTGAGCTTGACAGCCATTCGTTTCCTTTACTTCCGTCCGGCCTTTTTCTTTTTGCGCTTGACGCCCGTCTTCCGCGCTGCGGATAGAGGCGCCGGCGCTTGCTGGTTCGGGAGGGCCGGCATCTTCCCCCGTCCCATCTGCTTCATCATTTTCTCCATTTGCTTCCGTGCTTCGAGCAGCTGATTGACCTGCTCGACGGTCGCGCCGGAGCCTTTGGCGATGCGAATTCGCCGCTTGCCGTCGATCACGATAGGCGAACGGCGCTCTTGTGGCGTCATCGAGAGCACGATCGCCTCGACGCGGCCCATTTGGTTCTCGTCCACCTCGACGTCTCCGAGCGCGTCTTTCATGCCCGGGATCATCTTCATGATCCCCTGCAACGGCCCCATCCGGCGCAGCATCTTGTACGCCTTCAGGAAGTCGTCGAAGGTGAACTGCCCCTTCAGCATCTGTTGCTCGAGCTCCGCCGATTCGTCCTCCTCGGCGGCCGCCTCGGCCCGCTCGATCAGGGTCAGGACGTCGCCCATCCCGAGGATGCGTGAGGCCATCCGGTCCGGGTGGAACACCTCGAGCGCGTCGAGCTTCTCGCCCGTCGAGGCAAACTTGATCGGCTTGCCGGTGACCGCCTTGACGCTGAGCGCGGCCCCGCCGCGGGTGTCGCCGTCGAGCTTCGTGAGGATCACCCCGTCGAAGGCGATGCGCTCGTCAAAGGCCTGCGCAACGTTCACGGCCTCCTGGCCGGTCATCGCGTCGAGCACGAGCAGGACGTTCGTCGGCTTCGCCTCGTCGCGGACACGCGCGAGCTCCTCCATCAGCTCCTCGTCGATCTGCAGGCGGCCGGCGGTGTCGACGATCACGGTGTCGAGCCCCTCTGCACGGGCGCGCTCGAGACCGCTGCGCACAGCTTCGACCGCATCCTTCGTGTCGGTGCGGTAGACCGGCACGTCGATCTGCTTGCCGAGCTGTTCGAGCTGGTCGATCGCCGCGGGGCGTTGCAGATCGGCTGCGATCAGGCCGGGCTTGCGACCCTGGTTGCGCAGCTGCAGCGCGAGCTTGCCGGCGGTCGTCGTCTTGCCCGAGCCCTGGAGACCCGCCAGCAGGATGACCGTGAACTTGGTGAACGCGAGGCCCGATTCGCCCTCGCCCATCAGTGCCGTCAGCTCGTCGTGGACGACCTTCACGACCTGCTGGCCGGGCGTCAGGCTCTTGAGGACGTCTTCGCCCAGTGCCTTTTCCCGGACACGAGCCACGAAGTCACGGACGACGGTGAGGTTGACGTCCGCCTCGAGCAGGGCGAGACGGATCTCACGCATGGCGCGCGAGATCGACTCTTCGTCGAGCTTGCCCTTCTTCCGGAGGTCGCCGAGGGCGCCCTGGAGCTTGTCTGCGAGGCTGTCGAACACGCCGGGATGGTAGCCGGGAGCTACCCCGAAACGAGCGCGCGGGCGAAGTCGTCGGGGTCGAACGGGCGCAGATCCTCGAGGCCCTCTCCCACACCGACGAGCTTCACCGGCAAACCGAGCTCGTAGGCGATCGCGACCGCGATCCCGCCCTTCGCCGAGCCGTCGAGCTTCGTCAGTGCGACGCCGGTCACGCCGACTGCTTCGCTGAAGATGCGCGCCTGTTGCAGACCGTTCTGCCCGGTCGTCGCATCGCCGACGAGCAGCACCTCGTGCGGTGCGCCTTCGACGCGGCCCGCGATCACCCGGCGTACCTTCGAGAGCTCATCCATCAGGTTCGTCTGTGTATGCAGGCGGCCGGCGGTGTCGACAATCACGACGTCGGTGTCGGAGCCGACCGCGTCGTAGGCAACCGCTGCGGGATCGCCGCCGCGCTCGCCGCCGACGAACTTCGCGTTCGCGCGCTGTGCCCAGATCTCGAGCTGTTCCTCCGCCGCGGCGCGGAACGTGTCGGCGGCGCCGAGCGTCACCGACCGTCCGTGCTCGCGCAGCTTGTTCGCGAGCTTGCCGATCGTCGTCGTCTTGCCGGTGCCGTTGACGCCGACAACGAGGATCACGGCAGGCGCATGTTGCTGTACGTCGAGCGTCGGCGGCTCGCCGAAGAGCGCGGCGATCTCCTCGGCAAGCGCGGTGTTCAGATCGGTGAGGTCCTGCCGCGCCTCGAGTCGGCGGATCAGCTCCGCCGTTGCGCGCACGCCGACGTCGCCATAGATCAGTGCTTCTTCGAGCCGCTCCCACGACGCGTCGTCCGCCGGGTCGAACGCGGCGACCTGCAGCTGCTCGGTGAGCGCGCGACGCGACTTGCCGAGCGACTCGCGCAAGCGGCCCATGAAACCGCGCTGCTCCGCCTCGCCCTCGGCCGGCGCGTCGGTGTCCCCCAACAGTTGTCCCCAGCTCCTCGCCATGAGCGGGGCACGTTAGCGAGGAGACGAAACGCTTGAACCTGGTTCGGCTGATACCGAATCAGGTTCGGGATGAACACCGAACCAGATTCGAGCTCGTGGCTAGGCGACGTCGCGGGCGTCGACGCGGTACGAGTGCCGGTAACCGGCGAGCGCGGCGGTGCTGACGACGGGGGTCCGGCCGGTGCCGGAGAACACGTTGGCCGGCCAGTTGTGGCGCCGACGCTCGAGTTGCGTGAACCACCCTCGCGCGTCGTACTCCACGAGGAACAGCTCGACCGTGACGCCTTCGAGTGTGAACGCGCGCTTCCAGTCGAAGCGCTTGCCTTCGATCCAATCGAGATAGAGGTTGTCGACGATGCTCCAGTCCTCCGCCGGATAGAGCAGGTCGACGTCGACGTGCTCACGCGGCTTGATCAGCCCCCGCAGCTCCTCGCCCCAACCTCCGAACACCCACGTGTCAACACCCTTCGACGCGAGGAGCGAGACCGCTCGTTCGACGAAGGCGAAGTCGTTCATGCGGTTGCGGCTACCTCTTCGTCACGCGGCAGGCGACGCGAGACGATCTGCGAGACGCCGTCGTTGCCCATCGTCACGCCATAGAGAACGTCGGCCGCTTCCATCGTGCGCTTCTGGTGCGTGATCACGATGAACTGCGCGCGATCCGCGTAGGTGCGCAGCAACTCGGTGAAGCGCCCGATGTTCGTGTCGTCGAGCGCAGCCTCGACCTCGTCGAGGAGATAGAACGGGCTCGGACGCGCAAGGAACAGCGAGAACAGGAACGCGAACGCGCCGAGGGCCTTCTCGCCACCGGAGAGGAGCGAGAGCCGCGTGACGCGCTTGCCGGCGGGGCGCAGCTCGACCTCGATGCCCGGCTCCTCGCCTTCCTCGTCGGATTCCGTCAGGCGCAGCCGCCCTTCGCCGCCGGGAAAGAGTGTTGCCGCGACCTCGTGGAAGTGCTTCTCGACCGCCTCGAAGGTCTCTGCGAAG
>JANMWB010000173.1:0-7053 GCA_031393705.1 Thermoleophilia bacterium | reverse complement strand
TTTGCGAGCTCGTTCATTGTCTCGCCTCCGTTCCATCGAAGATCTTCATCGGCAGGTCCGCGAGGGGAACGCCGCCGTCCGCCGTCACGAGCCAGGTGTCCTGCATGTAGAGGCACGCTTGCCCGTCGTCCGAGATCGCGTGCGGGTGCATCGAGAAGACCATGTTCGAGCGCAGCTCCGTCTCATCGCCCTCACCGATCTTCGGCCACTCGATCATCGTCATCCCGATCGAGTGGCCAGTGACATGGCCGAGCTTGAACCCGCGGTCGTCGAAGCCTTTGGAAACAGCGCGGTGCACGTCGTGCGCGGTGGCGCCGTCCCGCAGCGCGGAGCGCGCAGCGTCGTAGTACTCGACGTATGCCTCCAGCATCAGCTTCGTTTCGTCACTCGGCTCGCCCGCGCAGATCGCGCGCGACACCTCGACCCAGTGGCCGCCTGGGCCGGCGACCTCGAGGGACGGGAGCACCATGTCGGTTTGCTTGATCCGGTAGTCGCCCGCGATCTTGAACTCGGGCAGCGCCGCGCCGCTCGCGCCGACGAGCACCATGTCCATCGTCAGGCGGCCACAGCCCTCTTCGACGAAGTACTTCTCACAGTGCGCGAGGATCTCCCGCTCGGTCTTGCCGGGGGCGAAGTGCTCGAGGAAGATCCGAAAGCCTTCCGTGTTGATGCGCACGCTGTCGCGCACCGACTCGAGCTCTCGCTCGCTCTTGACGGCACGTGCGTGATCGAACGCGAGGTCCCAGGGTTCGATCGTCGCCGCACCCTCGAGCGCACGGAAGTCGCGCACCGTCATCACGTAATCGAGCCCGTAGACGCCAACACGCTGCCCGCGCACTTTGTCCGCCAGCCACTCACCCGGCTTGTCGACGAAGACCTGATCGTCGATCCAGGTCGTGCCGTGCTCGCCGACGTAGGTGGCCTCACGCGGGAAGACGATCGACGGATCGCCCTCGAGCGGCAGCAGCACGTACGCATAGCGGTGCACGATGACGAAGCCCGACATGTAGGTGACCGCGCCTTCGAAGCCCGAGTACTCGTTGCCCGAGACGATCACCGCATCGAGGCCGTCGCGCGCCATCGCCCCACGGATCAGGCCGTAGCGGCGGTCGATCTCGTCCTGCGGCATCACTGATCCCACGAAGCCTCCACTCCTTTCACCAGTGCCCAAATCGATTCATGAGTCGGCGTCGGTATGCCGAGCTTGCGCCCGAACTCCGCGATGCCGCCGTTCAGATAGTCGACCTCCGTCTTCCGACGCGCCTCCACATCCTGCAGCATCGAGGCCTTGTGGCCGTAGGCAACCTCGGGCCGCGCGGCATAGTCGATCAGCTCCTCGGGGTCCGAGTCGAGCTCGATCCCCTGCGCACTCGCGACTGCCTTCCCTTCGGTGACAAGCTGCGAGGCCAGGCGGCGCAGGTCCGGCCGTTCGCAGACACGGCCGTGCGTCAGCCCGGTCAGTGCGCCCAGCGGGTTTGTGGCTGCGTTGAAGATCACCTTCCGCCACTGCGGGCCGCGCGCATCGGCCACCGCGGTCGTTGGCATGCCACCGCGTGTGCAGGCGTCGGCGAGCCGCTGCACCTCTTCGAATGGGGCGGGTTTGTCCTCGAAGGGGCCGAAGGTCGTGTCGCCCTTGACGTCCCACTGCACGACGCCGGGTGCGGTGATCTTTCCGGCGGGGAACGTGGTGCCACGAATCACGCGCTCGACGTGACGTGCCAGCACCTCTTCGTTGCCGATGCCGTTCTGCACCGTCGCGACGCACCCGTCCGTGAAGGCGTGCGCAGTCGCCGCGATCGCCGCCTCGGAATGCATCGCCTTGGTTGCGACGATTCCGAAGTCACAAGGCGGGAGCTCCGCCGGGCTGGACGTCGCGTGCGGACGGCCGAGAACCTCACCGGAACCGGTCAGCCGCAGCCCGTCGCGGTTGATCGCGTCGACGTGCTCTTGCGCCAAGTCGTACGCCCACACCTCGACATCTTCGAGCGTCGCGAGATTCGCGGCAAAGAGCGAACCGACCGCGCCGCAACCCACCACACAAACTCTCATTCCCAAGAGGCCTCCTTGCCCTTGATCAAGCTGTACATGGCCTCGTGCAGCGGCACGGGGACTCCGACCCGGTGCGCTTCGCGGACGAGCGAGCCGGTGATCATGTCGACCTCGGTCAGCCGCCCTGCCTGCACATCTTCGAGCATCGACGGTGCGTGCCGGTGCCCCCGCTGCGTCGCAAGCACGTTCATCTCCCACGGATCCTCGTCGAGCGTGACGCCCGCCGCCGCGGCAACGGCCTTGCCTTCGTCCATCAGGTTACGCACGAGGAAGCCGAGGTCGCTCGGCTCCGCGAGCGCGGCGAAATGCGGGTCGTGGCGCAGCCCCGTCACGGCGGCGACAGTGTTCACCGTCGCGTTGAAAATCAGCTTCGACCACTGGGCCGGCCGCAAATCGTCGAACGCCTCGGCCTTCAGTCCAGACGAGGCGATCAGCGCCGCGACCGCGCGCGCGTCCTCGACCGTCGTATCGCGGGAGGGCCCGATCCAGGTCGCCGTATCGAGCACGTACTCGACGTGCGTGTCGGCGTGCCGCGTGCCGCTCATGAACGTCACAGCCGTAAGCAGCGGCCAGGCGCCGTGTCCGGCGACGATCTCATCCGCACCGATACCGTTCTGCACCGTCATCAGGGTCGCGCCAGGCCAGTGGCCCGCGAGCCGCGCCGCAAGCGACTCGACGTCGCCGCCCTTCGACGCAATGATCACGAGGTCAGGCTCCGGCAACGCGTCCGGAGAAGCCGCGGCGGTGACGCGTGACGTGAAGTCGCCGCGCCCGCTGACGCGCAGTCCGCGTTCGTTCAGCGCGCTTGCGTGCTCCTCACGCCGGGTCAGCACGGTCACATCCGTGACGCGGGCGAGGTACCCGGCGAAGAGGCTGCCGATGACGCCTGCCCCTGCGACGCAGACGCGTCTCACGTCGACCTCGGCCAGAGCCGAAACTCGCGGCCGCCAGTCAGACCGGAAGGGCGCAGGATGAGGACGAGCGCCATCAGGACGCCGACGACAATCACGCGCGTTCCCGCAGGCAGGTCGATGTGCCAGCCGAAGAGCGACGTCCCGTTCTCGGCGACGGCGAGGTAGGAGTCGAGCGCGCTCACCGCGAGCGCACCGACGACCGCGCCCCAGAGGCTCGTCGCACCGCCGACGACGAGCATCGCAAGCGTGATGAACGTCAAGTCCAGATAGACGCTTTCCGTGTTGACCGGAAGCAAGTGCACATAGAGGCCGCCGGCGAGTCCGGCCAGGAGGCCCGAGATCGTAAACGCGATCAGCCGCTGCCGGTACACCGAGGTGCCGACCGCGCGCGCGGCGGCCGCGTCCTCGCGCGTGGCCCGTAACAGGCGTCCGAAGCGGCTCCGCGCGTACGCGTAGGCGGCGACGATCACGACCAGTGCACCGACTGCCGCCTGACGCAGTGTCGTCGTTTCGGGCACGGAGGAGAACGTGTTCAGCCCAGGACCGATCCGCTCCTCGTAGCGCAGCAGGTTGTGCGTGATCTCGAGCACGCCGAACGTCGCGATACCGGCGGCGAGCCCGGACAGGCGCATCAGCGGCAGCCCGACTGCAAACGCGCAGATCCCGCCGACAAGCGCCGCGAGCAGCAGCGATGTCAGGTTGCCGGCCGTGCGGTCTCGGAGGAAGTGCGCGAGGTTCGGCATGATCGCCGGCTTCTCACCGACCGGCACTGAGAGCACGCCGGCCGTCCACGCGCCGAGCGCGACGAAGCTGATGTGCCCGAACGAAAGGACGCCGGAGTTGCCGATGAACAGATAGAGCGCGACGACGATTGCGACTTTGACGAGAGCGTCGATGAAGTACGACGCGTTCGAGGTCGAGACGACCGAGCCGACGAGCGCAACCGCAATCACGAGCAGCCCCGGCCCGAGCAATCCCTGTGCACCAAGCAGCCGCCTCATACCCGCTCCGCCACCTGCCGGCGCGTGAACAGACCGCCCGGACGCACGAGCAGGACGAGAATCACCGCGCCGAAAACAAACGCCGGGACGTACTGGCTCTGGTTCGTCGGAAGTGCCCCGCCGAGCAGACCGGTCGCGAACCCGATTGCGAAGCCGCCGAGGGTCGCCGGGATCGGGCGGTTCATCCCGCCGAGCACCACCCCGGCGAGCACGATGATCGTGTCGCGCAGCGCGAAGTCAGGCGTGACGAGTGGGTTCTGCACGGTCAGCATCACCGCCACCACGGCGGCCAGCGCGCCCGAGAGCAAGACCGCCACGCCGATGACGCGGTTCGCGCGAACGCCAAGCAGGCGCGCAGTCTGGAAGTCCATCGACGACGCGCGCATGTGCAGGCCGATCGTCGTGCGCTCGAGCAGGAGCGACAGGGCGACAAGGCAGAGCACCGCGACGATCACTGCGACGATCGTGATCTTCCGGATGTCGACGCCCGAGATGGTCACCGGTTGGTTCAGCGCCGAGAGCGACGAGGCAATCTTCCCGAGCGGACCGAACCAGAGCAGCGCGACGCTCTGAAGCAGGAACGCCACGGCGAATGTGGCGACGAGCATCACTGCCGGCGATTGCCCGCGCAGCGGCCGGAAGACGAGGCGATCCATCAGCACGGAAAGCACAAGCACCGAGGCGAAGCACAGCGCGATCCCGGCCCACACCGGCCAGCCCCACTCCGACGCGAGCGCCAACGCGAACGCGCCGGCCATCACGAGCTGGCCGTACGCGAAGTTGACGAGGCGGAGCACGCCGAAGACGAGGCCGATGCCTACGGCCATCAGCGCGTAGATCGCCCCGAGCGCGACACCGTCGGCGAGCGTCTGCCAGTCGATGTTGAGCACAGCGAAGGTCATGAGAAGTACGCCGCCACGAGTGTGTCGGTGTCGCCGGCGCTCTCTGGCCCGAGAGTAAGGCGCAACTCGCCGTTTGCGAGGACGTGCGAGCGGTTGGCGGCGGCGACCGTCCGCTGGGCACGCTGTTCGACGAGCAGAACCGCGAGCCCGCGCTCGCGAATTGCTGCGAGCGCGTCGAAGACAATGTCAACCACCGCGGGCGCGAGACCGAGCGACGGCTCGTCGAGCAGCAACACGTCGGGCTCCGCGACGAGCGCACGTGCGATCGCGAGCTGTTGCTGCTGGCCGCCGGAAAGCGCGCCGGCGTTGCGCGCGCGAAACTCCTCGACGATCGGGAACAGCTCGTAGACGGTCTTTAGCACCGCTGTCGCCGGACCGCTGGAGCGTCGCGCGGCGAGGCCGAGCCGGAGGTTCTCCTCGACGGTCAGCTCGCCGAAGATCCTTCGCCCTTCCGGCACGAGTGCGACCCCGCTGCGCGCGATGTCCTCGGGCCGCAGACCGCGGAGCGACACGCCGCCGAGGCGGACGTCGCCACCCACCGCGGGCGCGACGCCCATGATCGCGTGCAGCGTCGAGGACTTGCCCGCCCCGTTCGCGCCGATCAGGCCGACGATCTCGCCGGGCGCAACTTCGAACGACAGACCGCGCACGGCCTGGACGCCGCCGTAGCGAACCTCGAGCGCTTCGAGTGTGAGCGTGCTCATTCTTCGGTCACCGGCGCCTCGCCGAGGTAGGCAGCGGCAACGTCGAGGTTTGCTCGGATCTCGCTCGGCGCGCCCTCTGCCAGCGTTGTTCCCTGGTCGAGCACGTGGATGCGATCGCAGATCTCCATGATCAGCGCCATGTTGTGGTCGATCAGCAACACGCCTGCACCGTGCTCGTCGCGCACCGAGCGGACGACCGCTGCGAACTCGGGCACCTCCGCCTCGGGGAGCCCCGCCGCCGGTTCGTCCAGCAGCACGAAGCGCGGTTCGGTCGCGAGCGCGCGGGCGACACCGAGCCGCCGCTCGTCGCCGTGGGCAAGCGATGCGGCCGGCGTCTCCGCGTAGTCGGAGAGCCCAAGTGCTGACAGCAACGCGCTGGCACGTTGCGCGGCGAGCCTCGGCGCCGCGCCGACACCGAGCGCCGCGACCTCCACGTTCTCGCGCACCGATAGCGAGCCGAAGGAGTGGCTGTGCTGGAACGTGCGGGCAAGACCGTGCCGCCCGCGCCGGTGCGGCGACCAGCGCGTGACGTCTCGTTCGCCGAGAACCACCGTCCCCTGGTCGGGACGGTCGAAGCCGCTGAGGACGTTGACGAGCGTCGACTTGCCGGCACCGTTCGGCCCGATCAAGCCGACAACCTCGCCGCGCCGGAGCTCCAGCGTCACGCCGCGCAGTGCCTTGACCCCTTCGTAGGAACGAGAAATGGAGGAGGCCCGGAGGGTTTCCCCGGGCCTCCTCTCCGACTCGCTCTGTTGTGCGTCGAGCGTCAACCCCGTTGTTAGATCTTGGGGACGACCTTGGCGACGACGGTGCCGACCACGTGAGCCTTGTTGTTCTGGATCTTGATCACGCGGTACTGTCGGCCGAACACGGTGTGGTACTTCGCCGAGAAGCTGACGAGACCCGACAGCGTCGGGACCTTCTTGAACTTCTCCATCGTCGCGGCAAGCGTTGCGCCGTTCGTCGAGCCGTGGGAGCGGTTGATCGCAACGGCCAGCCCGTCGATCGCGGCCGAACCGCCGAGGAACCCACCGGTGCCCGCCTTGACCTGCTTTGCGAGCTTGTTCACGGCAGGGTTCGGGTCGTCCCCGAAGATCGACGCGTACGTGACGAAGTAGTAGTTCGTCACCTGCGGGGTCTTCGGGAGCCAGTACGTGCCGTCACCGGCCCACGAGTTGAGGATCGGCGTGTTGTTGCCGAGCGTGCGCAGCCCCGAGATCAGCGTCGAAAGCGCTCCGAATGCACCGGCCGTCGACGTGACGATCACGTCCGCCTTCTTCGCGTTGAGACGCGAGACCGCGTTGTTCACGTTGTTGCCGCCGAATGCGGGATCCTGGTAGGTCTCCTGCGTGACGATCTTGCCGCCCAACTGGGTGAAGCGCGCCTTGAAGGCCTGGACGACGTTCTTGAAGTAGACGATGACGGTGTCGGTTGCGAGGGAGGCGGTGCGCCAGCCCTTGCCCCAGGCGTACTGCGCCATGGC
>JANMWB010000160.1:0-11617 GCA_031393705.1 Thermoleophilia bacterium | reverse complement strand
CCAGCGAGTGAGACCTGGGTCACACCGCTAGCGGCGTTCGCCGATGAAGCGATGGACGCCAGAGCGACTGCCGCGCACACCGCAAGCGCGAACGACAACCGCACAGATGATTTCTTCAACACGCCCTCCCCTGTAAATCGTGCCCTCTCGGCCGGCCGCAAAGTCGCAGGCCAGGCCTCTCATCCCTCGCATCGTAGGGACGCCATATCGAAATCGCAATGGGCGCGATATCAGCCGTGCGGGTTGGCCATTTTCCGGTAGTCGAGCGCCTCGTCGAGCACATCGTCTGAGACACCCGCCTCCCGTGCAGCCTCCCGGAGCGATTTCCCGGAAGAGGCCGCGGCCTTCACGATCTCGCTTGCCTTGTCGTAGCCGATGTACGGATTGAGGGCCGTGGCGGCTGACAGGGTCAGCTCGGCGTAGCTCTCGCACTGTTCGCGATTCGCTTCGATCCCGGCGACGCACTTCTCGTCGAGGAGGCGCGAGGCGGAGGCGAGAAGCTTGATCGACTGCAGCAGGTTGCGGGCTATCAGCGGCACGAACACGTTCAGCTCGAAGTGGCCCTGCATGCCGCCGATTGCAATCGCGGAGTCGTTCCCGATCACCTGCGCGGCGACCTGCGTCACGACCTCGGGGATCACCGGGTTCACCTTGCCGGGCATGATCGACGAGCCCTTCTGGAGCTCCGGCAGGAAGATCTCCGCGAGGCCCGCGCGCGGGCCGGAGCCCATGAAGCGAAGGTCGTTCGCGATCTTCGTCAGGCTGACCGCGAGTGTCTTCAGCGCGCCCGAGACCTCGACGAGGCCGTCGCGTGCCGCCTGCGACTCGAACGGATCAGCCGGCGGCGAGATCTCGAGCCCTGTGTCGGCCGTGAGCTTCGCGCGGACGCGCTCGGCGAACTCTGCATGCGTGTTCATGCCGGTCCCGACCGCCGTGCCGCCGAGCGGGATCTGGCCGAGCCGCTTCAGCGTCGACTCGATGCGCGCCTTGCCTTCGCGCACCTGGGCGGCGTAACCGCCGAACTCCTGGCCGAGGGTGACCGGGACTGCGTCCATCCAGTGGGTCCGGCCGGACTTGATCACGTCGGCGAACTCCGCCGCCTTGCTCTGCAGCGTCACGGCCAACCCGTCGAGCGCCGGCAGCAGGTCGCGCGTCAGCTCATCGAGGGCCGCAAGGTGCACGGCAGAAGGGAAGACGTCGTTCGAGCTCTGGCCCATGTTCACGTCATCGTTCGCGTGAATGCCCTCGCCGGCGACGTTGGCGATCACCTCGTTCGCGTTCATGTTCGAAGAGGTGCCCGAGCCTGTCTGGAAGACATCGATCGGGAACTGTGCATCGAGCTCGCCGTTTGCGACGCGGTCGGCTGCAGTGGCGATGCGCTGCGCCTTCTCGTCGTCGAGGAGACCGAGCTCGCCGTTCACGCGGGCGGCTGCGGCCTTGATCCGGCCGAGCCAGCGCGCGACCGGGGTCGGGATGGGCTCGCCGGAGACGGGGAAGTTGGCGATCGCCTTCTGCGTCTCGCCGCCCCAAAGCTCTTCTGATGTGGCTGCCGTGTGGGTCACGGCACGGAGGTTAGCTCGCGATGCGAATGCGGCGATCCGTAAGAACCCGCTCTCTCAACTGCTTGCGCAGCGTCTCGTTCAGCTCTTCGGCCATCGCCCAGCCGACATAGGAGCAGCGCGGGCACTCGTGCTCGGGAAGCTGACGCCGTTTACCGCAGTTGAGGCACTCGACCATCGAACCTGAAGCCTGCGTCCGGAGGGGCCTTGGGACGTCCCCCTACCGGGTGATCTTCTTTCGCCCCGTTTCCAGGAGTTTTTCCCATTTGTGAAGCTTAACGCGGGGCCGTCCGAGCAGCTCGCCGGCGCTCCGCTCGGCGGCGTCGATCGCCTGCCAGCCCTCGTACTCCACGTAGTTCGCGCCGCGCTCATCCAGGAGCGCTTCCAGACTTTGTGTTGAGTCACCACTAAGTCGGTTCAGCTGCCCGGCGCGCGCGTCCTCGAGGAGGAGCTCAATTGTCTCTGTCGCGTCCTTCTTGTTCGTCCCGATCACACCGCTTGGCCCGCGCTTGATCCAGCCGGCTGCGTAGGTGCGCTCGGCGCCCTCGACACGGCCCCGGTCGTTCGGGATCGTGCCGCTCCGCTCGTCGAACGGCACGCCCGGGAGCGGAATGCCCTTGTAGCCGACGCTGCGCAGCACGAGCCCGGCCGGGATGACTTCCGTCTCGCCGGTTGGACGCGCAACGATCCGGCCGTCCTCCTCGACGAGCTCGTTGCGCACGATCTCGACGCCTTCCACCTTGTCCTCACCGAGGATCGCGACCGGCGAGACGAGAAAGCGCAGGACGATCCGGCGCGGCTTGCCCTCCGGCTCACGGGCGGCGTATTCCTCGAGGAGCTCGAAGTTGCGGTGGGCGCGCACGCGGTCGGCGTCGAGCTCGCGCTTGCTCGCGTCGTCGAGCTGGAGATCGGCGGGATCGACGAGGATGTCCGCGCCCGCGAGCTCGCCGAGCTCCTTCAGTTCCGGCGGGGTGAAGGCCGCCTGCACCGGGCCACGGCGGCCGAGCATCAGGATCTCGCGCACGCCCGCCCCGTTGATCGCGTCGACTGCCTCGTGCGTCGTGTCGGTCGGCGCAAGCTCCTCGGGCGTCAAGGCGAGCATCCGCGCGCAGTCGACCGCGACGTTGCCGTTACCGATCACCACCACCCGCTCGTGCGAGAGGTCGAACTCGAGGTGCTGGAAGTCCGGGTGGCCGTTGTACCAAGCAACGAATTCGGTGGCCGCCCACGATCCGGGCAGGTCTTCGCCCGGGACGCCAAGGCGTCGGTCGGTCTGGGCGCCGACCGTGTAGACGACCGCGTCGTAGAGGCGGAGCAGGTCTTCGTGCGAGACGGTGGAGCCGACTTCGACGTTGCCGAAGAACCGGAAGCCCGGCTTCGCCGCGGTCTTCTCGAACGCGCGCGACACGGCCTTGATGTTCTCGTGGTCGGGCGCAACGCCGAGGCGGACGAGCCCCCACGGCGTCGGCAGGCGGTCGATCACATCGACCTCGACCGCCTGCTCCTCGCTCTTCAACAACGCGTCGGCGGCGTAGAACCCCGCCGGCCCCGAGCCGACGATCGCGACGCGCAACGGCATGTGTCGAGCCTATCTAGCCCAGGAAGTGCGAGATGAAGCCGTAGACGCTTGGCGTGTCAAGACGCTGCGAGTACGAGACCGCGTTGCAGCTCGCGCTCGGCCCGTACGCGTTGATCGCGAGGACGATGTTCGTCCCAGCCTGAAGATTCGGGCCGCCCGAGTCACCGAAGCACGTATTGCCACCGGAGATCTTCAGGAAGTCCGTGCCAGTCGCGCCACCGCCGGGAATGATCTTCTCGTTCGCGACGACGCGCGACCCGGCGCCTTCCAAAGTCTTCGCATCCTGGACGCCGTAGCCGAGATTCTCGATCGGCTGGTTGTTCGGCAGCGAATCGTCGTAGCCGATCCGCGGCGGCAGCGCTCCATACGGTCCGGGGAGCGAGCCCCGGAAGACGACGACCACCGCGACGTCGTTCAGGTCGGAGCCCGAGTTTCCGCCGCCTGAGGTGGCAACCCAGCCCGGGTGGGGAATCGCGACCCCGAATGCGCTCGGGCGAAAGTGCTCGTCGGTGCTGATCGCAACGACGTCGCCCCCGTTGAAGCAGTGCGCCGCTGTCACCATCACCGTCGCCGAGAGGGCGGTGCCGGAACAGAGCCGCCCGTCCCTCGTGGCCAGGGCACCGACATATGGGTGCCGGTTTCCGTCGGGCGTTCCGCCGACAAGGGCGAACGCCGAGGTTGCGAGCACGCCGGCAGCGACCGCCAGCGTCGCGCCAAACGCAACAAATCTTTTCTTGGTCATCAGTAATCCCGCCCCTTCTCCGCAGTTATGCGCGTTATGTCCTGCGAGGCGCAGAGCCGCATGGCCCGAAAGGGGGAGAAGTCCGAAGAATCCCTCGTACGAGGGTTAAGGCCCGACCAGCCCGCGATAGCTCAGCGCGCTAGCTTCAGTGATCGTGGCCGCAGCCGGAGCCGCAACCTGCATCGGCGGCGGCCGGTGCCTCGCCGTCTTCGACCTGGAAGCTGTGGCCGCAGCCGCACGCGGTCGTGGCGTTCGGGTTCTCGATCTTGAACCCAGACTCCTGAAGGCCCTCGAGGAAGTCGACCGTCGAGCCCTGCAGGTACGGCGCGCTGAACGGGTCGACAACGACCTTCACACCGTGAAACTCGAGCTCGTGGTCGCCCGACTGGGCGCCGCGGTCGAACCCGAGCGCGTATTCGAAGCCACTGCAACCGCCGCCCTGGATGGCGATCCGGAGCACCTCGGCCTCGCCGGCCGGCTCCTCTGCCATCAGCTTGCTGACCTTCGTCGCAGCACCCTCCGTCAGGGTGACGATCGTAGTCTCGGACTGCTCGACAGTTGCCATGTTTCGAAGTGTACCGAACGGGGTCTGCAGGGAAACTTCGTGACACCTGCAACGCCGATGGGTAAAGGCGTCGCGCCTTCGTTCGTGCTGCTAGCGTCCGCCCCCGGACGCAGCGGAGGAGGCAGGGTGTTCAATGACTGGTTGCCGTTCGCGATCTACGGGCTGTTCGCCCTGATGGTCCCGGCAACGATGATGGTGGGGAGCTTCGTGTTCGCGACGCGGCCGCACCGCCGTGTGCGCGAACGCACGATCCCCTTCGAATCAGGCGTTTCCCTCGGCCCGCCGAAGCGCCAGCGCTTCACCGTCAGCTTCTACCTGACGGCAATGCTCTTCATCCTCTTTGACATCGAAATCGTCTTCCTTTACCCGCTGGCCGTGATCCTCCGCGAGCTCTCGTGGTTCGGGTTCTTCGAGTTCCTCGTCTTCCTGCTGATCCTGCTCGTCGCCTACGTCTACATCTGGAAGAAGGGCGCGCTCGAGTGGCACTAGACAAGCCTCTCAAGGATCACGGGCTGAAGTCGGAGCGTTTGCTCTGGCCGAACAAGGCATCGAAGTTCGAGGACGAGGTCAACGACCTCGAGCAGAAGGTCGGGCTGACGACGCTCGCGAAGGCCGTCGCCTGGGCGCAGACGAACTCGATGTGGCCCGACACCTTCGGGCTCGCGTGTTGCGCGATCGAGATGATGTCGATCGTCTCGAGCCGCTACGACATCGCGCGTTTTGGGATGGAGCCGTTCCGCGGCTCGCCGCGCCAGGCCGACCTGCTGATCGTCTCCGGCCGCGTGTCGCACAAGATGGCGGCGCCGCTGCGCCAGATCTACGACCAGATGCTCGAGCCGAAGTGGGTGATCGCGATGGGCGCCTGCGCATCCTCCGGCGGCATGTTCAACAACTACGCAATCGTGCAGTCGGTCGACAAGATCGTCCCCGTCGACATCTACGTGCCGGGCTGCCCGCCGCGGCCGGAGCAACTGATCGAGGGGATCATTCGGCTGCATGAAGCGGTCAAGGCGGGCGTTCCGCCGGCGTACGAGATCCGGAGCGTCGCCTCTTGAACGAATACGACGGCGTTCCCGGCCTGGTCGAGATCGTCGAGAAGCACAAGGAAACGACGATCGTCGTCGAGCCTGCGAGCCTGATCGACGCCGCGACCTGGTTGCGCGACGACGGCGGCTTCAACTTTCTCTCCGATATCACCGCTGTCGACTACCTCGGCTGGGCCGAGCAGGGGGTGTCGGGCTACATCGGCACCCCAGGCGGTCGCGACCTCAACACGCCGATGACGCAGGGCTACCAGGTCGTCCCGCTTCCGAAGCCGCAGCGTTTCGCGATCAACTACCACCTGCTCTCGATCTCGGAGCGCCCGCGCCGCGTTCGTCTCCAGACCTGGCTCGCGGACGGGCAGGACGTGCAGACGGTGGTCCCCGTGTGGCCGACCGCCGACTGGCACGAGCGCGAGGCGTTCGACCTGATGGGCATCACGTTCGCAGGTCACCCGAACCTGCAGCGCATCCTGCTCGACGACGACTGGGCCGGGCACCCGCTGCGCAAGGACTATCCGATCGGCGGAGAGCCGGTTCGGTTCTCGGGAGAGAAGTGACGGCGACTGCACCGAAGAGATCGGGCAACGCGGTCTACGAAGGCTCGCGGATCCCGTTCCCGATCCCGACCGTCCTGAGAACGTCGCAGGAACTGCAGTCGACCGGCGACATCCTCACGATCAACTTCGGCCCGAACCATCCGTCGACGCACGGCGTGCTTCGGCTCGTCGTCGATCTCTACGGCGAGGACGTCACCGGGCTCGCGGCGGTGATCGGCTACCTCCACACCGGCTTCGAGAAGAACATGGAGCAGAAGACGTGGTGGAAGGCGATCCCGTACGCGCCGCGCATCGACTACGTCTCGTACCAAAACAACGAGTACGTCTTCGTCGGCGCGGTCGAGAAGCTGCTCGAGATCGAGGTGCCGTCGAAGGCCGTCTGGATGCGCACGGCGCTCGTCGAGCTGAACCGCATCCATTCGCACCTCGTCTGGATCGGAACGTCCGCGCTCGAGCTGGGTGCGATCTCGATGTTCTGGTACGCGTTCCGCGAGCGGGAGATGATCCTCGACTTGTTCGAGCTGGTCGCCGGCTACCGCATGCACACGCGGTACTTCCAGGTCGGAGGCCTCGCCGAGGACATCCCGCGCGGCTTCTATCCCGAAGCGCGCAAGTTCTGCGAGTGGATGCCGAAGGCGATCGACGACTACGAGACGCTGCTGACACGCAACAAGATCTGGCTCGAACGCACCGAAGGCATCGGCCTCCTCTCCCGCGATGACGCGATCGCGCTCGGGCAGTCCGGCCCCGTGCTGCGCGCGTCGGGTGTCGACTGGGACCTGCGCAAGACCGAGCCGTACCTCGCCTACAACAAAGTCGACTTCCGCGTCCCCGTCTTCCACACCGGCGACGTGTACGCGCGCTACCTCGTGCACATGGCGGAGATGCGCGAGTCCGTGCGCATCGTCGAGCAGTGCCTCGACCGGCTCGAGCACATGGAGGGCGAGCCGTGGATCGCCGACGACCGCAAGGTCGTGCTGCCGCCGCGCGAGGAGCTGCACACCTCGATGGAGTCGCTGATCCACCACTTCAAGATCGTCACCGAGGGCTTCCGCGTGCCGGAGGGCGAGGTCTACTTCGCGATCGAGTCGCCGCGCGGCGAGCTCGGCTGTTACATCTGTTCCGACGGCGGCCCGAAGCCGTGGCGCGTCAAGTTCCGCGCACCATCGTTCGTCGCGCTGGAGGCAACCGCGACCTGCATGCACGAAGCGTTGATCGCGGACATGATCGCGATCGTCGGCTCGCTCGACACCGTGATGGGCGAGGTCGACCGGTGAGCTTGTACGACGCGATTCAAGACGTGCGCGCGATCTATCCGGAGGACTCGGAGAGCGCAGTGTTGCCGGCACTGCGCCTCGCGCAGGCAGAGCACGGCTGGTTGTCGCCGGACGTGCTCCGCGAGGTCGCCGACGCGCTCGAGGTGACGCCTGCCTTCGTCAAGTCGATCGCCTCCTACTACGACCAGTTTCACCTCGCGCCCGTCGGCGAGCACCTCGTCGAGGTCTGCACGAACGTCTCGTGCGCCGTCGTCGGCGCGCAGCAGGTCGTCGAGGCGTTCGAGAACGGGCTCGGCTGCCACGCAGGCGAGACGAGCGCGGACGGCAAGGTGACGCTCCGCACCGTCGAGTGCCTCGGCGGCTGCGGGTGGGCGACGATCGTCGCGATCGACAGCCACTACCGCACGCACGTCAAGGCAAGCGACGTGCCCGCGATCGTCGAGGAGCTGACGAGTGGCAACTGAGGTCGAGAAGATCGTCCTTGCCGGGACCGACGACCACGACCTGACGAAGCTCGCGGAGTACGAGGGCGTCGGCGGCTACCAGGCACTGACGAAGGCGCGCGCGATGTCGCCGCAGGAAGTGACGGAGGAGCTGATCACCTCCGAGCTCCGCGGACGCGGCGGGGCGTTCTTTCCGAGCGGGCGCAAGTGGTCGTTCGTACCGTCGAAGGAGCAGATCCCGAAGCCGCACTACCTCGTCGTCAACGCCGACGAGTCGGAGCCGGGGAGCTTCAAGGACAACGAGATCCTGTCGCGCGTCCCACACCGCTTCATCGAAGGCTGCCTGATCACCGCGCATGCGATCGACTCGCAGCACGTCTTCATCTACATCCGCGGCGAGTACTCCGGCCCCTATGAGATCCTCGTCAACGCGCTCGAAGAGCTGAAGGATCGGCCCGAGGTTCGTGGCGACGTGACGCTCGTCGTGCACCGCGGCGCCGGCGCGTACATCTGCGGTGAAGAGACTGCGCTGCTGGAGTCGCTCGAAGGCAAGCGCGGCCAGCCGCGTTCGAAGCCACCGTTCCCGGCGATCTCCGGCCTCTACGCCTCACCGACCGTTGTGAACAACGTCGAGACGATCACGACCGTCCCGCCGGTGATCGCGATGGGCGGCGCGGAGTACGCGAAGCTCGGCGTCCCGAACACGCGCGGCACGCGCGTCGTCTCGCTCTCGGGCAACGTCGAGAACGGCGGCAACTACGAGATCGTCGCCGGCATGTCGCTGCGCGAGATCATCTACGACCTTGGCGGCGGGATCCCCGATGGCCGCGAGCTGAAGGCCGTCGTGCCGGGCGGCTCGTCGACCGTGATCCTGACGAAGGACGAGATCGACGTCGGCTACGACTTCGACTCGCTCGGCCAGCTGCACACAGCGATGGGCTCGGCGGGGATCGTCGTGCTCGACGACCGCTGCTGCATCGTGCAGCTCGGCATTCGCTTCTCGGAGTTCTACGAGCACGAGTCATGCGGCAAGTGCACGCCGTGCCGCGAAGGCACGCGTTGGCTGACCGCGATTCTCCGCAAGCTCGAGGACGGGCGCGCGACGCAACAGGATCTCGACCTGTTGTTGGACGTCTGCGACCGGATCAACGGCAAGTGCCTCTGCCCGCTCGGCGACTCCGACGCGATCATCATCGCGAGCTACGTCGCGAAGTTCCGCGACGAGTTCGTCGCGCACATCGAGGAAGGCGCCTGCCCGTTCGGCGGCGAGTCGTCGCTCGACCACGTGCTCGCTCCGATCCAGATGCACTCACACTCGCCCGTCGCGGAGGTACCCGCGTGAACATGTCTGCGCAGGACATGCCACGTGGTCAGACCACGCCGCCCGCCCGGCGCGTTGTCCACAGCCAAGATCACGCGAGCTTTGAATTGCAGGGGAATTCCGCGCGTCTAGGCGCTTTGGCCAGGGCTGCGGGCGACCCGTCTCGTGGTCAGACCAGGGTCACAGAAGTGCAACAAACCTTCCACAGGGTGTCCGCATGACCGCGCCCGCTGCGACAGACCTCGTCACCGTCACGATCGACGAACGCACCGTCCAGGTTCCCAAGGGCACCGGCATGGTCGAGACGGCCGCTGCCGCTGGGATCGAGATCCCGGTCTTCTGTTACGAGCCGCGCCTCGGCGCGCCGGTCGGCGCTTGCCGCATGTGCCTCGTCGAGGTCGAGGGAATGCCGAAGCTGCAGGCCGGCTGCACGCTGACCGCGCAGGACGGAATGATCGTGCACACCGCGCGGTCGTCCGAGAAGGCTGCCGAGGGACAGAACTCGACGCTCGAGTTCATCCTCGTCAACCATCCACTCGATTGCCCCGTCTGCGACAAGGGCGGCGAGTGCCCGCTGCAGGATTTGACGTTCCGTTACGGTCCGGGAAACACGCGCATGACGTTCCCGAAGCGGACGTTCGAGAAGCCGATCCCGATCTCGCCGCTGATCGCACTCGATCGCGAGCGCTGCATTCTCTGTTACCGCTGCACGCGCTTCAGCGAGTCCGTCGCCGAGGACGGACAGCTCGTCGCGATCAACCGGGGCGCGCAGTCGGTGATTGCGACGTTCGAGGACCAGCCGTACAAGGGCCACTTCTCGGGCAACGTGACCGAGCTCTGCCCGGTCGGCGCGCTGACCTCGACGCAGTACCGCTTCCAGTCACGCCCGTGGGAGATCCAGAACGTCCCAACGGTGTGCGGGCTCTGCCCCGTCGGCTGCAACACGGCCGCGACGACGCGCGAGGGCGCAGTCAAGCGCATCCTCTCCCGCAACCATCCCGAGGTCGACGAGGGCTGGCTGTGCGACAAGGGACGGTTCGCGTTCGACCACCTACAAGCCGCCGACCGGATCACGACGCCGCTGCGCAAGGCAGGCCCGCGCCGCTTCGAGGAGCTGAGCTGGGACGACGCGCTCGATCTCGCCGAGAAGCTGCTGCGCGACGGCGGCGCGACGACGGTCACCGCGCTCTCCGGCAACGAGTCCGTCGAGGAGGCCTACGCGCTCGCAAAGCTGATGCGCCAGGGCTTGTCCGCCGACTCCGCCGTGCTACCCGAGGAAGTGCCCGATGCGCTCGACAGCTACCGCGCGCCTCTTTCTGCGCTGCGCGACGCGAAGACGATCGCGGTCTTCTGCGACGAGCCGGTCGTCGAGCGCGCGCCGGTCGTCGAGCTCTGGCTGAAGGCGGCCCGGCGCAAGGGGGCGACGATCACCTACGGGGCGCCCGCGGGGCCGGTCGATGCGCTCGTCACCGACCAGCCGGGTGTGACGTTCGGCGCACGCGAGGTCTACTACCTGCCGCGCACGCCGAACGGGCGCGGCGTCACCGATGCGTGGAGCGCTGCCGGCGACGGCGAGCCGGTTGACGGCAAGCCGCGCCTCGTCGTCATCTCCGGCGACGAGGCGGCGACCGACCCGGCCGTCCGCGCAATGGCCGCCGACGCGGAGCTCGTGATCGGCATCGGCATGTTCGTAGAGAGCTTCCGCGGGATCGCCGACCTCGTCCTACCTGGCACGAGCTATCTCGAACGCGACGGGACGACGATCAACCTCGAGGGCCGGCTGCAGCGCCAGCGCCGTACCGTCCTCGCGCCGGTGCCGGACGTGCTCGCCTGGCTCGCGAAGCTCTGCGAGCGCTTCGACGTCGAGCTCTCGCCCCACGCATCGAATGTCTTCGACGAGATCTCCGGCAAGTGCTTCGGCGGCATCTCGTATTCCGACATCGGTGAGCGGGCGGAGCTGCCGGCCCCGGCCGAGCGGCCGTCCGAAAAGGTGTCAGACACCGTTCCGGTGTCAGACACCACGGGGCTTCGTCTTGTCGCATACCGGCCGCTGTTCTCCGGGCCCGCTGTCGAGCGCACGCCCGAGTTGCAGTTCCAGCGCCCAAGCGGCGACGTGCAGATCTCGCGCGAGGACGCAAAGGCACGCGGGATCCGTCACGGTCAGACGGTCACGGTTTCGTCCAATGGCACGTCGGTCGATCTGCGCGCGCAGATCCCGCGCGACCTTGCTGCCGGCATCGTTCGCGTCGCCGCCGGCGACGCAGCCGACCTGCACGCGATCGTCGAGGTGAAGGCGTAGTGGCTCTTCTATTGGCCGCGCACGAGGCCTGGTGGATCACCATCCCCAAAGCGTTTCTCGTGATCAACGTCGTGATGGTGTTCTTCGCCTTCACGACGTGGCTCGAGCGGAAGCTGCTCGGCCGCATGCAGCTGCGCTTCGGGCCGAACCGGGCAGGCCCCAAGGGCCTCTTGGTGCCGATCGCCGACCTGCTGAAGCTGATTCGCAAGGAGGCGTTCGCTCCGAGTGGCGC
>JANMWB010000143.1:0-6328 GCA_031393705.1 Thermoleophilia bacterium | reverse complement strand
GCTCATCCCACTGGAAGACAACATCGTCTTCCCCAACATGTCGGTGACGCTCACCGTGGACGTCGGCGACGACGAGCGCGTCTTCCTCGTGCCTGTGCATGAGGGCGAGTACGCGAAGGTCGGCACCGTGGCCGAGGTCTCCGGGGTCATGCGGCTGCCCGGTGGCGGCAGCGCCGTGACCGTTTCCGGTCTCCACCGCGGCATCGCCGGCGCGGCCCACACCGGCCCCGACGGCCGCCTGCGCGTCGAGGTCGACGAACGGCCCGATGAGCAGCCTCCGCGCGTCCAGACCGTCGAGCTCGAGCGCGAGTACCGCGCCGTCGTCGAGGAGATCCTCGACCTTCGCGACGCGGACCCGCGCATCCACGACTTCGTGCGCTCGATCACCGAAGCTGGTGCGCTCGCGGACACCTCTGCTTACGCGCCGGACATCAACTTCGCCGAGAAGGTGGAGCTGCTCGAGACGATCGACATCGTCGAGCGCCTCGAGGTTTCGCTGCGGTTGCAGCGCGAGCGCCTCGCCGAACTGCAGATCCGCCGCCGGATCCGCGAGGACGTCGAGTCGGGAGCCCAGAAGCAGCAGCGGGAGTACATCCTGCGCCGCCAGCTGGACTCGATCCGCAAGGAGCTCGGCGAAGACGACGGATCCGCGGCCGAGGACTATCGGGCGAAGATCGCCGAGTCTGGCATGCCGGACGACGTCCGTGAGCAGGCCGAGCGTGAAGTCGCGCGGCTCGAGCGGATGGGCGAGCAGAGCGGCGAGTCGCAGATGATCCGCACGTACATCGACTGGCTGCTGTCCGTGCCGTGGGGCGAGACTTCCGAGGAGCGCCTGGACCCGGTCCACGCGCGCGAGGTGCTCGACGCGGACCACGCGGGCCTCGAGGATGTCAAGGACCGGATCGTCGAGTACCTGGCCGTGCGCAAGCTGCGCCAAGAGCGCGGTATCGAGGAGGACAAGCGCTCCGGCGCGATCCTCACCTTGATCGGTCCTCCCGGGACCGGCAAGACCTCGATCAGCGAGTCGATCGCACGTGCACTCAACCGCGAGTTCGTGCGCATGTCGCTCGGCGGCATCCGGGACGAAGCGGAGATCCGGGGCCATCGCCGCACCTACATCGGCGCAATGCCCGGAAGGTTGGTCCGTGCGCTCAGAGATGCGAAGACGATGAACCCGGTGATCCTGCTCGACGAGGTCGACAAGGTCGGCGCCGACTGGCGCGGCGACCCGTCGGCGGCGCTCCTCGAGGTGCTCGACCCGGCGCAGAACCACTCGTTCCGCGACCACTACCTCGACGTCGAGCTCGACCTCTCACAGGTCATCTTCATCGCCACCGCGAACGTCGCGGACACGATCCCCGGCCCGCTGCTCGACCGCATGGAAGTCATTCGCTTCGACGGTTACACCGTCGACGAGAAGGTCGCGATCGGCCGCGATTACCTGTGGCCGCGGCAGCGCGAGCGCAACGGCCTGAACGAAGACGAGGTCGAAGTGACCGACGCCGTACTCCAGACGGTTGTCTCCGAATACACCCGTGAAGCAGGGGTGCGGCAACTCGAGCGCGAGCTCGGCAAGCTGCTGCGCAAGACGGCGACGAGCATCGTCTCCGGCAAGCGCGAGGCTCCCGTGACGGTCGACGTCGAGCTTGTCCGTGACGCGCTCGGCCGGCAGCGGTTCTACCAGGAGTCGGCGGAGCGCACCGCAGTCCCGGGTGTGGCAACCGGTCTCGCGGTCACCGGAACGGGTGGCGACGTGCTGTTCGTCGAGGCGACCTCGATGAAGGGGAAGCACGAGCTCGTGCTCACCGGCCAACTGGGTGACGTGATGAAGGAGTCGGCGCGCATCGCGCTCTCCTACATCCGCTCGCATGCCGACGAGCTTGGGATCGACGAGGAGTCGTTCGAGGATCGCTCGTTCCACGTGCACGTGCCGGCGGGAGCAATCCCGAAGGACGGCCCGAGCGCTGGGATCACGATGTCGACCGCGATCGCCTCGCTGCTCTCCGGCCGCCCTGTGAAGCACACTGTCGGCATGACCGGCGAAGTCACGCTGCAAGGCCGCGTGCTGCCGATCGGCGGGCTCAAGCAGAAGGTGCTCGCGGCTCACGCCGCCGGGCTCACGGACGTGATCATCCCCGAGCGGAACCGCGCCGACCTGGACGACGTCCCCGCGGACGTCAAGGCGGAGATGTCGTTCCACCCGGTGATGACGCTCGACGAAGTGCTTGCGCTTGCACTCGAGCCGGTACCCGCAGCGCATGCGCTGCCGTAGTTGCAGTCCGATGCCAGAGGATGTCCGCCGCGCGGCGGACATCCTCGAGCGTCGCTGGACCGTCTCGATCATCTGGGCCTCGCACGAAGGAGCAGTCCGCTTCAACGAGTTTGTGCAGTCACTCGGCCCGATCTCGCCCTCCACTTTGGCCGCGCGGCTACGCGAGCTCGAGGAGGCGGGGATCCTGGAGCGGACGACCGTCGAAGGCCGCCCACCGCGCAACGAGTACCGGCTGACGCCGCTCGGCCGCCGGCTCGAAGGTCTGGTCGGTGCGTTGCGCGCGCTCGCGCGTTAGCTCTCCCGCGGCCGAGCACTGGATCGACGAGTCCGAGCGGAGTAGATTCGTGCTGGGGTGAACCAGCAGGAGGTGGGTTATGGCGAGTTCGGTTAAGCAAGGCCTGGCCGGGTTGATTAAGGGGAGAGTGGTCGAACGCGGCGGCGAGGGCTACGACGAGGCGCGGGCGGTGTTCAACGCGATGATCGACAAGCGGCCGGCTGCGGTCGTGTCGTGCGTTGACGAGGAGGACGTTTCCGCCGCGATCCGGTTCGCGACCGAGCGCGGTCTGCAAGTCGCGGTACGCGGGGGCGGGCACAACGGCGCGGGGCTCGGCGTGGTCGACGACGGGCTCGTCATTGATCTCTCGCCGATGAACCGGGTCCGCGTCGACGGGCCGACAGCGCGCGTGCAGGGCGGTGCAACATTTGGGGACGTCGACCGTGTCACCCATGAGAGCGGTGTCGCTGTTCCCGCCGGAATCATCTCGACGACCGGCGTTGGTGGGCTGACGCTCGGGGGCGGCGTGGGGCATCTCACGCGCGGTTGCGGCCTGACGATCGACAATGTCGTCGCGGCCACGATGGTGCTCGCGGACGGGTCGGTCGTGCAGGTCGACGCCGACCACGAGAGCGATCTGTTCTGGGCGATCCGCGGCGGAGGTGGCAACTTTGGCGTCGTGACGGACTTCTCGTTCCGGACGCATCCCGTCAGCATCGTTCAGGCAGGGCCTGTGCTGTACGACCTTGGCGACGCGGCTGAGCTCTTGCGCTGGTACCGCGAGTTCCTGCCCGCCCAGCCGGAAGCATTGACTGGGTTCTTCGCGTTCCTGTCGATCCCGCCGGGACCGCCGTTTCCGGAGGAACTCCATTTGCGCCCTGTCTGTGGAGTCGTCTGGTGTTATGCCGGCGAGGACGACTCGCCGGCGCTGCGGGAGGCACGATCGTTCGGGTCGCCGCTACTCGACGGAATCGCGCCCGTGCCGCTTCCCGCGTGGAACTCCGCGTTCGACGGGGTCTACCCTGCCGGTGACCAGTGGTACTGGCGCGGGGAGTTCGTGCGCGAGATCCCCGACGCGGCGATCGATCAGCACGTCGCGTTCGGAAACGAGCTGCCGACGTGGAAGTCGACGATGCACCTCTACCCGGTCGATGGTGCGCCCTCGCGTGTTAGTAGCGAGGCAACCGCGTGGGCCCACCGGGACGCAGTTTGGGCGCAGGTGATCGTCGGTGTCGATCCTGATCCCGCCAATGCGGAGCTCGTGCGCGACTGGGCGATCAGGTACTCCGACGCGTTGAAGCCGCATACGCTCGGCACCGGCTACGTCAACTTCCAGATGCAAGAGGAAGGTGACCGGGTGCGCGCGATGTACGGCGGGAACTACGACCGCTTGGCACGGGTGAAGGCGGCGTACGACCCGCAGAACGTGTTCAGCGTCAACCAGAACATCAAGCCGGCAGCCTAGGAATCGCTCCCGGCCGTCGGAGTCAGGACACGCGAAGGCCCGTCGTGCGGCGGGCCTTCGCGTAACCCTTCACTGACTGGATATTCCCTGATGGTGCAGTTGCGAGTTAAGCGGGAGCAGATCCTCGCGTTCCGGCGACGCGTCGGAGCGCTCGACGAGCGACTCCCGGCGGGCCGCGATTCGCTTCGGCGCGCTGCCTGGGCCGGCCTGCAGGACAGCATGCCCCGCGCCGCGGTTCTCTCCCTCCACGCACGCGTTGAAGGCACAAGCCCGACCGCGTGGGACGATCCGTCGCTCGCACAGGTGTGGGGACCGCGGTACCAGGTGTACGTCGTCTCCGCCGAGGACCTCGCCGTGTTCACGCTGAGCCGGCTCCCCGCCGGCGGCAAGATCCGCGACCGAGCTGACGATCTCGCTGCTCGCTTGCACGACCGGCTCGGCGGGGATCGAATGCGGTACGACGACGCGGGACAGGCGTTGGGAACGCACGGCAACAACCTCCGCTACGCCGCGTTGACAGGAACGCTCGCGATCCGCTGGGAGGGCGCACGGCGGCCCTTGGTGTGGACCGTGCCTCCGCCGAAGATCACGGCCGGAGCGGCGACGCTCGAGCTGGCGCGACGCCACCTGCACGTCTTCGGACCGACGCGAGCCGAGGCGTTCGCGAAGTGGGCGGGCGTCGGCGCCCAGGAGGCCGTTCGCGCGTTCGCGGATCTCGGCGCCGAGTTGATCCCGGTACGAACACCGTCAGGCGAGGCCCTCATGCTCGCGCGCGACGAGCCCGCCATCCGCGAGGCTCCAGGCCCCGCGGCCGCGGCGCGATTCCTACCGAGCGGGGACGCCTACACCTTGCACGGCACGAGCGAGGAACGCGCGCTCCTCGTGCCGGACGCGGCCCAACGCGGCGAGCTCTGGACACCGCGCGTCTGGCCGGGGGCGCTCCTCGTGTCAGGGGAGATCGTCGGCACGTGGCGCCGCGCTCAGCGAACGGTCACGATCCAGGCCTGGAAGCAACTCTCGCGCGCCGCGCAAGATGCGGTTGTCGCGGAAGCCGAGTCGCTGCCGCTGCCCGACGCTGGACAGACTGTCGTCCACTGGAGCTGACGCTACGCGGCGCGCAACGCTTGCTCGACCGCGGCCTGCAGGTGCGTCGAGCTCGCGACGACGTCGCCGACGACGATCAGTGATGGTGACTCGAGGCCGCGGGCGACCCCGGCGATCGTGCCGAGCGTGCCGACACGCGTTCGCGAATCAGGATGCGAGAGCCTCGAGATCACCGCCGCCGGTTCGTCCACATCGCGCCCCGCGAAGATCAGGTTGTCGGCGAGGTGCTGCAGGCGGCGCAGGCCCATGAAGATCACGAGCGTCCCGGGCGTTGCCGCCAGATGCGCGTAGTCGAGATCGCTGCCGTCGCCCGACGTGCCGGTGAGGATCGTCAGCTGCGCGGCGACGCCACGCGTCGTCAGCGGAATGCCCACGAGCGCGGGCACGGCGGTGAACGTCGACACACCCGGAACGACCTCGTAGTCAATGCCGGCGGCGGCGAGTGCTTCCACTTCTTCCCACCCGCGGCCGAAGATGAACGGGTCGCCGCCCTTCAGGCGCACGACCTTGCGGCCGCGGCGGCCGTGATGCACGAGCAGGGCGTTGACCTCTTCCTGTGTCAGCCCGTCGCGCGAGATGCGCGCCGCGCCCAGCGCCTTCGCGACGAGCCCGGAGGCGACGAGACGGTCGTAGACGAGGATTTCGCAGTTGCGCACGAGCTCGAGCGCCCGAACCGTGACCAGCCCGGGGTCGCCGGGACCGGCACCAACAATTGCCACGCTCATGCCAAGGCCTCCTCGACAAGTTTCTGGAAGTAGTCGCGCCGTGCTTCGTAGGTCGGCAACTCGCTCTTCGCCCATGGGCGCAGCGCTTCGAGTTGACGCGCGAGCTCCGCGTGCTGCGGGCCGATCAGCTCGGCGACGTCGCTGCGGATGCGCTGCGCGAGCGCAGGCGAGGCGCCGCCGGTTGAGACGCCGACAACGATCGGATCGCGGCGCACAATCGCCGGCAGGATGAAGCTGCAGAGCTCGGGATCGTCCGCGACGTTGCAGAGTGTCGAGCGCTCGGCGGCCACGTCGGAGACGTCGGAGTTGACCGAGCGGACGTTCGTCGCGGCAATCACGAGGAAGCGGCCGACCACGTCTGAACGCCGGAACTCGCGGCGCTCGACGCGCACCGGCAGGCGCCGAAGGTCGTCGTCGACCTGCGGCGCCACCACCGTCACCTTCGCTTCGCAGTCGAGCAGACCGTGCACCTTCTCCGTCGCGACCCG
>JANMWB010000124.1:0-6891 GCA_031393705.1 Thermoleophilia bacterium | reverse complement strand
CGAGACCTGGATGCCGAAGCCGCCGACCTCGAAGCGCAGCACGTCGGAGAGCGCCTCGAGCGCGTACTTCGACGCGTGGTACCAGGCCGCGCCTGGAAACGTGAGCCTGCCGCCCATCGAGCCGACGTTGACGATGCGCCCACGCCCCGCGCGGCGCATGCCGGGCAGCACGAGGCGGCACAGCTCCATCGGCCCGAAGACGTTCGTTTCGAACTGGCGGCGGACGCGTTCGAGCGGCACCGACTCCACGGCGCCTGACTGACTGAACCCGGCGTTGTTCACGAGCCCGAACACGGCACCGTCGCGCTCCTCGATCGCCGCGACCGCAGCGGCGCGCGACGACTCGTCGGTCACGTCGAGCTCGAGCAGCTCGCAGCCGTCCGCGCGAAGGTCTTCGATCGACTCGAGCCGACGCGCGCTCGCGTACACCTGCCACCGCTGATCGCGCGCGAGCCGGCGCGCAGTCGCGCGGCCAATGCCGGTAGAACAGCCCGTCACGAGGACGGGCTGCCGACCCGCGGTCTTAGTAATCCGCTTCGCCCCAGGTCTGCAGGCGCTCGCGCAGGTCGCGCAGGAAGCGGCCGGCAAGCGCGCCGTCGACCAGCCGGTGGTCGTATGTGAGGGTCAGGTTCATCATCGAGCGGATCGCGATCGCGTCCGCGCCGTTCTCGTCGGTGATCACCCACGGCCGCTTCACGATCGCGTACGTGCCGAGGATGCCTGCCTGCGGCTGGCTAATCACCGGCGTGCCGTGGAACGTGCCGTAGCCACCCGGGTTCGTGATCGTGAACGTGCCGCCGGTGACATCGTCGGGCGCGAGCTGCTTGTCGCGCGCGCGCTTGGCGATGTCTGCGATCCCCTTCGCCATACCGAGCAGGTTGAGCGTCTCCGCGTTCTTGACGACCGGGACGATCAGTCCCTTGCCGTCGGCGAGCTCGACCGCGAAGCCGAGGTTGACGTAGTTGCGCGTGACGATCTTGTCGCCGCGCAGCTCGCCGTTCACCCAGGGGAAGTCGCGTAGCGTTTCCGCGGTCGCCCGCGCGATGAACGCGAGGTACGTCGGGTTGACGCCGTAGGCCGCCTCGTACTCCTTCTTCAGCTTCCCGCGAATCTGGACGACCTTCGACATGTCGACCTCGATGGCGCTCGTGACGTGCGCCGACGTGTCGAGTGAGCGGCGCATGTGATCCGCGATCCCCCGGCGCATCGCCGACATCGGCTCGAAGCTTTCGCCGACGCCGGGCTCGCCCGCGTCAATCGGGGGCTTTGCGACCTGCGCGGGAGCAGCTGCAGGTGCCGGGGCGGCGGGCGCTGCGGGCGCTGCAGGTGCGGGCGCAGGTGCAGCCTGAGTCGCGCCGGAGTCGATGAAGGCCTGGATGTCTTTCTTTGTGACGCGCCCGCCGTTGCCCGTGCCGGGAACTTGCGACGGGTCGATGCCGTGCTCGGACGCCATGCGTGCCACCACCGGGGAGACGAACGACTTGCCGTTGCCGGAGGGCTCGGAGGGCTCTGCGGCGGCTGCGGGAGCCGCGAGCTCCTGCGGCTCCTCGACGGGGGCCTGTCCTTCGCTCGCCGAAGCCTCGGCCGCGTCCGCGGCAGGCTGGGTCGCCGGCTCGGGCGGCGCAGCTGCAGCAGCACCTTCGCCGCCGATGCGCGCGAGCACGGTCCCGACGTCGACGGTCTCGCCTTCGGGGACGAGAATCTCGGTCACGACACCGGAGGCAGGCGACGGGACCTCGGTGTCGACCTTGTCGGTCGAGATCTCGAGCAGCGTCTCGTCGGCTTCGATCGTGTCGCCGACCTGCTTGCTCCACTTCGTCACGGTGCCTTCGGACACGGAGACGCCCATCTGGGGCATCACGACATCGACTGCGGTCGTGCTCGACATTAGTACGCGATCAGCTCCTTGAGTCCGCGGACGACATCGTCGACCTGTGGAATGAATGCCTTCTCGAGCACCGGCGAGAATGGGACCGGTGTGTCCGGGGCGGCGATGCGGCGGACCGGCGCGTCGAGGTCTTCGAACGCCTCCTCCGCGATCGTGGCGGCGATCTCGCCGCCGAACCCACCCGTGCGCGTGTCTTCGTGCAGCACGAGCACCTTCGACGTCTTGCGCGCAGACGCGAGGACCGCTTCCTTGTCCCACGGCATCACCGTGCGCAGGTCGATGATCTCGATCGACGAGTCCGGCAGTTGCTTCGCCGCCTCTTCTGCCGTGTAGACCATCGCGCCCCAGGTGATGATCGTGACCTCTTCGCCTTCCTGGTGGATGCGCGCCTTGCCGATCGGGGTCACGTAACGCTCGTCCGGCACCTCGCCCTTGATGCGGCGGTAGAGGTGCTTGTGCTCGAAGAAGAGCACCGGGTTCGGATCCTCGATCGCGGCGACGATCAGGCCTTTGGCGTCTTCGGGCGTCGAGGGGCAGACGCACTTGAGACCCGGGATGTGCGCGAACGACGACTCGGGGTTCTGCGAGTGGAACGGCCCGCCCGAGAAGCCGCCGCCTGAGGGCAGCCGCAGCACGATCGGCACAGGCGTGCCGACGCGCCAGCGCTGCTTCGCCGCGATCGTGACCAGGTGATCCCAGGCGCACGAGACGAAGTCTGCGAACTGCATCTCTGCGACCGGGCGCATGCCCATGATCGCGGCGCCGGTCGCACCACCCATGATCGCGGTCTCGGAAAGCGGCATGTCGAGCACGCGCCACGGGCCGAACTCTTCCTGGAAGCCGAGCGTTACTTTGAACGCGCCGCCGTACACGCCGACGTCCTCACCGAGCACGAACACGCGCTCGTCGCGACGCATCTCCTCGCGGAGACCATCACTAATTGCTTGCAGATATGTGCGCTCAGCCATTCCTGAATTCCTTTGACTACTTGTGATGGGGCGTGTCGAGGTCGTCGGGCGTCGCGTACACGCCCTCCAACAAGGTTGACGGATCGGGCAGCGGTGAGTCCTCGGCGCGGTGGAGCGACTCGTTGAGCAGCTTCTTCACCTGCACGGTGATCTCGTTCTCGTCGTCTTCCGTCATGTCGACGTTTTGCTGCAGCCAGATGCGGTAGCGCTCGATCGGGTCGCGCTCCGCCCACTTCTCGAACAGCTCTTTCGGGACGTAGAAGGCGTCGTCGTGCACTGCGTGGCCCTCCATGCGGAGCGTCTGGCACTCGATCAGCGTCGGGCCGCCTCCGTCGCGCGCCTTCTCGATCGCGAACTTCGCTTCGCGGTAGACCGCGAGCACGTCGGTGCCGTCGACGACGACGCCGTCGAAGCCGTAAGCCTGTGCGCGGTCCGCGAGATGCTCGACCGCGTACTCGAGGTGTGTCGGCGTCGAGTACGCCCACTGGTTGTTGTCGCAGATGAACACCACCGGCAGCTTGCGCACGCCGGCGAAGTTCATTCCCTCGTGCGCGTCGCCGCGCTGCATCGCGCCTTCGCCCGACCAGGCGACCGCGACGCGCTTCTCCTCGCGGATGCGGAAGGCGAGTGCCGCGCCGACTGCGACGGGAAGCATCGCGGGCAGGTGGCTGACCATCGCGATCAGGCCGAGACGCTGGTCCGCCATGTGCACGTTGCCGTCGCGGCCGTGCGTCGGGCCGTCCGCGCGTCCCATGTACTGCGCGAAGATCCGCCACGGTTCGACGCCGCGCGTGATGTGGACGCCCATGTCGCGGTGCAGAGGCGTGCCAACGTCGTCGGTGCCCATCGCCGTCGCGACGCCCACCGCGGAGGCTTCGTTGCCCCGGCCGGTGTAGAACGAGCCGGGAATCTTTCCCTGCCGGTAGAGGATGTGGCCGCGCTCTTCCACGCCACGCGTGGTCAGCATGTTGCGGTAGATCGTGAGCAGGTCCTCGCGATCGAGGCCCCACTCCTTCACGTCTTGAAGCGAGCCACTCGGACCGGCTACGCGCGCAATCGCCACTGCACTCCTCGGTGGGTCGAAGGAAAAAGCTCCCGAATGCTAACGGGCCTAGGAATGTATCCGCAGCCTTCCTCCCTCAAAGGCCGAAATCGCCCTCTGTAGCTAGAGTCGCGGCGTGGGCAAAGCAGCCGACTGGCTCCGCGAGGAGCGCCGCAACGTGCTCGGCCACTGGTCGGCGTTCTGCCTCGACTGCGGCGCTGCGCGGCGCTGGTTCGTCGACAACGAGGACGAGATCCCGGAGACCTGCGCGTGCGGCGGCACGATGCTGCGCCGATGCCCGGCCTGCGAGGCGCCGTTCTCGTCGACGTTCGCGGTCGAGTGCGAGGAGTGCGGCGCGACCCTGCGGGAACCCGAACTGCTCGGCATGCGGATCCGGCGGGAAACGAAGAAGTAGTGGGCCCGTTCGACTACGACCGCTACCTGGTCGATCAGCTGATCCGGCCGATCGCGAACCTCTATCGCGTGACCCCGCTTGCCGCGGACGAGACGCCCGCCGGACCGCCGATCGCCTACGTCCGCCAGAAAAAGCTGAAGATCAAGGAAGAGATCCGCTTCTTCGGCGACGAGGCCGAGACACAGGAGCTCTTCCAGATCAAAGCGCGCACCTGGCTCGACACGGGCGGCTCGAAGTACGACGTGATCGACGCGCAGGACGGGATCATCGGCCTGCTCGAGCACGCGTTCCGTCAGTCGCTGTTCCGTTCGACCTGGCGGATCTCGACGCCGGAGGGCGAGGAGGTCGCGATCGCGCGCGAGCGCTCGCAGGTGCTGGCGATCGCGCGCCGCCTGATCGATTTCGTCCCCGACGTCGGCGGTCTGATCCCGATCCCCTACAACTTCGACATTGTGGTCGGCGAGAACGTGATCGGGCGGATGGACCGGAAGTTCCAGCTGCGCGACCGCTACGTGCTCGATCTCAGCGGCGACACCGAAAAGAACCTCGACCGTCGCCTGGCGATCGCCCTCGCGATCGGCCTCGACACGCTCCAGAACCGCTAGAAGCCGTAACTCGGCTTGATCGCCGAGAAGCGGATCAGTGTGATCGTGTCGTCCTCGGTGACATCCCGGTTGTAGAGCTGGCCGAGGAAGCGGCAGAGCTCTTCGGTGTGGCGGATCTCCGGGTTGTCGTGCTCGATCTCGTTCGGGGAGAGCTCCGCGATCGTCTTCACCTCGACCTTGTCGATCACCGCGTCGAAGATGTGCTGGCGCGCGCTGAAGCGGGCACCGGCGAGCACCGAGACGATCATCCCCTTCTGGTACTTGCGGGACTTGTCGCCGAGACGGATCGTGGCCGTCTTACGGTTCGACCTGAGCTGTGCCTCGACGATCGGCGAATAGAAGTTCAGGGCGTAGGACGGCACCGGGCCGCGATCATACGTCCTCACTGAGACGTTCCCACGCTTTGCGCGCCATCTCCTGCTCGCCGCCGTAGGCGAGGAGGCGCGGCGCCTCCTCGAGCGGGAGCCACTTCACCTCCGCCACCTCGCGCCGAAACTCCTCGGGCACCTCGCCGAGCCGGCCGCCCGTGTACCGGACGAGGAAGAACGAGACGATCTTGAAGATCCGCTCGCCTGCCGCCGGCTTGGGCGGCCAGGTGTACGTGTACTTGACGTCGCCGAGCTTGCCCAGCGAGCGGCCGTGGGCGCCCGTCTCCTCGGCCACCTCGCGGAGGGCGGCCGCCTCGGCGGGCTCTCCGTCCTCGACCTGCCCTTTCGGGAGCGCCCAGAGGCCCGGCAGTTTGCCCGCGGGTCGGATCGCGGCCACCACCCAGCGGCTTTCGAGCCGCCGCACCAACACCCCGCCAGCCGAGAATTCACGCCGCATCCCCGAACAATCTTATACGGGCCGACTTAGATCATCCGCGCTACACTTGCGGCTCTGGCACTCCAATCAGTAGAGTGCCAACCGTAAGCACAAGCGTGTCACAAGGTGGAGGTTTACCGATGAATCTACAGCCGCTCGGCGACCGCCTGATCGTGGAAGTCCTCGAGGAAGAGGAAACCACCGTCAGCGGCATCGTCCTGCCGGACACCGCCAAGGAGAAGCCGCAGCGCGGCAAAGTCCTGGCGGTAGGCCCGGGCCCCCGTGACGAGGATGGCGAGCACATCGCCATGGACGTCGAAGAGGGCGACGAGGTCATCTTCAGCAAGTACGGCGGCACCGAGATCAAGCTCGGCGCTGACGAGGTTCTGATCCTGCGCGAGTCCGACGTCCTGGCCAAGGTCGTTGGCGACCGCGCCGGCGTCTAGGCAAGAGGAGAGAGAAAACACATGGCTCATAAAGAGTTGAAGTTCGGCGAGGAGGCGCGCCGCTCCCTGCAGAGGGGAGTCGACACGCTGGCTGACGCCGTCAAGGTGACGCTCGGCCCGAAGGGTCGTTACGTCGTGCTCGACAAGAAGTTCGGCGCGCCGACGATTACGAACGACGGTGTGACGATCGCCCGCGAGATCGAGGTCGAAGACGTCTTCGAGAACCAGGGCGCCCAGCTGGTGCGCGAGGTCGCGACCGCGACCAACGACGTTGCCGGTGACGGCACGACGACGGCCACCGTTCTCGCCCAGGCGATCGTTCGCGAGGGCCTGAAGAACGTCTCGGCCGGCGCGAACCCGATGGGGCTCAAGCGCGGCATCGAGGCCGCCGTCGAGGCAGTCGTCGAGAACCTGAAGTCGCAGTCCAAGGAGATCTCGGGCAAGGAAGACATCGCGCGCGTCGCGACCGTCTCCTCGCGCTCGACCGAGATCGGCGAGGTCCTGTCCGAAGCGATCGAGAAGGTCGGCAAGGACGGCGTCGTGAACGTCGAGGAGGGCCAGACCTTCGGCCTCGAGCTCGAGTTCACCGAGGGCATGCAGTTCGACAAGGGCTACCTGTCGCCGTACATGGTGACCGACGCAGAGCGCATGGAGGCCGTGCTCGACAACCCGGCGATTCTGGTCGCGAACCAGAAGATCGGTGCTGTCAAGGACCTCCTCCCC
>JANMWB010000098.1:0-8936 GCA_031393705.1 Thermoleophilia bacterium | reverse complement strand
CGCCCCCGAATGAGGGATTCGCACTCACCCGCTGTGAGGTAGCTCGAACGAGGCACCTCATCTGAGGGACGCGCGCTGCAAAAGGTCAGCTGCAATCCCTCAAGTCAGCGAACGACGCTGCCGATAGCGGCAAGATGAGCGACGTCACCTCAATCGACCAGCTGCTCGAGCAGATGGTGCAGCTGAATGCGTCCGACCTTCACCTGACGGTGGGGGCGCCGCCCGTTGTGCGCCTGAAGGGTCACCTGCAGCGCTTCGACGGCGTGCCGGCGATGAGCGCGGACAACACCCGCGATTTGCTCTACCGCATCCTTTCGACCGAGCAGCAGAAGCGGCTCGAGATCGCACGGCAGCTCGACTTCGCCCACTCGATCCCGGGCGTGGCGCGCTTCCGCGTCAACGTTTTCTTTCAGCGCGAGACGCTGGGGGCGGCATTCCGGCTGATCCCGAACGAGATCAAGTCGCTCGAAGAGCTCGGCCTCTCATCGTCGTTGCATCAGCTGGCGGAGAAGCCGCGCGGGCTCATCCTCGTCACGGGGCCGACAGGTTCGGGCAAGTCGACGACGCTCGCCTCGGTGATCGACGAGATCAACCGGACGCGTCACGACCACATCCTTACGGTCGAGGATCCGATCGAGTTTCTGCATCGCCACAAGGGCTGCATCGTCAACCAGCGCGAGATCGGCGTCGACGCCATCTCCTTCGCCGAAGGTCTGCGCGGCGCGCTTCGCCAAGACCCGGACGTGATCCTCGTCGGCGAAATGCGCGACCTCGAGACGATCGCAACTGCGATGACGGCGGCAGAAACAGGCCACCTCGTCTTCGGCACGCTGCACACCCAGTCGGCGCCGGGAACGATCGACCGGATCATCGACGTCTTTCCGCCGGAGCAGCAGGAGCAGGTTCGTGTGCAGATCGCCGGCACGTTGCAAGGCGTCGTCACGCAGGCGCTCCTGCCGACCGCCGATGGCGCAGGTCGTGTTCCCGCGCTCGAGATTCTTTTGCCGGACGACGCAGTTCGGAACCTGATCCGTCAGGGGAAGGTCGAGCAGATCTATTCGGTCATGCAGACCGGCACCGGCAAGGGAATGGTGACGATGGAGCAGTCCCTCGCCGAACTGGTCATCCGCGGCATCGTCTCGATGGACATTGCGGTGACGCGCTCATCGCGTCCCGAGCAGCTACAGGGTTTGCTCGAGCGCGCGGGGTATGTCGACCCGAACGCGCCCGCTGCGGAGGAGAACGGTCACACCCCCGCCACACCGGCCGAGCCCGTCTTCGGCGGGCTGCGGGTCTCCGGGAGCTGATCCGGCGTGTCCGAATCGATCTGGAAGAAAGAGTTCTCCTTGCGCCGTAAGGCAAAGGACGAGGTACCGGCCGCCGTGCCGGAGCTCGAGCCCGCCGCGGCAGCCGAGGCTCCCCCGGAGCCGGCGAAGGTGCCCGAGCAGGAATCCGCAGTCGACACCCCTCCGTCCGCGGAGCTTCCGGCGCCGAAGGGCGACTACGGCTGGCTGACGACGTCGTTCGATCCGAACGACCTGCCGGACGAGATGCCGGCGATCGTCGCCCCACCTGTTTCCGGTCCTCCGCCGGTACGCGTCCCGTTGGCCGAGTCGGCGTCGGGCCCACCCGTGGATCTCGCGCCGGTCGTGGCGCCTAGCGCGACCCCTGAGCCGACCGCTCCCGAGCCGGCGACACCCGTCGCCGCAGTCGCGCCCGATTCCAAGCCGACGCCGTTCTGGAAGAAGGAGCTGTCGCTCGGCCGCGGCTCGAAGGAGCCGAAGGCAGCGAAGCAGCCGAAGACACCGAAGCAGCCGAAGGCGGCAAAGAAGTCCAAGGAGACGTGGGATCCGGCGGAGCAGACGCAGCCGTTCTGGAAGCGGGAGCTGAAGTTCGGCCGGACGCCGAAAGAGACCGAGGCTCCGACTGCCGTCAAGGAACCGAAGGAGAAGAAGCCGCCGATCTGGAAGCGCGAGTTGACGCGCGGGCGCACGCCGAAGGAGGCGAACGATCCGGCGGCCGTCAAGGAGCCGAAGGAGAAGAAGCCGCCGATCTGGAAGCGTGAGCTGAAGCTCGGGAGCAAGCCACAGGACGCGAAGCAGCCGAAGGGCGAGAAGCAGCCCAAGGGCGTGAAAGAGCCACACGAGAAGAAGGCCAAAGTCTCGAAGACCGGCATCGTCGGGCTGAAGATCGGTGCGTCGCAGGTTGCAGCCGCGCGCGTCACGAACAACGGCGGCTCGCCGCAGTTGCATCAGGTTGCGCGCGCACCGCTCGCCGACGGCGTGGTCGTCGGTGGAGAACTGCGCGACATCGAAACGCTCGCGCAGACGCTCAAGGAAATGTTCGCGAAGCACAAGTTGCCGAAGAAGGGCATCCGTCTTGGCATCGCCAACAACCGCATCGGCGTTCGTACTTTTGAGATCTCCGGGATCGACGATCCGAAGCAGCTCGCGAACGCGATCAAGTTTCGCGCCCAGGAGACCTTGCCGATCCCGCTCGAGGAGGCTGTGCTCGACTGGCAGCTGCTCTCCGAGTGGACGGACGAGGAGACCGGGCAGACCGTTCGGCGCGTCCTGCTCGTCGTTGCCTACCGCGAGCTCGTCGAGCGCTACGTCCTCGCCTGCAAGAAGGCGGGCATCACTGTTGCCGGCATCGATCTCGAGGCATTCGCCATGTTGCGCGCGCTAGCGGAGCCGCCGGCGTCGGATTCGGCACCCGCCACGGGAGCGCAGGTCGTCGTGAACGTCGGTCACGACCGCTCGACGTTCGCCGTTTCGGATGGCCGCGTCTGCGAGTTCACCCGGGTGCTCGGCTGGGGCGGGCAGAACCTCTCTGTCGCGATCGCGCGCGCGCTCGACATCACACCGTCAGAGGCGACGCCGATCAAGCACGTGCTCTCACTTGTCGCTCAGGCCACGCCGCCTGAGGGAATTTCGCCCGAGGCGCTTGGTGCAGCGCGCGAAGCGGTCACGCGCGAGCTGCAGTCCTTCGCACGCGAGCTCGTGTCGAGCCTGCGCTTCTACCAGAACCAGCCCGGCTCACTCGGGATCGGCCAGCTCGTGCTGACGGGTGGCTCTGCGCACCTGCCGGGCTTCGCCGACGAACTGCACCGCTTGATCGGTGTTCCGGTCACTGTTGGCGATCCGCTCAACAGGGTTGCCATCCCGAAGAAGTTCCGCGAGCCGGAGTACGCGCTGGGTTCGTTGACCGTTGCCATCGGCCTCGGGATCGAGGACTGACGTGCGCGCTGTCAACCTTCTTCCGGGCGACGAGGCGAATCAGGGCCGCAAGGTGCCGCCGCTTCCCGTGCTCGTCGGCTGCATTGGCACGGTTGTCATCTCCGCGTTGCTCGCGGTGATGTTCCTGTCCGCGAGCGCCGGCGTCGCGAAGAAGCAGAGCGCGCTCGAGCAGGTTCAGGCGCAGTACGCGGCGATCCCCGCACCAACGCCGGCATCGCCCGTCGTCGCGGAGTTGCCGCAGCAGCGGCAGACGCGTGTCACGGCACTCTCGACGGTGCTGGGCCAGCGCGTCGCCTGGGACAGGCTCCTCCGCGAGGTCTCGCAGGTCGTGCCGAGCGACGTCTGGCTGGTCACGCTGAACGCGCTTGCACCGTCGATCGCCCCGGCGGCCGCGGCAACGCCTGCCGCGGGAGCAGCGCCTCCGCAGAGCTTCATGGTCACAGGCTGTACGTACTCCCAGGATTCCGTTGCGCGCTTCCTCGCGCGCCTCGCGGTGGTGCCTGACCTCAGCGACATGACGCTCGGCAAGTCCGAATCGAGCGACTCGGGCGGCGGCGGTGGCGGCGGTGGTCAGTGCCCGACGGGCATGTTCACGTTCATCCTCCAGGGTGGCGTTCGCGCGGCGGGAGCTTCGTCATGAAGAAGAAGCTCGCCAACCTCGACCAAAGGATTCAGTTCGCCGTAGTCGCGATCCTGTTGCTGATCGTTGCGTACGCCGGCCACACGATGGTCGTCGCGCCGCAGGGTGTGCAGGCCGCGAAGCTGCAGAAGCAGACAGATGCCGTGCAATTCCAGATCTACAAGCGGCAGGCCGAGATCAAGAAGGGATTGCACCCGCCGACGATCGAGACCGCCGATCTCTTCCGGCTCGCGCGCGCGATGCCGGACCGGACGGACATGCCGGGAATCATCCTCACGCTCAGCGATCTCGCGCGCTCGGCCGGAATCAAGTTCGCGCTGATCGAGCCGGTCACCGGTGGCGCGACGCCCAGCGGCTCCTACGAGACCGATCGAATCCACCTGTTGTTCAACGGTGACTTCTATGGGCTCAGCGACTTTCTCTACCGCCTGCGCAGTCTTGTCGCGGTTCACGACGGCAAGCTCGAAGCGAGCGGGCGCCTCTTCAACGTCGACACGGTGACGTTCAACGTGCTCACCGATTCGTTCCCGAAGATCACCGCCGAGCTGTTCGTCAACGCCTACGTGTACGGCTCGACCGCGCCGCCTGCTCCGGCTGCACCGACGACGACGAACCCGGACGGCACCACGACAACCTCGCCCACCACGACCACGCCCGCATCGTCGAGCGACACGCCGCCGGCAGGCGCCACTGCGGCCGGGGCGACCCCGTAACTGATGGCAGCGAAGAAGAAACGCGTCGATCCGGTCAAGCAGCGCGAGAAGCGGGTCAAGATCGCCGCGATCGTCGGCACGGTCCTGATGGTGCTCGTCGGCGCCTACGAGATCCCCTCGATGCTGGCGGTGATGAACAAGAAGCCGCCCCTCAACACGCGGTACGACCCAGGCCCGAGCCTCACCCCAGGCGGCCTGCCGAACGTCGCTGCAGGCGCCCCCGGCGCGACCGCCGCGTCCGCCCCGAGCGGCCAACTCGTCGACACCGACGCACCGCCCTCTTCCGCTGGGGGACAGCTCGTGTCGTTCAGCGTGTTCGAGACGAAGAATCCGTTCACGCCGCAAGTGTCGACCGCACAAGCGCCCTCCAGTACGGGAACTCCGACGACGACGACGCCGACCACCGCCGGCAAGCCCGGCGCGGACGTCCCGACGACGACCACGGCGACGCCCCCGGGAGTGAGCGCGGTGCCGTCGACAATGCCACCCGGAGGCACGACGACGACCGCGGCCCCGTCGCAGCCCACCGTGTCGCTCTCGGTCAACGGCGTCGTCTCGCATGTTGCGAGTGGGGGCACGTTCCCGTCCGGATCGCCCGTCTTCCGTCTCGCCTCGTGGACGAAGGGCAGCGCGCAGGTCGCGATCGTCGGCGGCTCGTATGCCGGCGGTACCGGGACGTTGACGCTCCACGTCGGAGAAAAGGTGACACTCGAAAACCAGACTGACGGCAAGCGCTACACGCTCGAGTTGCTCTCTACCTGATGCATCGATGACACCGGATCAGCACACGACGTCGGAGGCTGGGTTTGGCCTGGTCGAGCTGCTGATCGCGATGGTGATCCTGCAGATCGCGCTGCTCGCGATCGTCGGCGCATTCGGTGCAGGGTCGGTCGCCCTCGGGCGGGCTTCGCGCGCAAACACCGCTCAGGCGCTCGCAAACCAGCAGTTGGAGCTCTATCGCTCGATGACCTACGACCCGATCGGCCTGGACACGGCCGGCGCGCCGACCACCGGTACGTACGTTGCCGACACGACGGTGTGCGCGGCCTCTCAGACACCGGTCTGCGCCAACACCGGCCCCCGCAACAACCCCGGCACGAGCTCGTGGAGCTGCACCGCCGCCTCAGGGGCGACGAGCGTGTCCTTGTACTACTCGGCGAACGGCATCAACCCGTGTGTTGCCCACCGGCAGGTCAGCGGCGCCTCGTCCCCTGACGGCCAGAACTACTACGTCGACACCTACATCAAGCTGACGGCGAGCACCACGACGCAGCGGTCCTACAAGCAGATCTCGGTCGTGGTGCGAGACGGCCTGACCGGCAAGCAGCTCGTCAAGGAAGTCACGACGATGGACTGTGGTACCGCGAACCCGCCGGGCGCCGCACCGTGCTAAGGCCGAGCGCCGTGCCTGCCGATAGCTGAGAGAGCAATGGCTGCCTTCGCATACAGCGCGATCAACGCGCAAGGGTTCCTGTCTGACGGTGAGATCCACGCACCGACGCTCGACGTCGCGCGCGAGCAACTCCGGATCCGCGGTCTGCTCGCCGAGAAGCTCGACGAGCTTCCGTCTGCCGGCGAGGACGGCGCGAGAACCACGTTCAAGAAGATCAAGCCGAAATCTCTGCAGATCTTCTCGCGCCAGTTCGCGACGATGATCGAGGCCGGGCTCAGTGTCGTCGCGGCGCTCGTCATTCTCGAGGAGCAGACCGACGACAAATATCTTGCGCAGATCATCGCCGAGTTGCGCGCGGACGTCGAAGGCGGTCTGCTGCTCAGCCAGGCAATGGACCGTCACCCGAAAGTCTTCACGCGCCTCTTCGTCGCCATGGTCGAGTCGGGTGAGGCGGCCGGGATCCTGGACCAGGTGCTCGACCGCATGGCGTACCAGATCGAGCGCGAGACGAAGCTGAAGAGCCGCGTCAAGGGCGCGATGATGTACCCGACGATGGTCCTGATCTTCGCGACCCTCGTGCTCACCGGCATGCTGCTCTTCCTCGTCCCGTTCTTCAGCAAGGTGTTCCTCACCCTTGGCGGCAAGCTGCCGACGCTGACCCAGTACGTCGTGGACGCGTCGAACTTCATCAAGGGCGACTGGTACCTGATCCTCGCGTTCGGGATCGGGACGACGTTCACGTTCAAGAAGTGGCGTAAGACGGAGCACGGGCGCCGTAACTGGGATCGCTTCAAGCTCAGGCTCCCGATGAAGATCGGCGACGTCGTCCTCAAGATCACGATGGCGCGCTTCTCGCGCACGTTCTCGACGCTCGTCGCGGCCGGCGTCGACATCATCAAGGCGATCGAGATCACGTCGCAAACGGCAGGCAACTGGGTGATCGAGGCGGCGTTGATCGACGCGAAGCAGAAGGTGCACGAAGGTGTCCCGATCTCCCAGCCGCTCGTCGAGAACGACGTCTTCCCGCCGATGGTCTCGCAGATGATCAAGGTCGGCGAAGAAACCGGAGAGCTCGACAAGATGCTCGGCAAGATCGCGGACTTCTACGAAGAAGAGGTCGACGCCTCGATCGAGACCCTCACGAGCATCATCGAGCCGATCATGATGATCGGCGTCGGCTTGATGGTCGGCGTGATCATCATCTCGATGTATCTGCCGATGTTCAAGATGCTTTCGCTCGTCCACTAGTAACGCCCACTCACTCCCCGCCACCTCGAAGCACGAGGATGCACAAGGCGTAGCCTGAAATTAAAACCTGAATTACAAGCTAAAGCTTGAAACTAAGGCATCTATTTTCAATCTACACCTTGTATTCATGATATGCTCGTCGTATGGCTCGTCCGCCTCGTGATCGTCAACTCCTTGACCGGCGTCTCGCCGAGTGGCGACGCGTGCCCGCTGGCCTGCCACCGCGTGGCTGGTTGCGCGCAATCCGTGAGGCACTCGGAATGCCTAGGGCCGAGGTCGCGCGGCGTCTCGGTGTGACCGATCAGGCTGTCGCATACCTCGAGAAATCCGAGGCGGATGGGGCGATTCAGCTCGACACGCTACGGCGCGCAGCGGAGGCGCTCGAGTGCACGCTCGTCTACGCCTTGGTCCCAACACAGTCGTTGGAGGCGATCGTGGACGATCGGGCGCACCTCGTCGCACGGCGCGATGTCGATCGGGTTCGGCACACGATGCTCCTGGAAGATCAGCAGGGCGGCGAGCCCGACACCGAGCGCTTGGTCGAGGACCTTGCCGAACAGCTCAGAGATTCCTCGTCGCTCTGGCGGGACTGACACCTTCGGGTTGATGCACTACCTCGGACGAGCCGCAGACGGCCAGACTCCACTAGACCCGGACGAGGCTGCGCAGATCCTACGACCCGCGATCGCAACGCTCGGAGAGCTCGACCTTGTCGAGCAGGAGAACATCGCGCGGGCGTCGGCCTGGGCGTTGCGCCGAAAGCGTCAGCCGGACGCCGTGCTCGACGAGCCCTTTTTTCGGCGACTTCACAAGCGCATGTTCGGCGACGTTTGGCGTTGGGCGGGCACCTACCGGCAGACTCCCCGGAACATCGGGGTCGAGCCGTGGCTGATCACGCAAGAACTCGGCGGATTGATTGGTGACGCCCGCTATTGGGTCGAGCACGACACGTATGAACAAACGGAGCTGACGGTTCGCTTCCACCACCGGCTCGTCGCGATTCACCCCTTCCCGAACGGCAACGGCCGTCACGCGCGACTCGCTGCCGACATTCTTGCCATCAGCCTCGGCGGGTCGCCGCTTGGTTGGGGCAGCGAGCTCGCCCTTGGGCCGGCCGAGTTGCGCGCCGTCTACATCGCCGCGCTTCAAGCAGCCGATCGAGGCGAGTTAACCGATCTGATTGCCTTCGCGCGCTCCTGAGCCGGGTCGCATCTGCGCGACGCGCCGGCTGTCGACGATTCGGGAGGAAGCCGATGGTCAGGCGCGAACCCTTCTCGGTGCACAAGACGTTGAAGCTCCGACCGGCGCCGTCCGGCGGAGTGGACAGGATTTCGAGTCGAGAGCGCAGGTCGAAGGCACATTGACGGGTGAGGTCGGGCTGAGGTGCCAACTGACCCACCGACCGCAGCGCGTGACTCGATAACCAAGCTGAAGAATGAGGGCCGCCGGTGCAAACCGGCGGCCCTCCTGTTCTCTTGCGGCTCCGTCGAGCCTGTTCTCTTGCGGCTCCGTCGAGCCTACGCCTGTTTTACGTCCGCCTTACCTGCGCCCAACCACCGCGTGACCCGAACGGGGGATAGTCAGAGCATGCGGAAGCTTGCCATCCTCTTTGCCGCCCTTTCACTCGTCGTCTGCGCCGGTGCTGCCGCCGGCGCGGGAGGCGCGCCCCCGATCCCGCGGATCCCCGGCACGTGGTCGCACGC
>JANMWB010000086.1:0-2814 GCA_031393705.1 Thermoleophilia bacterium | reverse complement strand
TCGAAGTCGTCTGCTACGTCCTCGTTCTCGTTCGCTGCAAGCCGCTTCCGGTCCTCGATGGCATCCTCGTTCGTGTTCGAGGCAAGCTTTTCCCGATCCTCGCTCATCTCTCCTCCTCCAATCGTGTCGCTGTCTAGACCGCGGAGCCTTGGCCTTTCTTCCCGTCCTCGCGCAAGCGCTCGAGATTGCGCCGAGTGAGCGCCAGGTTCGGATGGTCGGGGTCGACCCGGCCCTCGAGGATCCCGAGCGCCCGCACGTAGATCTCCTCGGCTTCAGCAATCTCGCCCCGGCGACGCGCGTTCACCGCCAGGTTGTTCAGCGTGATCGCGAGCGCCGGATGCTCCGCGCCGAGTACGCGCTCCTTCGCAGCGAGCGCGGTCCGATAGGCCGCCGCCGCCTCGTCCAGGTCGGCGAGCGTCGAGCCGAGGTTGTTCCACGCGCTTGCGACCTCGGGGTGGTCCGGCCCATAGGCGCGCTCCAGGATCGGGATCGCGTTACGAAGCAACGCCTCGGCCTTATCGTCGCGGCCCAACGCATGGAGGATCGGCGCCCACGCGGCCTCGTCCTCGGCGGTCGCGACATGATCCGCGCCGAGCAGGCGCCGCCGGAGCTCGACCGACTTCCTGGCGTGAGGCTCCGCCGCCTCGAAGTCGCGACGGGCGTGCTCGAGACCGCCGAGATTGTGGTGGACGGTTGCGACATCGGTGTGCTCTTCACCGAACGCGCGGACGAGGATCGCCAGCGCCCGGTCGTAGACACGTCGTCCCTCGTCGAAGCGTCCCCAGTACTTGTACGTCATCCCCAGCGCGTTCAGCGCGCCGGCCGTTTCGATCGACGCCGCTCCGAAGCGCTGCTCCGCGAGAGCGAGCGCCTGCAGCAGTTCCTTCTCCGCGTCTGGGTACGCGCCGCGCGAGCGAAGGACGGCGCCGCGGCCGAGCCGGACGAGCGGGTCGTCGTCCGGGAGCGAGCGATACAGCTCCTCGGCTTCGTCGAAGCGCGCCAGCTCTGCGAGCGCATCGCCGCGTTCGACGCACACGACCCCTTCGGTCAACGCAAGCGCCTCATGCGGTTCGCCTTCCGCTAACGCAACGCCTGCCAGCCGGACTCGATCGTCGGCGCGCTCCGCGTCGGCGCGAGCGGAGGCGTAGTCGCCGAAGTCCTCGTACAGCCGAGACCGAGCCACGAGCTCCGCGCGATCGTTCGCGTCGTGCAGGGCGGCGAGCGCGCCGCGGTAGTCGCACGACGCGCGAAGCTCGAGCGCTTCGGCCAAGCTCACGCGCACACCATCCCGCGAGCCTCACACGCGGCAGGCTCGTTGGCAAGCCTCGGAACCGGCTAGGTGACGAGCGACTTGCTGGCCTGGCGCTCGCGCGGAATCCGCACGACCTTCCACGCCAAGCCGAGCTTCTCGAGCCCGGTGATCACCCAGCCACCGGGATCCATCGCTGCTTCGAACCGCCGCAGGCCATGGAACGCCGACGACGGGAACGCGTGGTGGTTGTTGTGCCACGACTCGCCGAAGGAGATCAGGCTCAGGAGCCACACGTTGCGGCTCTCGTCCGACGACGTGAAGTTCCGCCGGCCCCAGAAGTGGCAGATCGAGTTGATCGAGAACGTGACGTGGTGGAGCACGAAGATGCGGATCGCGCCGCCCCACAACAACGCTGTGACTGCGCCCTGCCAGGTGCCGGAGATCGCGAAGCCGATCGCAGCGGGCACGGCCAGCGAGATCAACAGCCAGACCCAGAACAACTTGTTGATCGTCTTCATGCCGCGCTCGGCGAGCAGGTCGGGCACGTACTTCTTGATCTCCGCGCGCCCCTCATGCACGAACAGCCACCCGACGTGCGCATGGAACAGGTTCTTCGCCGCGGCGAAGAAGCCGTTCCCGCCGCCAACGTGCGGGCTATGCGGATCGCCCTCGACATCTGAAAACTGATGGTGCTTGCGATGGTCGGCGACCCACGCGAGCACCGGGCCTTCGACCGCCATCGACCCAAGGATCGCGAACGTCCAACGCACCCACTGCTTCGTCTGGAACGCGCGATGCGTGAAGAGGCGATGGAACCCGACGGTGATCCCGACGCCCGTCAGCAGGTAGCCGGCGAGCAGCAATCCGATGTCCGTCCACCCGACCCACGTGTTCCACAGCAGGCCGATCGCGGCGATCAAGCCCACGAACGGAAGGGTCACACCGAGGAGGTTCGCGAGCTTATGCGCGCGGGTCACGAGAAGGAAGGTAGCTTGCCTTGCCTTGGGCCGCGCCATCTACCAGGTCTACCCGCGCTCCTTCGCGGACTCGAACGGCGACGGCGTCGGTGATTTGCGAGGCCTGGCCTCGAAACTCGACCACCTCGCCTGGCTTGGCGTCGACACGATCTGGTCGAGCCCGACGTTCCCCAGCCCGAACGTCGACTGGGGCTACGACGTCTCCGACTACCGCGACGTCCATCCCGAGCTCGGGACGCTCGACGACCTCGACGCACTGATCGCCGAGGCGCGCATGCGTCACATCGACGTCTGGCTCGACCTCGTCCCGAACCACACCTCCGACAAGCACGACTGGTTCAGCGACCGCCCGGAGTACTACGTCTGGTCGACCGAGATCCCGAACGACTGGAAGTCGATCTTCACCGGCGACACCGCCTGGGAGTACGACCTGCGGCGGAAGCGCTACTACCTGCACCAGTTCGCACCGGAGCAGCCCGACCTCGACTGGTGGAACGACGACGTGCGCACCGAGTTCGAGCAGATCCTCCGCTTCTGGTTCGACCGCGGCGTCGCCGGTTTCCGCATCGACGTCGCGCACGGGTT
>JANMWB010000082.1:0-3658 GCA_031393705.1 Thermoleophilia bacterium | reverse complement strand
GCGAGACCTGGGACGTCTATGCCGCGAGCGGCAAGCGGCTCGCGACGATCTCAGCGACTCAGGTCGCCTGGTCCCCAGCCGGGCGGCTTGGGTCGGTGACACCGGCGGGCGCCGTCCAGGTACGTGCGGGGGGTGTTGGGAAGGCGATCGCCACCGCACGTCCGGTGCGGCACGCGGCTGATCCCCTCTGGGCCAACGAGACGCATCTGCTCGTGCGTGGCGCGGACGGGTACGTGACTTACGACCTCGCGCGCCATGCGACGTTCGAGGTGGCAGGCGCTTACCGGATCAGTCCGGCGCTCGCGCGCGACGGTTCGGCCTACGGGGAGTCGCCGTGGGGCACGCTCGCGCACTCGACGCTCACGGGCTCGACACGTGTTCTCGACAAGGTGACGGTCTGCCAAGGTAAGGACACCGACGCATTCCTCGGCCTGCAGGCACTTCCCGACGGTTCCGGTGCCGTTTTCGCCGGCGACTGCGCGCCGCCGAACGACCTCTTCTCGGTGCAGCCGGACGGCAACGGGCTGACGCGACTGACGCAGACGACAACCGACGAGCTCGATCCGTCGCTCTCGGCGGACGGGACGAAGGTCGCCTTCGCCCGCGTCGACGGAGCGGACTGCAACGGGTGCACCCATCAGATCTGGACGATGCGCCTGGACGGCAGCGACGCGCACTCGGTGCAGTTGCCCTCGACGAAGAGCGCGATCCTGCAGGACGACCGGCCGAGCTTCTCAATGGACGGCACGCAGGTCGTCTTCGCGCGTTGGGACGCGCCGATCACCGGTGATGGGTCGGCCCTCTACACGGCACCTGCGAGTGGCGGTGCAGCGGCGCCGCTGCACCTTCCTGGTGGCTATCCGGCCTGGGGGCCGTCGCGCATCGCGTTCGACGCACAGGGCAACATCGACACTGCAAAGCCCGATGGCTCGGATTCGCAGCACGTCATTGCGGGCGACTTTATCCCTGCGTGGTCGCCCGACGGCCGTCTCGCGCTGATCACGTGGGGCGGCGGCTTCTGGATCACCCTGCCCGCGACCAAGCGGCGGCTCGCGCTGCCCGGCCTGCAAGCGCCGCCGTCTACGCCGCCCGGCCTCGCCTGGTCGCTGGACGGCTCGCACCTCGCGTTTACGGCGGCGAACAAGGACGGCGTCTCGGACGTCTGGACGATCGGCGTCGACGGCACGGGCCTCACCCGCGTCACGCACGACTTCGGCGCGAACGGCGCCCTCGGCTGGCGCTAGACGATCCCGGAGCGAACCGCGTAGACCGCGGCCTGGATCCGGTTCTCGATCTGGAGCTTCATCAAGATGTTCGAGATGTGGTTCTTGACCGTCTTCGGGCTGATGTGCAGCTCGCCGGCGATCATCGCGTTGTCCTTGCCGTTCGCGATCAGCTTTAACACTTCGATCTCGCGGTCCGACAGCTCGGACTGAATCAGCTCCGCTTCGCGGTGAGACGCGCTCGATGCACGCACGCGCTGCAGTACCTTCGCGGCGATTGTCGGTGAGACGAGCGACTCACCCACGGCCGCAGCACGAATTCCCTGCATCAGCTCGGTGATCGATGCGTCCTTGAGCAGGTAGCCGCAGGCGCCCGCCAGGATCGCATCCATCACGTCGGCGTCCTGGTCGGAGATCGTGAGCACGAGCACGCGCGTCAGTGGCGCGATCATCGAGATCTGGCGTGTCGCCTCGACACCGCTGATCCCCGGCATGTTCAGGTCCATCACGACGACGTCAGGCGCGAGCTCGCGTACCGCCCGCAGCGCGTCGGTGCCGTTGTCGCACTCACCCGCGACGTCGACGCCTTGCTCTTCGAGCAGGTTGCGCAGGCCCGTTCTGAACAGGTCGTGGTCGTCCACGAGTAGGACTCGTGGCGAGGCGAAGTCGGTGTTTTCTGCTGGGTCGCTCAGATCGGCCTACCTGGGCCGACCAGTTTACCCGCGGTTCTAGAGGCTTGATGTGAAACGCACGCGCACTCGCGGCTGGTGGCTCAGACGCGGCGCATCTCGCCGCGCTTTTGAAAGGCGTGTTCGGGCTTGAACGTAGACCCCGCTATGCCCTGCGCCCGACCCGTGCGACCTGCTTGGTCTGAGCCATCCCCGCGAGCACGCGGTTCCACATCAAGCCTCTAGCTAATGAAGGATAATCGTGACGACTCTGCGGCCCCAGGCGTTGGCCTGGGCGGTCGTCGGGAACCAAAGATCGATCGTCGCGCCGATGATTGCTCCGCCCGTGTCGGCTGCGACCGCCTCGCCATAACCCGGGATCGTCATGTGCGTTCCGAGCGGGATCACCGAAGGATCGACCGCGACAACACCCCAACCGACGGGCAGACCACTGGCCGTTCTGCCGGAAAGCGCATACCCCGTAGCCGACACCGAGATCGTGTGACCGCCCGCGGCGGGCGCCGTCGACGCGAATGTGGTTGCAGCCGGCGTGATCGTGGACGAGCCGGCCGAGGCCGTTTGGTCGGCAACGGCAGCGCGCGTGAGCTGGGCGCTCTTGAGCCGGGCGGCGTCTGCCTGTGCGATGAGAGAAGAGAGCCGCTGCTGCGTCATGCTGCGTTCCGCGGCGAGTGAGCCGATGTACGAGCTTCGTGCGGCGCGCGTTGCTGCAAGGGCGTTCGCAGTCGCGCGGGCCTGCTGCGTTGCGAGGGCGAGCGCAGCTTCGCGCACGGCCAGCTGCCGCGAGGCGGAGCCAAGGTTCGCGCGTGCGGTCTTGAGCTCGCGGATCACGTCCTCGCCCTGGCTCGTCATGCGGCTGAGGCTGTCGAGGCTCGTCATTGCCTCGTCGATCGTCTTCGCACCGAACACGATCTCGAGCGGTTCGACGTTGCCCTGCTCGTACAACGCACGCAGGCGCGCTGCGAGCCGGCTCTGCGCCAGTTGAGCGCCGTGCTTCGCAACCTGCAGTTGATGCGCAAGGCTCGTGCGCTGTGCACGTAGTGACAGCGTCTGCGTCTGCAGCGTGTTCAGCCGCGACTGTGTTCCGGCGAGCCGCTGGTCGAGCGAATAGAGATCGAGCACCGCTGCACGCGATTTCGCAGCAAGGGAGGCATCTTTCGCGCGCAGCGCGGAAGCGCCGTGCGGGGTGATCGCACCGCTGACTGCCGGAGCCGCAAACACGGCCAGGGCGGTCACGAAGAACAGCAAGAGCCGCCGACGCGGCATGTGTGCCTGCCCAAGCACGGAGGCGGACCGTACCACACCCCTCGAGCAGGGACTTCCCGCTTGGTGCAGAATAAGACAGGTTTCGCACCCGTTTGTGACAGTTGTTCGTTGACGGTCGTCCGAAAAGGTTGCTAACCTCGCCCTAACGTGTCGTACCGGCCCCTCCCGGTGCGCCCGTCCCATTCCCTGACCGGGGATTGTCATTCGTAGGCTGGGACAGGCGCCGTACGTACTTACGGGGATCTGCATCGCTCTTTTGGCGGCAGTCCCGGCGTTCGCCGACCCCTCGGTGAGCTCGAAGCAGGCGCAAGCCCAGCAGGTCATGGGGCAGTTGCGACAGCTTTCGGATTCGCTCGAGCGTGCGCGTTCGCAGTACTACGCCTCGACGCAGCAGCTCGCAAAGATTCAGCACGACCTCCGCGTGAACGGGCACGAGCTCAAGCTTGCTAGGCACAACCTGAAGCAGAGCCAGCGCGTGATCGC
>JANMWB010000065.1:0-9412 GCA_031393705.1 Thermoleophilia bacterium | reverse complement strand
TCACGCCGCTCCCGCGACGCCGCGCGGCGCACGAATCGGGGCGATCACGAGGCGTTCGACCTGCTCCCCGATCGTCGCGCGCGCGGTGGAATCGAGGCCGTGGTCCGAGACGAAAACGTCGACGTCCTCGAGGCCCGCGATCCGGCTCAGTCCGCGAACGCCCCACTTGGTGTTGTCGGCCACGACGACGATGCGCTCCGATGCGGCGACGAGCGCGCGGTCGGTCTCGGCCTCGAGCAGGTTGGGCGTCGTGAGCCCGACGTCGGCGGTGGCGCCGTGAACGCCCATGAACAGCACGTCGAGGTGCAGCGAACGGATCGCGGTCAGCGCGATCGGTCCGACGAGCGCGTCCGACGGGGTGCGCACGCCGCCGGTCAGCACGACGGTCAGGTCGGGCCGCGGTTCCCGGTGCAGGACGTTTGCCACCTGGATCGAGTTCGTGACCACCGTCAGATCCGGCACGTGCGCGAGATGGTGCGCGAGGTGGAAGGTCGTCGTCCCGGCGGTCAACGCGATCGACTGACCCGGCTCGACGAGCCGCGCAGCCGCCCGCGCGATCGCCTCCTTCTCCTTCAACTGGCGGTGCGACTTCGCCTCGAAACCGGGCTCGTCCGCGCTGAGACCGCCGCGCATCGTGGCGCCTCCGTGCACCTTTTCGAGCAGGCCGGCCGCCGCGAGCGCGTCGAGGTCGCGGCGAATCGTCATCTCCGAGACCGCGAGCAACTCGGTCAGCTCGCTGACCCGGGCGGCGCCCCGGCGTCGGATCTCTTCGACGATGAGCTTGTGGCGCTGGGCGGCGAGCATGGCTCCTTCGGGTCGGGATCGCACAATACTCAACGCGAACCAACAGCCCCCGTCAAGGGGGCATTGTCTCCTTCTATCTGATTGCTGCAGCCGGATCAACGATTTTGCGTCCGGACCTTGACAGGCGCGTCTCGAACGTGCCAGGGTTGCCCCGTAGTTGTTTTTGTTCGATCGTGTGCACTTTCGCGATCGTGTGCCCGAGACCAGGAGGATCCACATGTCGGACGACAACCCTCTGCAGTTCGACCTCGAAGAGCTCGCAGCGCGGCAGACGACGCGGCGCGGGCTGCTCGCAGCCGCCGGCGCCGGCGGCCTCGCCGCCGTCTACGGCATCACCGCGGCCCGTGCGCGCGGCGCGGTGCCTGCCTCGTGGCTGTCGGAGCTTTCCGGCACCGTCAGCTTCGGGTCGAACGGCTCTGACCCCGTGCCGAAGGCGGCGTACGCGGCCGTCTTCAAGGGGTTCACCAAGAAGACCGGCACGAAGGTCAACGTCAACACTGTCGACCACAACACGTTCCAGGAGCAGATCAACACGTACCTGCAGGGCCAGCCCCAGGATGTCTTCACGTGGTTCGCCGGCTACCGCATGCAGTTCTTCGCGCAGAAGCATCTGCTGTCGCCGATCGACGACGTGTGGGAAGTGCTGAAGCCGCAGTTCTCACCAGCGATGCAGCAGGCGTCGAAGGGGCTCGACGGGCACTACTACTTCGTGCCGATCTACAACTACCCCTGGGCGGTCTTCTATCGCAAGAGCGTCTTCAAGGCGCACGGCTACACCATCCCGAAGACGTGGGATCAATTCATGGCCCTGGCCAAGAAGATGAAGGCCGACGGCCTGACGCCGATCGCCTTCGCGGACAAGGACGGCTGGCCGGCGATGGGCACGTTCGACATCCTGAACATGCGCATCAACGGTTACGACTTCCACGTCCGGCTGATGGCAGGCAAGGAGTCGTGGGACAGCCCGAAGGTCAAGGCCGTCTTCAACCAGTGGCGTGAGATCCTTCCGTACACCTCGCAGGGCGCACTCGGCCTGACGTGGCAGGAAGGCGCGCAGCAGATGATCAGCAAGCAGGCCGGCATGTACCTGCTCGGCTCGTTCGTCGGCCAGCAGGCAACGGTCGCGGCGGACCATGCCGATCTCGACTTCTTCGCGTACCCGGCGATCAACCCGACGCACGGGCAGGACTCGCTCGACGCCCCGATCGACGGGTTCCTGATGTCGCGCAAGGCGAAGAACAAGGACGGTGCCAAGGCGCTTCTCAAGTACCTCGGCAGTGCTGCCGCCGAGAACACGTACCTGAAGTCCGACGCCAACGACGTGGGCGCGAACACCCATGCCAGCTCCGCGCACTACAACCCGCTGCAGAAGAAGTCGGCCGAGCTGATCGGTTCCGCGAAGCACATTGCGCAGTACATGGACCGCGACACGCGGCCCGACTTCGCGTCGACCGTGATGATCCCGGCACTGCAGCAGTTCCTGAACACGCCCAACGACGTGAACGGTCTGGTGAAGGGCATCCAGAAGCAGAAGAAGTCGATCTTCGGATCGTGATCTAGCCCGAAGCGATGGCGATCGACATCGCATCAGGAGCGAGAACGAGCGGCGCGCGCCGGAAGGCGCGCGCCGTCCGTCTCTCGCCGCGCGACCGGGTGACCATCGGTGTGATGATCGGTGTGCCCATGCTCGTTGTCGGCGGGCTCGTCTGGTTTCCGACCGTCGCTTCGATCCTGCTCTCGTTCACCAACTGGGACGGGATCGGAGGCGTCGGCACCGCTCACTGGGTCGGGACGCGGAACTACCACGAGATCGCGACGATCTACCCGCCGTTCTGGCCCGCTGTCGAGCACAACGCGATCTGGCTCGGGTTTCTCGCGTTCGTCGCGACGCCTCTGGGACTGCTGCTCGCCTACCTGCTCGACAAGGAGATTCGCGGCAGCCGCATCTACCAGGGCATCTTCTACCTGCCGGTCGTCCTGTCGTTCGCGATCATCGGGTTCATCTGGCAGCTCGTGTACTCACCGACCCAGGGCCTGATCAACAACATCTTCGGTAACCCGGCGCACGGTCATGTCATCGACTGGCTCGGGAACCCCAAGCTCAACCTGTGGGCGATCCTCGTCGCCGTCGGCTGGCGGCACGTCGGGTACATCATGGTGCTCTACCTCGCGGGGCTGAAAGCGCTCGACCCCGGGCTACGCGAGGCCGCTGCGATCGACGGTGCCGGCGAGTGGCACGCGTTCCGGACCGTCGTCTTCCCGGCACTCCGGCCGATCAACATCGTGATCGTCGTCGTGACGGTGATCGAAGCACTGCGCGCCTTCGACATCGTCTACATCATCAACCGCGGCCGAAACGGGCTCGAGCTCCTGTCGGTGCTCGTAACCGACAACATCATCGGCGAGGCAAGTCGCATCGGCTACGGATCATCCATCGCCGTAGTCCTGATCGCGATCTCGATCATCCCGATCATGGTGTTCGTCTGGAACAGCTTCCAGGAGGGCGCGTGACGGCCACGGCAGTGACCACGCAGACGCGTCGCCCCAAGAAGCGGCCGCTCCGGCTGCCACGTGTTGTCCTGCATTCATTCCTGGTCGTGACTGCCCTGCTGTGGCTCGCACCGGTTGGGTGGGCGGTGTTCACGTCGTTCCGCCCCTACTCGGACACGGCGAAGTACGGCTACGTCTCGATGCCCCATAGCTTGAGCCTCTCCAACTACCGGAACGCCTGGACACAGGGTCAGATCCCGCTCCATTTCTGGAACTCGATGATCGTGACCCTGCCGGCGATCGCACTGATCCTGCTCTTCGCAGCGTCCGTCGCATTCGTCGTCTCGCGCTTCAGCTTCTGGTTCAACGTGCCGCTGCTGATCTTCTTCATGGCGGCGAACCTGCTGCCGCAGCAGGTGATCATCACGCCCTTGTTCGAGCTCTACCTCCGGATCCCGCTACCGGGGTGGGCGAGCAACGGGAGCGGGCTGATGTACGACTCGTTCCTCGGGCTGATCGCGATCAACGTCGCCTTCCAGACCGGGTTCTGCACGTTCGTCCTCTCCAACTACATGAAGACGATCCCGGCGTCGCTCAGCGAGGCGGCACGCGTCGACGGGGCCGGTGTGGCGCGCCAGTTCTTCGGGATCATCCTGCCGCTGTGCAAACCCGCCCTTGCAGCAATAGCAACGCTCGAGTTCACCTGGATCTACAACGACTTCCTCTGGGCGGTCGTGCTGATGAGCTCCGGCGACCGGCGCCCGATCACGTCGTCGCTGACGAATCTCCAGGGCGCCTTCTTCACGGACAACAATCTGATCTCCGCGGCGGCCGTCCTGGTCGCTCTGCCGACAATCGTCGTCTTCCTGGCTCTGCAGCGACAATTCATCAGCGGCCTGACGCTCGGGGCCAACAAGGGATGACCCGGATCGCGTTCATCGGGGCCGGGAGCGTCGTCTTCACGAAGAACCTGCTCGGCGACATCCTCGCGCTGCCGGCGCTGGAGGACGTCGAGATCGCGTTGCACGACATCGATGCCGACCGGCTGCAGACCGCGGAGGCGATGGCCCAGTGGGTGGCCGCGGAGCGCGGCGCCCACCCGGCGATTACGACACATGACGATCGCCGATCGGCGATCGACGGCTGCGACTTCGTGATCAACATGGTGCAGATCGGCGGCCATGAGGCAACGCTGCGCGACTTCGAGATCCCCGCCCGCTACGGGTTGCGCCAGACGATCGGCGACACGATCGGCGTGGGCGGCATCTTCCGGACGCTGCGCACTGCCCCTCACATGCTGGCGCTCGGCCATGAAATGGCAGAGCTCTGCCCGGACGCGTGGTTGCTCAACTACACGAACCCGATGGCCACGCTGTGCGAGCTCGTCTACCAGGGCACGCCGACGCGCAAGGTCGTGGGGCTCTGTCATTCCGTTCAGCACACCGTTGACCACCTGGCGGAGCTCGTCGACGTCCCGCCCGCCGAGGTGACGTTCCTGTCCGCGGGCATCAACCACCAGGCGTTCCTGCTGCAGTTCGAGCACCGCGGCACGTCGCTCTACCCGCGCCTCGACGAGCGGATCGCCGGCGATCCCGAGTTGCAGCGTCACGTGCGCGTCGCGCTGTACAAGCGCTTCGGGTTCTTCCAGACGGAGTCGAGCGAGCACGCCGCCGAATACGTCCCCTGGCTGATGGGCCACGACGAGGAGCTCGAGCGCTATCGCGTTCCGGTCGGCGAGTACATCCAGCGCAGCGAGGAGAACCTCGTCGAGTACGGGCGCGTCAAAGAGGCACTTGGACGACGCGAGCAGATGCCGTTGCCGCGTTCGAACGAGTACGAGGCGACGATCGTCAACTCGATGGTCACGGGCGAGCCAAGCGTGATCTACGGCAACGTGCCGAACACGGGCCTGATCCCAGGGCTGCCTGAAGGCACCTGCGTCGAGGTGCCTTGCCTCGTCGAGCGAAACGGCCTGCGTCCGACCCAGGTGCTCGAGTACCCGCCGCAGCTTGCCGCGCTCAACCGCACGTACGCGAATGTCGTGGAGCTCACGGTTCGCGCGGTCCTCGACGAGCGGCCGGACTTCGTCCGGATCGCGGCGCTCCTCGACCCGAATGCATCCGCAACGCTGACACTCGACGAGGTCGATGCCCTCTGCGACGAGCTGACGCGTGCCCATGGCGAGCTGATCCCTGCCGCGTTGCGCTCGGGCCGGGTCGAGGAAGGAGCTGGAGTCGCATGAGCGGAATCACGCTCGACAAGGTGACGAAGGTCTATGCCAACGACGTGAAGGCCGTCAACGAGGTCGACCTCGAGATCCGCGACGGAGAGTTCGTCGTGCTCGTCGGGCCGTCGGGTTGTGGCAAGTCGACGCTGCTGCGGATGATCGCAGGGCTCGAAGACCTCACGGACGGCATGATCTCGATCGGCGATGTCGACGTCACCGACAAGCCGCCGCAACAGCGCGATATCGCGATGGTCTTCCAGAACTACGCGCTCTACCCCCATATGACGGTGCGCGAGAACCTCGCCTATGGACTGCGGCTGCGCAAGCTGCCAAAGGCGGAGTGGACGCGCCGCGTCGAGGACACTGCTCGCACGCTCGGGCTCGACGAGCTCCTCGACCGTAAGCCCTCGGCACTGTCCGGCGGCCAGCGACAGCGGGTTGCGATGGGGCGCGCGATCGTGCGCGAGCCGAAGGCGTTCCTGATGGACGAGCCGCTCTCGAACCTCGACGCGAAGCTTCGCGTCTCGATGCGCGCCGAGCTGGCGCGGCTACACGAGCGGCTCGGGGTGACGACCGTCTACGTGACGCACGACCAGGTCGAGGCGATGACGCTGGGTCAGCGGGTGGCCGTGCTTCGTGACGGGTTGCTCCAGCAGGTCGACACGCCGCAGAACCTGTTCCACCATCCTGCGAATCTCTTCGTCGCCGCCTTCATCGGCTCGCCGTCGATGAACCTCGTCGACGCGGACGTGGCAGATGGCCGGGTCTCGTTTGCAGACGTGAGCTTCTCGTTGCCGGAATCGTCTCCGGCGTTCGCTGTCAGCGGCCGTCTGATTCTCGGCATCCGGCCGACCGATTTCGAGCAGGCCGGGACCGCAGAGGCGGAGCTGCCCCGTGTGCGAGTGACGCCCGAAGTCGTCGAAGACCTCGGCTCGGAGCAGCACGTGATCTTCACGCTGGATGCGCCGCGCGTCACGGCCGAGGCAGTGCGCGCAGCCTCCGACGAGGGAGACGACGAAGGGAAGCTCTTCGCAGACGACCGTGCGGTCTTCACCGCTGTCGTCGACGCGCGGCGGGCCATCGTCCCCGGCTCGAACGTGGAGCTCGCAATCGACAGCCGGCGACTGCACTTCTTCGACCCGGCCACCGGCGCCTCGCTCGCAGGCGCGCTTGCGTCGAGCGTCGCGTCCTAGAAACGCGGCTCGATTCCCCAACGGGCGACGAAGCGCTCTCCCGGTGCCAGGCGGAGCAGGCCCTCACCGCTTCGGAACGCGTTCGGCGCGCACGTCATCGGCTCGACCGCGAGGCTTCGCCGCGCCACGTCCGGCAGCGGGTCGCCGGTGAAGAGCTGCACGTAGCCGTATGCCTCGTCGAGCCACACGACGTCGTCCCCGACGCGGACGCGGGCGTTGCCGTCCGCGTCGCGGTCGAGCTCGTAGAAGGTCGTGTCGAGCACGGTTTCACCGAGTCGGCGCGGCTCTTGCAAGGTTGCCGGTGCGTGGCCGACCGGCAGTGACCGCTCGTCACTCACGAGCTGCGCTCCGGCGGGCACGGCGACGACGAGGTCGTCGACCAATGGCCGCCCGCGCAGGTACGGGTGATGCCCGAGCCCGAACGGCAGCGTCCGATCGCCGAGATTCTCCGCCGACGTCGTCACCGCGAGGCCGCCCGGGCCGAGGCCGTAGTCGATGCGAAGCGCAAGAGTGAAGGGGTAGCCGGGGGACGGATGAAGTACGTGTTGCAGTTCGACGTGATCCGTCGTGCGTTCGGCGAGGGTCCAGTTGGCGAAGCGGACGAGGCCGTGAATCGCCGTGCGCGTCTCCGGCTCGCTGAGCGGGACTTGCAACTCGGCCCCGTCGAACGAGTACGCCCCGTCCTCGAGCCGGTTCGGCCATGGAGCGAGAACCTGCCCGCGGCCGGAGGTGCACATCGCATCGGCGTCGTACCCGTCGAGCACGTGCCGGTCTCCCATCCCGTAGGTCCGTAAGCCCCCGCCGACCTCGACGACACACGCGTGCTGGTCGCCGAAGGCGAGGTGGTATTGGGAGCCGGAAGGATTTGTCATGCGCCTGACGCTATCGTCGCCAAAGTGCGCCCGCGCAGGACGATCACCGTTGTCGGCTGCCATGCCGGTGGGGAAGTCGGAAACGTAGTGGTGGACGGTGTCCAGCCGCCGCGCGGGGCCACAGTCTTCGAGCAGGTGCAGGCACTCCAGCGCGACGACTCGCTGCGCCGCTTCCTGCTCCGCGAGCCGCGCGGATCCGTCGCCACGCACGCCAATCTGATCGTCTCCGCGACGCGCGCGGACTGCGCGTTCGGCTTCATCATCATGGAGCCGACCGAGTACCCCGCGATGTCTGGGTCGAACACGATCTGCGTCGCGACAGTACTCCTCGAGACCGGACGGGTCGCAATGCAGGAGCCCGAGACGACGTTTCGACTCGAGGCGCCGGCCGGCGTTGTCGAGATCCGCGCCGTGTGTCGCGACGGAAAGGTCGAGAGTGTCGAGCTGACGAACGTTCCCTCGTTCGCTGCGCAGCTCGGTGTGCCACTCGACGTGGACGGGCTCGGAACGATCACCGTCGACGTCGCGTTCGGAGGCATGTGGTACGCGATCGCCGATGCGACCGAGCTCGGTTTTGCGATCGAGCCGCACGAAGCGCGCGCGCTGTGCGACGTCGGTGAGCGCATCCGGGTCGCGGCGAAACACCAACTCGATGAACGCGTCTCGATCGTGCAGATCGCGGAGCCGTGGCGCGGCGTTGATCGCGTGACGAAGAACGCCGTCGTGATCGCACCCGGCAGGCTCGACCGCTCGGCAACCGGCACGGGCCTCTCGGCGCGCATGGCCGTGCTGCACGCCCGCGGCCTGATGAGCGTCGGCGACTCGATGACGCACGCATCCGCGATCGGCTCGACGTTCGACGGCCGCATCGTCGCGGAAACGACAGTCGGTGACTCCGTGGCGATCGTGCCCGCGATCCGTGGCAGCGCGTTCATCACCGGGACGACCGAGCTCTACGTCGACCCGGACGATCCGTTCCCCGAGGGCTACCTGCTCTCGGACACGTGGCCCGGCGACGATGTCCAGTGAGCTTCGACACGCGCGAGTGCCTGCGGGACGGTCGCGCCGTAGGTCGGCTCGCCGAGCAACATCGATGCGAGCTCGTTCGCCTCGCGGATCACGCGCTCGCGCTGCACGTCGATCTGGCCGGCCGCAACGAACAGCTCAGCGTGCGCGTGTGACGCCCACTCGACGAGTGAGGCGCCGAACGGCGGGACGTCGGGCACCGCCCGTGCTCGGCCCTCCAGCTCAGCGAGCTCGTCAGGCAAGGCCCCTGCATCGCGCTCGAGCTCGTCAGAGGCGGCCTGTGCTCGTGCGCTGCGGCCCTCGGCGACGGCGATGTGGTCGAGGGCCCGGGCGACCGCGTGCTCGGCGTGGATCTGCGCCTCGTCGTCGTGCGCGGCCGTGAGCGTCCGCTGGGCGGCGGCCAGCTCCTCACGCCTGCGCAGCAACTCCTCGGCCGCCTCCGCTAGCTCCCCGCGCCGGCGTACCGCCTCATCGGGATAGGCGGCGAAGAAGGCGTCGATTGCCTCGGCCCGGCTGCGCAGGGTCGAGACCGAGGCTTCCAGATCGCGCAAGGCCGAGGCCGACTCCGCCAGTTCCGCATCGAGGGCCGCCAAGCGGCGCAGTTCGTTCACCGCGCGTTCGTCCACGACAGCATTCTCTCAAGCGGCGACCCGCCGCTGCCGATGCGAACATCGTGGACATCGGTCTTTCGCTGCCCTCGCGCCGTGCCGCGGTCCTCGACCGGGCTCTGGCCTGGAGGCTTGCCCTCGGCGGGCTCGTCGTCGTGAGCATCGTCGCCCGGACGTGGGCGGCGTGGCTTC
>JANMWB010000061.1:0-5871 GCA_031393705.1 Thermoleophilia bacterium | reverse complement strand
CGATGGTCGTGCGTCCCTGCATCAGCGCATCGAGGGCGGCCTGGACCTGGCGCTCCGACTCGGAGTCGAGCGCGGAGGTCGCCTCGTCGAGGATCAGCAGCGGCGCGTTCTTGAGGATCGCCCGCGCGATCGCGATGCGCTGGCGCTGGCCTCCAGAAAGGGAGAACCCCCGCTCACCGAGGACCGTCTCGTAGCCCTCGGGCAACTCCTCGACGAAGTCGGCGGCGCCGGCGAGCTCGGCTGCGCGCTCGACTTCGCCCTCGGGTGCCTCGGGCGAGGCGAAGCCGACGTTGCCGCGGACAGTGTCGCCGAACAGAAACGTCTCCTCGAACACGATGCCGACGCCCCGCCGGAGCTCCTCGAGCTTCAGCTCACGCACGTCGATGCCGCCGATGGTCACACGCCCGCCCTCCGGGTCGTAGAAGCGCGCGAGCAGCGCGGCGGCAGTCGATTTCCCGGAGCCGGTCGCGCCGACGAGTGCGAGCGACGTGCCCGCCGGGATCGCCAGCGAAAAGCCGTCGAGCACGAGGCGGTCGTCTCCGTAGGAAAAGCGGACGTTGTCGAAGCGCACGTCGGACTGCTCCGGGAAGGAGCGCGGGGTGGGGGACTCGACCACGGTCGGCTGGGCGCTGAGCACGTCGACAACGCGCCGCGCAGCCGCGACACCGCGCTGCCACGTGCTGACGCGCTGGCCGACCGTGCGCAACGGGTTCACGAGCAGCGCGAGATAGAAGTTGAAAAGCGCGAACGTCCCGATCGTGATGTCGCCCGCGATCACCCGGTGGCCGCCGTACCAGAGCACGACGAGGATGCCGACGAGCGGCAGCGCCTCGAGCGCGGGCAAAAAGACCGCATCGACTGCGGCGACATCGAGTGCCGTGCGCACGACCTCGTCCGAGCGCCGGCGGAACCGCGCGGCGAGCGACGGCCCCGCGCCGAGGCCCTTCACGACGCGGATGCCGGCGATTGTCTCCTCGACGAGCGATGTCAGGTCGCCGAGCTGCTCCTGGTTGATCTTCGTCCGTGCCGCGTAGCGCGCGGAGTAGCGGCCGAAGCCGACGCTGAGCAGCGGGAGTGGCGCGAGCACTGCGAGCCCGAGGCGCCAGTCAATCACCGCGAGGACGGTGGAGGCGCCGAGAATCGTCAGCACGTAGCCGATCGTGTGCCCGATCGAGTCGAAGACGCGCGCGACCAGCTCCGCATCGTTCGAGGCGCGGGAGATCAGGTCGCCGGCACCGACGCGGTCGTGATAGCGGGCGTCAAGCTCCAGGGCGCGCCGGAAGATGCCGTCGCGGACATCTGCATCGGCCTTCGCCCGGTTTCGGATCGCGAAGTAGTGGCGGAGGGCGCCTCCGACCGCTTCGACAGCGCCGAGCGCGGCCACGCCCGCGCACGCCCACCAGAGCGCACCTCGATTGCCGTGCACGATCCCGGCGTCGACGGCATACCGGACGAGCAGCGGCACCGCGAGCGCGGCGCCCTGCCAGGCGAGCCCCGCGACGATCGCACCGGCGATCGTCCAGCGCAACTTCCGAGCTGTCGCGCCGAGATAGCGCCATCCACTTTCCATGTCGGTCATTATTCGAATGTGTCAATGATCCCGCCGATGACGGGCCTGCGGCAGCTCTTCACGGCGCGTCGCGACGCCGTCTCCGGGATCTACGGCACGATCGTCGCAACCTCGATCGTCGCCGGCCTCTCCGAATCGCATGACCTCTCGCCGTCGCAGGCGATGGAGATCGTCGTCGTCAGTCAAGCCGTCCTCTGGCTCGGGCACGCCTATGCGCAGTCGCTGGCGCAGAAGGCGGAATCGAAGGATTCCGGCTCAGGCAGGCTCATCACGACCGCCCTCTACGAGTGGCCGGTACTGCGGGCAGCTGTGCCGGCCGAGTTCGCGATCGCCCTCTGGTGGCTCGGCGTGCTGTCCGAAGACCGCGCCTACTGGCTCGCGATCGGACTGGGGATCGGCGAACTGGCGATGCTCGGATTTCGGTTCGGCCGGCGGCTCGGCCAGAGTGCCACCCGTGCGGCAGGCACCGCGGTCGTCGACGGGGCCTTTGGCGCACTGATCGTCCTCGCAAAGGTGATCTTCGGCTGACCCTCTCAGAGGACGAGCGCGTTGGCGAAGATCTGCCAGGCGAGCAGGCTCTTGGCGACGAGGCTCAGCCACAGGTACCAGCGCTCGCCGTACCGGTAGTCACGCCAACGTCCCACGCGTTTGTACTGGAGGACTTGGTTCACGGCGAAGCTGTTGAAGAGAACGAAGAGAGAGACGAAGATCGCATAGACAAACGTCGGCGGTGCATGCCCTCGTGCTGCGGAAACCGCGATCTGCGTTGCGACGGCGACCCACGGCGCCGCCCCGACGATGCACCCCAGCACGAACGGCAGCCAGCGCGTGCGCGTGCGCCCAGGCGGGTTGAGTAGTTCCATCAGCCACCCGAAGAAGATCATTGCCGCGTTCGCGACGAAGATCGCGCCCAGTGCGACGAAGTCTGCGACGCCGGTCAGCATCGCGATCAGGACGACCATCACCGATGCCGACAGCGAGTACTCGATCCAGCGGAACGGGTTGACCCCGGCGGCGAGGTACCGCTCGTAGCGCTCGCGGAACGGAGGCAGGGCGACGAGGCCGTGGTCGACCGCTGCGAGCAGCAGGAACGCCGCCACCAGCGGCCCGACCGGGAGGTCGAAGAGCCGGTCCGGCGTCGGGAGCCCGCTTCCCGGCTGGCCTTCCATGAAGGCGCCTGTCACCGGCAGCGAGAAGCTCGTCGAGAGCGCAAGGATCACCACGGCTTGCGTCGCATGGAGCATCGCCAGCAATGCGTTCCCGCGTCGCAGTTGGAGGTCTGGCTGTGCTGCCATCGGCGCAAGCGTATCGCCTGGACGGGCCGTGAGCCGCCTGCTGCACCGGGTGCGTGCACGTCGAGTTTCGACGAGAGTATTCAGCCATGTCCGGCATCAGGCCTCCGATCCACGAGCGGTTCTCCGCCCCGTCGGTGATGGGCGTCGTCAACGTCACGCCCGACTCGTTCTCCGACGGGGGCGCGCACTTGCGGGTGGAGGCCGCGGTGACGGCGGCCTGGGGGATGCTCGAGTGCGGCGCGGCGATCGTCGACGTCGGCGGCGAGTCGACGCGTCCCGGCTCGGAAGGGATCGGTGCCGAAGACGAGCTCCTCCGGATCGAGCCGGTGTTCGCCGACCTGAACGGCGCGCCGCTCTCGGTCGACACATCGAAGGCGGTTGTCGCACAGCGCGCGCTCGAGCTCGGCGTCGAGCTCGTGAACGACGTGACTGCATTGCGCGGCGACCCGAAGCTTGCGGGAGTCGTTGCGGAGGCCGGCGCCTACCTTTGCCTGATGCACATGCAGGGCGACCCGCGCACGATGCAGGAGAACCCGACCTACGACGACGTCGTCTCCGACGTGAAGGCGTTCCTCGAGGAGCGCCTCGCGTTCGCGGTCGCCGCGGGCGTTCACGAAGAGCTCGTCTGCCTCGACCCTGGGATCGGGTTCGGCAAGACCGTCGAGCAGAACTTCGAGCTCGTGCGCCGCCTCGACGAGCTCGTCGCGATCGGGCGGCCAATCCTGATCGGGTTCTCACGCAAGAGCTCGCTGGCACGGATCCTCGGAGATCCCGACGCAAAGGTCGGGACGACGGCTGCATCGGTCGGCGCGGCAGTCTCCGCCTTCCACCACGGCGCGACGATCCTGCGCGTGCACGACGTACGCGAGCATGTGGAAGCGCTCGCAGCGGCGAAGGCGGTGCGCGGTTGATCATCGAGCTGCACGGGCTCGAGGTGTTCGGCTACCACGGCGCCTACGAGGAGGAGCAGCGGAACGGTCAGCTCTTTCTCTGGGATGTGCAGCTCGAGGTGGGCGACCGCGGAGCGGACGACGACCTCGAGCACGCTCTCGACTACACGCACGTCGCCGCGAAGATCCGTGAGCTGAGCGACGGGCACCGCTTCAACCTGCTCGAGGCGCTCGCGACGTCCGTCGCGGACGCGCTCTACGAGCAGTTCGGGCCGACGCGGCTGAAGCTGCGCGTGCGCAAGCAGCCGGCCGGGACGGTGTCGAGCACTCCGCAGTGATCGTCCAGCGGCCATGACAATCGCGTACGTCGGCCTCGGCTCCAACCTCGGCGACCGCGACCGGCTGATCCGTCAGGCCGCCGAGCTGATCGGGGCCGTGCGCCTCTCGACGGTGATCGAGACGGAGCCGTGGGGCTATGCGGACCAGCCGCTGTTTCTGAATGCTGTTGCGGAGCTCGAGACCCCGCTGACCGCACGCCGGTTGCTCGACCACCTGCTCGACGTCGAGCGCCGCCTCGGCCGCGAGCGGATCGGTGCGCAGTGGGGGCCGCGCGTGATCGACCTCGACCTATTGCTCTACGGGGACGAGACGATCGACGAGCCCGGGCTCGTCGTGCCCCATCCACACCTCGGCGAGCGCGAATTCGTGCTGAGACCGCTCGCCGAGCTCGTTCCGACACGGAAAATCCCCGGATTGGGCACGGTCCAGGATGCCCTCGCAGGGCTATCATCAGGGGCGTGAGCAACCTCGACGAGCTCGACGAGTTCGAGGCCGAGGCCGAGCTGCGCCTGAAGAAGGAATACGCCGCGGTCTTCAACCTCTTCCGGTACTGCGTCCTCACCCAGGATGCGACGTACCTCTGCAACAAGCTGGACATGAAGTACGTCCCGCAGCCGAACTACCCGTTCTTCCACCTGCAGATGGAGGACGTATGGGTGTGGGACAAGAACCGCCCGACCCGGATGATCCCGCGCGCCGAGGTCTACACCTCGAGCGACGTGACGGTCGAGGAGCTGCGCGGCGAGGGCGACGAGCCGGCCCTGACGCCCGAGGCGCTGGCCAAGCGCATCGGCGAGGGCCGCAGCGAAATCGAAGACCTCTGAACTTCGAAGATCTGCCCGAACCTGATTCGGTGTCAGCCGAACCAGATTCGTGAGTTGCTGAGCTAGGCTCGCCCACATGCTTCTGGCGATTGACGTCGGCAATACGCAGACGGTCTTCGGACTGTTCGAAGGCGACAACCTCGGCGAGCAGTTCCGCGTCGGGACCGATCGCACGCACACGGGCGACGAGCTCGCGGTGCTGCTGCGCGCCTTCGTCGACCTCGCGTCGCTCGACGGGATCGTCATGTGCTCGTCGGTCCCGCCACTCGTGCGCGAGTACGAGGCGTTTGCGGAACGGTGGGCAGGTGCGGATCTGCTCGTGCTCGGGCCCGGCGTGTCGACAGGTGTGCCGATCCGCTACGACGATCCGCGCGAGGTCGGGCCGGACCGCATCGCGAACGCGGTTGCCGCGCGCGAGCGGCACGGTGCGCCGGCGGTGGTCGTCGACTTCGGCACCTCGACGAACTTCGACGTCGTCAACGCTGCGGGTGAGTTCGCCGGCGGCGTGCTGGCGCCCGGAGTCGAGATCTCGATGGACGCGCTCTTCGCGCGCGCGGCGCGCCTGCCGCGCGTGCCGTTCGTTGCGCCCGAGCGTGTGATCAGCCAGACGACCGTCGCAGCGCTCCAGTCGGGTCTCGTCTACGGCTTCGCCGGCCAGGTGGACGCGATCGTCGGGCGGATCAAGGACGAGCTCGACGTGGAGGGCGTGCCCGTGGTCGCAACCGGCGGTCTCGCCGACCTGATCGCACCGCACTCCCGGAGCATCACGACCGTCGACCAGGAGCTGACGCTGCACGGGCTGCGGCTCGTCTGGGAGCGGAACCGCTCTTAGCCGCCGCCGTAGATCGAGATCGGCAGCGAGTCGAGCAAGACCTCGTCGGCCGGATCCGGCACGTCGCGCAGCAGCCGCTCGAGCACGAAGCGCGCGCCCGGGGCGGCCGCGAGCAGGCAAT
>JANMWB010000041.1:0-29302 GCA_031393705.1 Thermoleophilia bacterium | reverse complement strand
ACACCCACCGTTCGGGTTCGGGCTCCCCGGGCACTCCTCCGTTAGCACCGGTAACTCTCTCTACCCAGCCGTGGGCCCGGCAAAGGGGCCCCTCGGTCGTTCCTCCGGGCATCACCCGAATGGGGGAACTCCCGGCCGTTCCCCAAATGGGGGATGAGAGCGTGACCCCTGCAGCCGTAACTTCCAGTGTGGGAGATGTTCTGCGGCCCCGCGCTTGCGGCGCGGAAGGAGAGTTCTGAATGAGTGCGATCCCGAGCGGTCTCGAGCTCGAGACCGAACCGGACGACGAAACGGGGGAGCGCCGACACGGCCTGCCCGTATCGGCGACCGTCTACGAGTTCCTGATCGCCGTTGCGGCGCTGGCCGCCGCGCTCCCGTTCGTCGTCCAGCTGAACGGTCACACCCGGGGATGGGCGACGTTCGGCATCCTCGCCGTCGGCGCCGCCGCGAGCCACACCTACACCGTGCGGACCGCGAAGGACTCGTCGTTCCACACCTCCTGGGTCTTTCTCATCCCGGCCGCGATCCTGCTCCCTCCCGAGCTCGTCGCGCTCCTCGGCGTCGTCATGCACATCCCGGAGTGGCTGAAGGAGCGCTACGCCTGGTACATCCAGAGCTTCAACATCTGCAACTACACGATCGGCAACCTTGCGACGTGGGGTGCTGCGCACCTCCTGCTCGACGCCAACGGCCTGATCCCCGACGCGCACCTTCGCTGGGCGGCCGCGGGACTTGTCGCCTGTGTCGTCGCCGTCGCCGCGAACCACGTGCTGCTGGCGCCGATGATGATGCTCGCCCGCGGCCATTCGCTGCGCGAGGCCGGCATCTTCTCGTTCGAGAGCCTTTCGACCGATTTCATCCTCGCGACGCTCGGGCTCGCGTTTGCCGCGTTCTGGCACTTCAACCCGTGGCTGATCCCGTTTGCGGTGGCGCCACTGCTCTTGATCCATCGCTCGCTCGCGATCCCACAGCTGCAAGCCGAGGCGCGTGTCGACCCGAAGACCGGCCTCTACAACGCACGGCACTTCGCTGTCGTGATGCAGGACGAGCTGGGGCGCGCCCAGCGCTTCCAGCGCCCGCTCTCGCTGATCATGGCCGACCTCGACCTGCTCCGCGACATCAACAACACCTACGGGCACCTCGCGGGCGACGCGGTCCTCCGCGGGATCTCGGAGGTGTTCCGCCAGCAACTGCGCCACTACGACGTGCCCGCGCGCTTCGGCGGCGAGGAGTTCTCGATCTTGCTCCCGGAGACGCCGACCGACCAGGCTTACGAGATCGCCGACCGCATTCGCCGCGCCGTCGCCGCACGTCTCTTCGAGGTCGAGACCTCGAGCGAGCCGATCCGCGCCACGATTTCGATGGGTGTCGCCGGCTTCCCGCGCGACGGTAGCGACATGAACGAGCTCGTCCACCAGGCAGACCTCGCCGTCTACCGGGCGAAGCTGCAGGGCAGAAACCGCGTCCTCGACGCCTCGGACGAGCCGTTGCTCGCGCAGCCCGAGAAGCGCGCGCCGCGTCTCGTCTCCCTGCCGGTGCAGCAGAGCGACCCCGTGCGGCCGCTTCCGCCCGCAACGGAGCTGATCCCCGACGTCGAGCGCCGCCAGGCCGCTCGCCCACACAACGTTCCCGCTCCGCGCTTCTTCTCCGTGCCGAAACGCCTCGCCCTGCTCGTCGGCCTCGTCGGCCTGCTCGGGACCGCCGCCGGCCTGCTCGCGGCGGTCTTCGGCCATTCGCAGGACATCGTCGGTCTCGTGACGATCATCGTCCTCGTCGGCCTGGGGCAGGTGCTCTCACTCGAGGTGGAGGAGACCGGCTCGATCTCGGTCAGCGCCGTCGGTGCGCTCGCGGCCGCCGCGATCATCGGGCCCCGTGCCGCGATCGCGCTCGCGATCACCATGTCCGCGGTCGAGTGGAGCGCGCGCCGCGCCGTCTTCCACCAGTTGCTCTTCAACGTCGGCGCCCTCTCGCTCGCCTCGCTGGCCGCTGCGGCGATCTTCTCGGTTCACTTCGGCGGCCAGGTCGGCACGGGGATCTTCGTCGCCTCCGGCCTGCTCGCCGGCCTCGTCTACATGGTCGTGAACATGGGTCTCGTCTCGATCGCCGTCGGCATCGAGGGACGCGAGAGCCCGCTGCGCGTCTGGCGTGAGCGGTTCGCATGGCTCGCGCCCCATTACGCGGTGTACGGCTTCATCGCCGCCGTGATCTACGAGGCCTACAAGCCGATCGGCGCCTGGGCGATCGTCGTCTTCGCGCTCCCGCTCTTCCTGATGCGCAAGACGCAGGAGGCCTATCTCAAGCACACGCAGCGCTCCGCACACAAGCTGCGTGAAGCGGCCGAGACGATCCAGACCCAGAACGTCTCGCTGGAGCAGGCGAACAGGCTGCTCAAGGAGCGCTCGACCGCGGCGATGGAGTCCCTGTCGGCGACAGTCGACGCGCGTGACGCCTACACCGCCGGTCACTCACGGCGTGTGCAGCAACTTGCGCTTGCGATCGGGCGCGAGCTCGGTCTCTCACACGCAGAGCTCGAGTTGCTCGGGCACGCAGCGCTCTTCCACGACATCGGCAAGCTCGGCATCCCGGACGCCATCCTGCTCAAGCCGTCGAGCCTGACGGACGAGGAGTGGGTGATCATGGCGAGCCATGCGGCCGAGGGCGCGTCGATCATCAACCGCCTCGGCTTCCTCAGCGACGCCGTGCCGGCGATCCGCCACCACCATGAGCGCTTCGACGGCCAGGGCTACCCGGACGGGCTCTCCGGCGAGGACATCCCGCTCGGGGCCCGGATCATCCATGTCGCGGATGCCTTCGATTCGATGCTCACGACCCGCGTCTACCGTCCGGCCCGCCCGGCCCAGGATGCGCTCCAAGAGTTGCGGCGGATGGCCGGCTCGCAGTTCTGCCCGCGCTGTGTGGGCGCGCTCAACGCGATCGTCGAGACCGAGATGGGCGACCTCGCCCCGCGCGAGCCCTCGCTCGTCGACTAGCCCGTACTTGCGCTTTTTCGCGTTCGCTCTACCATTATTGGTGTGGCGAAGAAGCCCTACCGGGCGGTTGCGAGCATCGACCCGCAGGCCCTCGCGGCGTTCCAGGCGGGGATCAGACGGCGCTACACGGACGAGCAGATCCTCGAGGCGCTCCGCGCCTCGGCAACCCGGCTTGGGCGCTCTCCGACGATGAAGGAGTTCGGCGCCGACGCGGGCGCCGGGATGCACCCGCAGACGGTGATCGAGCACTTCGGGACCTGGAACGCGGCGAAGCGAGCGGCGGGGCTGATGCCGCGGCGCTTTGCGACCCGCGAGGAGCTCGTCGATCAGCTCCGCCGGCTCGGCGAGGAGCTTGGGCGCATCCCGACGGCGCGCGACCTCGACGACCGCCGGGGGACGATGCCGTCGAAGTCGCTCTACTGGCACACCTTTGGGTCGCTCTCGACGGCGCTCCGCGAGGCGGGCTTCGACGTCGCGGTCGGGGAGGAGCGGCTGGAGCGCGCGATCGCGCAGGGCGCTTCCCTCGCACGCCGGGTGGGGAGGCTCCCCAAGTTCTCCGACTGGCAGACGGCCCGGCGGGGCGACGCCTCACTGCTCACCGAGTGGCAGGTGTACCGCATGTTCGCGGCGCGCCGTGGCGCGTGGGCGACGTTCCAGTTCCTCGTCCGCGAGCGCCTGCTCGACGAGGGGACGGCCGTCGAGGCCGACGGAACCCTGGCTCTGACCCTGACCTAGGCTGCGAGGACCGCGAGCCGGCTGAGGCAGACGTCGCGCTCCTGCGGGGCGCGCACGGTCGGCAGCGGATTCTGCTCGAAGTAGTCGAGATCGGGGCGGAAGCGCTCCTTGCGGACGATCGCGCCGTCTTTCAGCGCCAGCAGCATGCCCTCGCGCAGTTCGCGCTTTTTGAGCTTGACCGGAAGGTAGCGCTCGACCACTTCGAGGGCGACCTTCGTCGAGGCGAAGAAGACACCCTCGCGGCCCTCGCCGATCCAGAGCGGTCGGCCGCTGCCACGGGCGACGAAGACGACGCCGGGCTCGCGCTCGTCGAGCCAGCCCGTTGCCATCGCGCCGCGGAGGTGCTCGAGTGCGCGCGCGTTGTTCCGCGAGTGGGCTGCGATCGCGAAGATCGCTTCCGAGTCCACGGTCATCCGCGGTTCGGCGCGCGCGCAGGAGTGGGGGGCGAGGAGCTCGTCGTCGTTCGTGATGATCCCGTTGTGGATCCCGACCACCGGCCCGTGGCGCACCGGGTGGTTGTTGGCGGCGATCGACGGATGGCCCTTCGTGTAATCCCGGACGTGGACGAGGAGCTGGTTGACCTCCTGGGGAACCGCGACCCGGTCGAGCAGCTGCGACGCCGGGGTGCGCTGCTTGACGACGGTCGCGTAGGTGTCGCGTGGACCGCGATAGGCGTAGCCGACGGCATCGGCGCCGCGTTCGGCGATCGCGGCGAGCAGGGCCTGCGCAGCCAGCGTCCGCTCTAGCTCAGAGCTGGAACGGAGGCTGTATCCGGCAATCCCACACATAGAGCGATCCTAGGGTCAGAGACGGACGCCCCGGCCCTTTGTTTGTATCGACAAGGAGTCTTTACATCTGAAGAGGTTTCACCTCAAGGACGGGGCTCCTGCAGCCGATAGGGAGGAGATGGAGCACCCCGTCCCCGAAGCGGCCGTGGACCTCGATGCAACCGAGCCTGTGCTCGAGCTTCTGCCGCTCCTCGACGTGGTCGACGAGGCCGAGGATGAGGAAGAGCCCGACAACGCATTTCTGAGCGAGGCCGATCGGCTCCAGACGTCCGATCCGCTGAAGTTGTATGTCCGCCAGATCGGCGACGGCCGGCTGTTGACGCCGGCCGAGGAGCGTGAGCTCGCGCGCCGCAAGGATCTCGGTGACGAGGCTGCCAAGCGGCGCCTGATCGAGTGCAACCTGCGGCTCGTGATGTCGATCACGCGCAACTACACGAAGGCCGGGGTTCCTCTGCTCGATCTGATCCAGGAGGGGAACATGGGCCTCATCCGCGCGGTCGAGAAGTTCGACTACAAGATGGGCTACAAGCTTTCGACCTACGCGACGTGGTGGATCCGCCAGGCGGTCACCCGCGCACTGGCCGACCAGGGCCGCACGATCCGGCTGCCGGTGCACGTCGCCGAGCAGGTGCGGCGTGCGATGCGCTCGCGCCGCCAGCTGACGCAGAAGTTCAACCGCGACCCGACGGTCGAAGAGATCGCGAAGGATTCCGGCTTCCCGGTCGAGCGCGTCCGTGAGCTCTTCAGCCTCGTCGAGGATCCCGTCTCGCTGGAGACGCCGGTCGGCGACGGCGAGAGCATGGTCGCCGACCTGATCGAGGACATCAAGGCCGAGTCACCCGACGGCGCGCATGCCGACAATGCACGGTCGGTCGAGCTCGGTGTCGCGATCGAGCGCCTGAACCCGCGCATGAAGCACGTTGTCCTCCGGCGCTTTGGCCTCGACGGCCAACCACCACAGACCCTCGAAGAGGTCGGCAACGACCTCGGCATCACGCGCGAGCGTGTCCGGCAACTCGAGACGCGCGCACTACGCGAGCTCCGCATGGTCGCGCCGGGCCTGCAGCTCTACCTGCAGAGCTAGTACCTAGCTGGTGTAGGCGACGGACTCCATCTCGTGGAGCGTCGCGAGCCGCTTCAGTGCCTCGACCTCGATCTGGCGGACGCGCTCGCGGGTCAGGCCGAGACGGCGGCCGATCTCCTCGAGCGTCTTCGGCTCCGCATCGTCGAGCCCGTAGCGGAGGATCACGACGGCGCGGTGGCGGTCGGACAGCGAATGGAGCGCGTCGGCCAGCGCCTGTGAGCGGAGCGAGTCCTCCACCTGCTCGTCGGGTAGCGGCCCTTCGCCGGCGACGAAGTCGCCCAACACGGCATCGTCGGCCTCGCCGACCGGGGCATCGAGCGACGTCGACGCGCGGGCGGCCGCCTTGACCTCCTTGGCCTGCTGGAGCGGCAGGTTCGCCTCCTCGGCGACCTCTTCGAGGGTCGGCTCGCGGCCGAGCACGGCCCAGAGAGAGCGCTCGGCCCGGTTCATCTTCTGCATGCGCTCGACAATGTGAACGGGCATGCGGATCGTGCGCGCCTTGTCGGCGAGCGCACGCGCGACGGCCTGGCGGATCCACCAGGTGGCGTAGGTCGAGAACTTGAAGCCGCGGCGCCAGTCGAACTTCTCCACGGCGCGAATGAGGCCGAGCGTGCCCTCCTGGATCAGGTCGAGGAACGGCAGGCCCTGGTTGCGGTAGTTCTTGGCGATCGAGACGACCAGGCGCAGGTTGGACTGAATCATGCGTGTCTTGGCCGCCATGTCGTTCTTCTCGATCTTCTTCGCGAGCTCGACCTCCTGGGCGGCGGTCAGCAGCGGATGGCGTCCGGCCTCGCGGAGGAAGAGCTGCAGCGCGTCGGTCGTCGTCTCCCAGGAGATCTGCAACGGCTCCGGCTCGGGCTTCGGCGGCGGCTCCACCTCGCCGTCCTCGTTGACGTCGAGGACGACGTCGATCTGCCGGGTCTCGAGCTCGCGGTAGACGGCGTCGGTCTCGAGCGCGTCGAGGCTCAACGGCTCGAGCACGTCGTTCAGCTCGGACTGCAAGACGTTGCCACGTTCCTCCGCTGCGTCGACCAGCTGCCGCAGGTCGTCGCTGAGTAGGAGGATGTCGGTCTCCGTCGCCACGCAGAGCTTGTCTAGCCGCTGCCGGAAAGACCGAAACCACCTGTTTCAGGGTTCTCACCCGGATGCACGATAAGACATGTTATGGAAAGCTGACCGAGAAACCACAGCTTCGCCCCTTCGAACGGGCCCCGCGGAGCCGACCACCGGGGTCAGACCCCGCCGGCCCCTCCCACCGTCGAAACGGGAGCTGGCGTAAAACGTCGAGCAGTCGATCCCGGGTCGCTCAACGATGCGGACGAAGCGGCTGCTGAACCTCCTTCAGGGTCTGACCCCGGCTCGACGCTTTGGGACGTGTGCGGCTCGTGAGACTTGCGCAGCTTTCGCACCGAAGGGGCCTGTCCCGGAGTCGGTCGACTATCCACAGACTTCTCCCCAGGCGGCCGCAAAAACCGTGGAAATGTGGACAATTTGCTGTGCGCAAAATGCGCGCTTTTCGCGACGGCGGGCCTTGTTTGGACGAGGCCGCCGCAGTAGGTTTGTCCTTGCACCGAGCACGGAGCGCGAGTAGGTCGAAGCAGCTCCCGAGGGCCGTAGGCGGAAGCCGAAGGTTCACGGGGGATGTGGACAAAAGCGCAACCGGCTCGGTGAATTTTTTTGGTCCCGAACCTTTCGAGCACGAGGCCCCCTTTGAAGTACGGAGCACGAACGCCTAGCTCGTGCTGCGCTCAGAGAAGTGTTCGCAAATTGCGCTCTTCTCTCTTCAAGCCCCCTTGCGCCCGCCCGAGGCGCGCTCTAAGTTTGTTCTTGCACCGAGCACGGAGCGCGAGTAGGCCGAAGCAGTTCGCGGGGGCAGTAGGCGGAAGCCGAAAGTTCCCGGGGGATGTGGACGAAAGCGCAACCGGCTCGGTGAATTTTTTTGGTCCAACGCCGACCTTGCAGCCCCGCCGCGTGCTGCCCGCTAGGATCGCGCGCGATGCACCTCCGGCCTCCCTCGATCGCGCACGGCATCACGTCGTTCCTCTGGGCCCTCTTCTTCGGGCTCTTCATCTGGATCGGCGGACAGGCGGTCGGCTTCGGCGGCGGCGTGACCTTCATCGCCGGCTGCGTCAGTGGCTTTCTGATCTTCCTCTTGGTTCGCGTCTACGGCGAAGACGAGCCGCGCCGGCCCGACTGAGCACCGCTCAGCGCCCCAACCAGCAGCCGAGCCAGCTCGCCCCCGACCTTGCGCTCGAGGCGGGCGTAGGCACTCTCACGCTCGTCGGCGACGGCGGAGCAGTGCACGAGGAGCAACGCGGCTCCGCGCATCGGCTGCGGCTGTAGGACACTCATCAAGACCCACTTCAGGTATCGGCCGGCAGGCCGCGACCAGGATCCCTGGCGGGAGGGAGCGGGCTACTCAAGTCCGAGGCGGCGGCCGTCGAAGGAGCCCGACCAGAGCTCGGCCTGGAACTCCGCGACCGTCGCAGCCGCATCGGCCGAGAAGTGGTGCTGCACCACCCCCACCTCGCGGTCGTTCACGAACGGCACATCGACATGGTCGCGCGAGACCAGGTTCACCGACACCTTCCCGCACGCCGGGCACCGCACCGCAAGCCCGACCCGGTCGCCGCTCACGGCAGGCGCGAGCAGCTTGAACGCCGACGGGAAGACCGGCCGCGGGCGTTCCTCCGGCCAGCAGAAGAAGCTCCACGGCCACTCCCCCGCTTTGATCCGCGCCGCCGCGAGCTCACCGAGCTCGCCGCCCAACGCCTCGACGCGTGAGGTCATCAGGTTCACGTAATGGGTGTCGTCGTCCAGGCCGAGGGGCGCCCAATCGAGATCCTCGTGCGTGACGAGCCCGGGATGGTCATCCCCACAGCCGCATTCGAACTCGACGCGGAAGACGGCGGGATGCTGCGCGCCCGGGAGCTGCTCTAGCCGGCGAAACCGCGACAGCCGCACGTGAGCCACACCGTGGATCGGGCAGTTGAACGTGTAAGACGTGCTGAGCGTGTCGTACATGGGTAGGTCCTACCCCATGTATCGGACGCGAGAGCCTTTTCAGTAGGTAATCAGCGCGTGCACGTCGGTGCCCTCGAGGCGCTTGCGGCCGTCGAGGAACGTCAGCTCGATGATGAAACAGGTTCCGACGACGACCCCGCCGAGCTGCTCGACGAGCTTCATGATCCCCTCGACGGTGCCGCCGGTCGCGAGCACGTCATCGTGGATGATCACCTTCGCGCCGTTCGGGATCAGATCCGGGTGCAGCTCGAGCGAGTTCTGGCCGTATTCGAGCGCGTAGGTGACGCTGACCGTCTCGGGCGGCAGCTTGCCCGGCCGGCGCGCCGGAACGAACCCGACGCCCGCCTGCGCGGCGATCGCGGCGCCCAGGATGAACCCGCGCGCCTCGGCTCCGATCACGATGTCGCAGTCCTTCTCCTTGACATACGTCGCAAGCTGATCGACCGTCTCGCGCAACGCCTGTGCATCGGCAAGCAGCGGAGTGAAGTCCTTGAATCCCACGCCGGGGGTCGGGAAGTCTTGGACTTCCCGAATCTTCGAGCGGAGGTCGATCACTGCGCGAAGTCTCGCAGGTCGCGCCAGAAGAGGAGCGACGACAACTCGCTCGCAAGTTCGGCGAGTTGCTGCAGGTCGCGCAGCGCCGTCTGCCGACGCTCAGGGTTGCGCGCGCGCAGCGATCCGGCGACGAGTTGCTCGATCAGCGCCGCCTGTCGGCCTGTCGCTGTCCTGAAGGTGCGCAAGTTGCGCGGATCGACGCCGTAGCGCATCAGCTGCGCACACGCGGCGGCGACGTCGATGTCCGATTCGACGTACCGCTTATCCCGGGCGCTGCCGTGCGGGGCGAGTAGCCCAAAGTCCTCGAGCTCCTTCGCGAGCCCGGAGTCGATCCCGGCGCGCTCGCACAGCTCGTCGAGGTCGATCGTCTCCTCCTCCGCGCCGAGCACGGTCGGGCGGCGGCGCTTGCGCTCCTTCTGACCGGGCGCGTCGAGCTCGTCGCGGATCACCCGCAACGGCAGGAACTCGTCGCGCTGCAGGCGCAGGATCGTCTGCAGCCGTTCGAGGTCGGCCTCGCTGAAGAGCCGGTAGCCCCCCTGCGTGCGCCGTGGCGTCAGCAGCCCCTCGTCCTCGAGGTAGCGGATCTTCGAGATCGAGATGTCCGGGAACTCGTCGGTCAGCCGCCGCACGACCTCGCCGATGCGCAGGAGCCGCTCACGCTGGGAGGCCGTGGTCGTCATGCGATGAACGTCATCCGGTATTTGCCGATCTGCAGCTCGTCGCCCTCCGCGATCGGCGCGTTGTCGATCCGCTTGCGGTTCACGAACGTCCCGTTGAGCGATCCCTGGTCCTCGACGTGGTACTTCCCGTTCGCGAGGACGAGCACCGCGTGGTTGCGAGAGACGGTGACGTCGTCGAGGAAGATCTCGCAATCGGGTGAGCGCCCGATCCGGGTTCGCTCGCCGACCGGCTTGAAGCTCTCCCCCGCCCTGCCGCCGCCGGCGCGCACGACGAGCGCCGGCCCTTCCAAGCCGAAGTCCTCGTGCTCGAGATGGTCACCGACCTCCTCCGGCGAAAAGGTCTGCGTCGTCTCGGCCGCCGCCTCTCCCTTCGAGAGCAGCGCACCGCAGCGCGAGCAGTAGTTCGCGGATTCCGGGTTCTGGAAGCCGCACTCCTGGCAGTAGACGACGCTCACGACTTTGGCGAGGCCTTGCCGGTCAGGATGTCGGTCAGGCGATCGACGTCGACCTGGTCGAGCACGCTGCGCCCGCCGGACTTCTGCAGGCGCGCGACGAGCTCCGCCCGCAGGATGTCGATCTTTCCGTGCAACAGGCGGCGCTGGTAGCTGACCTCACGCTCCTGCGTCTCGAGCTCTTCAATCAGGGCCTTCAGCGCGCTGTCTTCGAGCGAGCCAAGATCAGGGAGCGGTTCCATACGATGCTGCCGCCTTTCGTAGTCGGGCCGAGGCTGCCCTGGTTCGGACACTCTGATTCCAGCAGAGACTGCCGGAACCGTCAACCTCAGGTTAAGGGTTCAGCTGCGGGAGCCGATCTCCTCCCGCTCGATCACGTCCGTGACGAGCGTTCGGAGCTCACGTTCGAGGTCTTCGGAGGATTCGGTGGTCTCGCCCTCGGCGTAGAGGTGGATCACCGGCTCGTCCGCGTCCGGGAGCACCTGCACCCAGCCGCGGTTGTCGAAGATCTTGATGCCGTCGGTCACATCGACATTGCCGTCCGCATAGCGCTCGTTGAGCACGCGCATGACCGTGCCTTTCAACGCCCAGGGGCACTGCACCTGCCTGTGGATCAGCGTCGGGCGCGGTAGCTGCGAAACGAGCGTCGACAACGGCTGCTCGACGCCGGCGAGCAGCTCGAGGAGCTTGCAGAGCGATGCGATCGCGTCATAAGCGGGCAGGAAGCCTGGGAACACGTAGCCGCCGCCCGGCGCGCCTGCGAAGACGACCCCTTCTGCGGTCGCCGCCTGGGTCAGCCCGGAGAGCGACGCCTGCGTGCGTACGACCTCGAACCGGTCGCCGACGACCTCCTCGACCTGGCTCGTCGCGGTGATCGGGACGGCGATCGCTCCGCTGCTGCCGCTCAGGGAGATCAGGTGCAGGAAGAGGAGCAGCGCCTGGTCGGGCCGGATCTCGCGACCGGTCTCGTCGATCAGAAAGATCCGCTCGGCAGAACGGTCGAAAACCGCACCGAACGTTGCGTCTACCGCGGGCACGAGGCGGCGCGCCCCCTCAACGGTCTCGGCGATGCGAACCGGAGCTGTCCCCGAGTCGGACTCGAACGCGTGCGCGGTGATCGCCTCCACTCCGAGCGGCCCGAGGACGAGCGGCAACACATAGCTGCCGGCCGAATACCCGTAGTCGACGATGATGCGGAACCCGCGCGCGCGGATCGCCTCGACGTCGAGGTCGGCCAACAGATCGCTCGCGTAGCTCTCGCGCGCCCGCGCCGGGTAGGCGACCGAGCCGATGGCGCCGAACGGCACACGACGCAGCTCCTGGCGAAGAAAGTGCTTCTCGACCTCCTTCTGCATCGCGACCGAGAGCGCCACGCCGGGGCGCTCAAAGAGCCTGATCTGGACCGCCTCGGGATCCGTCGTAGACGCGCCGACGTGGAACGCCGCGTCGTAGCCCTGCGTCTTCAACAGGTGCTTGCCGACCGGTGCCGGCAGCGTGCGGAGATCCGCGACCTGCACGCCGGTCGAGTTGAGACCCGAGATGAGCGCACGCTTGATCATCCGGTAGGCGGGCGCGCTCTCGCGGCTCGCCACGACGCGTGCGCCGCGCTTCAACGATGTACCGAGCGCGGCACCGAACCGCAGCGCGACCTCCGGCGTCAGGTCGACGTTGACGAGGCCTACGACACCGTCCTGGGAAAAGACCCGCGTCGTCGCGCGCGACTCCCAGATCAGGCTCTCGTGGATCTGCGCGCCGTACTCGACCTCCTTGTACGGATAGATCCGCACGCCGGGGAAGACCGCAGACTGGTCGCCGAGCGTCACCTGGTCGCCGATCGTCACGCCCTCATGCACGCGCGCATGCGGGCGCACATCGCAGTTGCGGCCGAGGATCGCCCCTTCGATCACGGCGCTACGGCCGATGTAACACGACGCGTCGATCACCGAGCGAGAGACGCGCGCCCGTTCGCGCAGCGTCGTCGCGGGGCCAAGGACCGTGTACGGGCCGACCGACGACTCCGGCGAGACAGTGCAGTAGTTGCCGATGAACGCCGGCCCCTCCACGCCCTCGACGTCGTCGATCTCGACCCCTTCGCCGATCCAGACGTCGCCGCGGATCTTCAGCCCGGGAACGTTCAGGCGCACCTTCTCGTCGAGCGCGTCGAAGTTCGCCTGCCGGTACTGATCGAGGTTCCCGATGTCCTGCCAATAGCCCTCGCACACGTGGCCGTAGATCGGCCGGCCCATCTCGAGCAGCAGCGGGAACAGCTCCTTCGAAAAGTCGTAGGGGCGGTCGGTCGGAATGTGGCGCAACACCTCCGGCTCGAGCACGTAGATGCCGGTGTTGATCGTGTCGGAGAACACCTGGCCCCACGACGGCTTCTCGAGGAAGCGCTCGACGCGTCCGTCCTCGTCGGTCACGACGATCCCAAATTCGAGCGGGTTCTCGACCGACTTGAGCCCGATCGTGACGTCGGCACCTTTCGCCTTATGCGCTTCGACGATCTTCGAGAGGTCGATGTCGCAGAGTGCGTCGCCCGAGATCACGAGGCAGGTCTCATCGAGGCGGTCGCTCGCAAGCCGCACGGAGCCGGCCGTGCCGAGTGGGCTCTCCTCGACCGAATACTCGATGTTCACGCCGAGGTTCTCGCCGTCGCCGAAGTACGAACGGATCGCCTGCGGCAGGAACGCGACGGTGATCACGATGTCCTCGAAGCCGTGGTCGCGCAGCAACTCGATGATGTGCTCCATGCACGGCTTGCCGACGATCGGGACCATCGGCTTCGGCTGGTTCGACGTCAACGGGCGCAGGCGCGTTCCCTCGCCCCCGGCCATCACAACAGCTCTCATGCCAGCACCTCTTTCCGTGCTTTGCGTCCGTACAACACGAGCGAGGCGATTGCCAGAGCGAAGCCAGCCCAGAAGATCCACAACGGCCACTCCGTCGACGGACGGGTGACGGTCGAGCAACCCACGCCGAGGAAGAGCAGCCACGTCGCAGCCTTCCCAAGCAGGTTCACCTCGAACTGGTAGCCGCGGGCGAGCATCGTCGGCGTCACCGCGAGCAACAACACGTCGCGTAGCGGGATCGCCAGCGCCGCCCATGGGAGACGCCCGGCATGCCACTCGAGCACGACAGCGGTCCCGATCATCAGCCGGTCGGCGAGCGGGTCGGCGAACTGGCCGAAGCGGGACTCCACGTGCCAGCGCCGCGCGAGGAAGCCGTCCACCTGGTCGGTGATCCCGGCGACCAGGAAGAACGATCCGGCCCACCAGCTTCTACCCCCCTGGGAGGCGAGGATGAGGGCGGCAAAGGGCGGGATCAGCGCCAGGCGGAAGATCGTCAGGGCGTTCGGCAGCCGCGCGAGCAGAGGACTGACGGTGCGCACGGCCACGCTGGAAGGATACGGACGTGCCGCTGCTCCCGATTCCCGGCTTCGTCGATGCCCACTGCCACGCCTTTCAGCGCGCTCTGCGCGGCCGGGACCGTGGTGGCGACTTCTGGGCGTGGCGTGAGGAGATGCTTACCCTGGCGGCCTCGCTGACCGTCGAGGAGATCAAACGGGAGTACACCGAGGTCTATCGCGAGCTACGGGCGAACGGCTACACCGCGGTCGGCGAGTTCCATTACCTCGGCTTCGACGAGGCTCGCGCCGCGGCCGAGGCCGCCGCCGAGGCGGGCGTCGAGTTGACGCTGCTCTACGCGTGCTATCTCCGCGGCGGGATTCCACGCTTCCGCCAGGAGTCGGTGAGCGAATACCTCCGCGAACTCGAGGCACTGCGTACCGAGGGCATCCGGGTCGGCGTAGCCCCCCACTCCGTGCGCGCGTGCCCGGCTGAGGCGCTGCTCGAACTGGGACGCTACGCGCTCGACCACGGTTTGCCGCTGCATGTGCATGCCGATGAACAGCCGCGCGAAATCGAGGAGTGCCTCGCCGAGCATGGGCTGCGGCCGATCGAGCTACTGGCGCGTCAAGGCTGTCTCGGCCCGCGTACGACTGTCGTGCACGCGACGCATGCCGACGGCCACGAGCTCGACCTGTTGAGCGATGCCGGCTCGCGCATCTGTGTCTGCCCGACGACCGAGGCGAATCTCGGCGACGGGTTTCTGCCGGTCGCCCGCGTGTGCCATCGCGAAATCGGGATGTGCATCGGGTCGGATTCGAACGTGCGCATCGATCCGCTCGAAGAGCTGCGGGAGCTCGAGGGAATCGCCCGGCGGCAGACAGGCAAGCGCGGTGTGATCTCCCTCGACGCACTGCTCGAGTTCGGTTCCGACGAGGGCGCGGCGTCGATCGGGATCGAGTCGTGGCCGGATGCGGTGGTCGATCTCGACCACCCGCAGCTTCGCGGCGTCAGCGAGAGCGCTGTCTACGACGCTTTGGTCTTCAGCTGCACGGGCGACGTGTTGCGGAACACGTCGGCCCAGTAGCGCGTCCGCGCCAGGTACGCGTCCTCGGCGGCAGCGCCGTGCAAGCCCCATGCGCCCTCGTAGCTGAGGTAGCGGTAGCGACCTCGCCGGGTCGGGGTCGACGAAGCCGGTTCGATCTGGGTGCCCTCGTGCCACTCGTTGTACGACGTGATCGTTACTCGGTCCGCACCGGCCTGGATCGCCATCTTCCACATCGAGTCGTACGTCGCTCCGTTGCGGCGCACTTTCACGACCGGGTCGCCACTGCCGCGGCGCGCGTCGTAACCCGGACCGACGGAGGGAGCACAGAGCAGCTTCATCGCGTGTGCCTCCGCGCAGAGCCGCGCGAACTTGTCCCCGCTGTAGACGACGATGTCGTAGGTGTAGACCCCGTCGAAGCCCGCTGCTGCTGCTGCGCCGACGAGCGCGGTTTGTGCGAAGAGCGTCGTGCTGTCGGCGTGGAGCGCGGGCTTGTTTGCCGCCCAGTCGGCGACCGGCAGATCGAGCGGCCGGTAGACGTAGAACGTTCGGATGCCGTACCGGCGGAGGTACACCAGATCGGCCAGCGTGCTCGCAACCGTTCGCCCCGCGTACGGCTCGAGATGTGCGGCGACGGCGATACCGTCGGCACGCGCCGCGGCAACGACCTCGGGCAGCCGAATGTCCTCGGGCGAGCCCTGCCCCCACCACGACACGGCGATCTCGTCGATCCCCGCTGTGCGGATCTCATCCATCTGCTCCGCGGTCACGAGGGTGTCCGACGAGGAGTAGAGGCCGCGCAGCGGGTAGTACGCGGACGCGATGTCGTTCGGCGGCGTGTGTCCCCGCTGCGACCAGTGCTGGAAGGCACCGTCACGCGACGAAGTCCCGTACCACGGGTAGTAAAACGCCGACACGCGCACACCGGCCTGCGCGGTGGCAGGCAAGAGCAGAGCGAGGATCAAGCTCGATAGGAGTCGCCGCATGACGGGGGGTCGTCTGCGTGATCATCTAACAGCCGGGCCTGACGGACAATGGGCCGAACGGCTCATTCGATTCTCATACCGGAGGCCACAAAAAGAGGGATGCCCGCCCACATCGGCCCGCCGATACCCAAAAACATGGAATCTGCGGCGAAAAGACGGCTCGGCGACATCATCGTCGAGCGTGGGCTCATCACAACTGCGCAGCTCGACCAGGCGCTCGAAGCGCAACGGGAGAGCGGCGCCAAGCTCGGCGAGGTTCTCGTCGAGCTCGGGTTCATTACCCGCGTCGGGCTCGCGGGTGTGATCACCGAGCAGTGGGATGACCTGCGCGTCACTACGAGCGGCCGCAAGAACGCCGAAACGAACGCACGCAGCGCGGCGCTTGCGGGCTCCTCGGTCGTCGAGACGGCGCTGCGCGAGCGCCTCGAGACAATGACCGTCGAGCTCGCGGCCCGCGACCAGCGTATCGCCCAGCAGGACGCAACGATCTCGGCCCTCCTGGCCCAGCTCGGTCCCGCCGCCGCTTAGACCGACGCGGTGATCGTAATCCCGCCGCGCGGCTTCTGGCGCAGCGACACGCGCACGTCCTTCGGCTCGAGCGCGAGCGCCGTCGCGACCTCGTCGCGGATCTGAACGGCGAGCGCCTCACAGAACGCTCCCTGGTCGCGGAAGCGTGACAGGTAGATCTTGAGCGACTTCGACTCGAGGCACAGCTCACGCGGCCGGTACTCGATCGTCGCCTGATAGAAGTCCGCCTGGTTCGTGATCGGGCACACAGCGGTCAGCTCGTCGCTGATCAGCTCGACCACCTCGACGCCCGGATTCGGAAACGTTTCGAGGCCGGCGTAGGCATCGCTGCCGGCGTGCCCGAGCGCTACGAACTGCTGTTCCATGCCCGTACTCTAGACCGGTGCCCCGCGTCTACCTCGCCGGTCCGCCCTTCGCCGACGAATACCGCATTCGCGCGTCGGCGCTCGCGGTCGCCGCAGGCTGGGAGCCGGTCGACCCGATGCGCCGCGACTTCCGCGGCGGCACCGCGGGCCACGAGACCGAGATCGTCGACGGGGACCTTGCGGACATCGACTCGTGCGACGCGGTGCTGGCCGACTTCACGAGACCCGATGAGGGCACGGCGATGGAGGCGTGGTATGCCCATTCCCGCGGTGTGCGGGTCGTCGTCTACACCGGGGGCACCCCACCTCATCCGTGGACGGTCTACGTCGCGGTGTCCGTGCACCCGCTGCTCGACGAAGCGATCGCATCGTTGTAGCCGCACCTGATTCGTGCTGAGGAACGTTATGCACGCATGAGCATCCTGTTGATCGTCCTCATCGTGGTTATCGTCCTCGTCCTCCTTGGCGCCTTTGGCCGCGGACGGCGCGGGCGCGTCTAACCACCGCACTTCGCACATCCCCGCGCGCCACCCGGCCCAGCCGCAAGTGGCGCGCGGTCACTAGTTTCCTGAGAACCGACCCAGAGATTCCTCCGAAGACGCGCTACTCTGGCCCCGACCGCGCCGAGCGTCAGTCTGCAGCCGCAGGGTCGTAACTTCGTCCGGCAGCCGCCCGCTCCCTCTCGCCGTGTTGCACGTGTTGCACGCAATCCTTCGAGAGGTCGGCCGGTATGGATGGCGACGGTATTTCCACGACAGATGTCGACGTACGCGTCGCGCAACTTCAGCACGCGCTCACATCGAGGATCGTGGTCGAGCAGGCCAAGGGCATGCTCGCCGAGCGCTACTCATTGAAGCCCGACGAGGCGTACGAGCTGATCCGGCTCGCTGCCCGCAGCAACGGCCTCAAGGTGCAGGCGGTCTCACGGAGCGTCATTGACGTGCCGCGGGAGACGCCTGCAGTCATCCTCGGACTGCTCTCGACCCTGCCGAGGAACAGCTTCGCCCCCGGGCGGGCGGTCGAGAACGTCTTCCGTCAGATCAACGAGTCGCTTCTGAAGCTCGAAAACCCGGACTTCCTCTGTGAGTGCTCCGACGCCTCGTGTACGGAGGCGATCGAGGTGAGCGCCGAGACGGTCAGAAGCCTGCACGAAGACCGCAACCTCTATGTGGTCAAGCCGGCGCACATCAACACCGATCTCGAAGACCTCTTCGAAGCACACGACGAGTTCGTGATCGTGCGCAAACCAGCCTCGGCCTAGAAAATCACCTTTCGGGGGCATCCGCCTGCGGCTGCCGGGAGTACGATTCGAGCATCGAAGCGGGTGACCTTGCGCGCTCCTGGAGGCCGGCGCCTCGGTATCGACCTTGAGCCTGTCGAACCCAAAGGACACGGATATCCCCACCACGCAAACCTCCCAGCGACGACGAGATCGCGGAGATGCACCGCATCCTGAACAAGGTTGAGGCGCACGAAATCCCCTCCGCGGACGAGATGACGTTTCTGCGCGAGATCAGAATTGAAGTGCTCGAGCGCTACACCGGCCCGAGCATGCGCGTCGACTCACCCCCGCACGAGCCGGCGTAGTTTTTCGGCGCGTTTTTCGACGCGCTACTGACCGTGGCCGTGCTCGCTCACGAGCTCCGGCGCGGTCTCATCGGCCGCCACAGGCTTGTTGAACGGCGCATCCTTCTTCGACTCGCCCTGGATGACGGGGTCCGCTTCCTTCGGCGCTGTTTGTGTTGGCACCTTCGGCGCTGTTTCTTTGGGCACCTTCGGCGCAACGGGGTCGGCGACGTCACCGGGGATGCGGATGAATCCCACCGACTTCGACGAGACGACGCGACTCCGCACAAAGACGCCGTCACCGTCTCCTTGCGATCCGGTCACGCCGGAACTGGTGTTTCCCTCGATGGTCTGCAACGTCAGCATCGGCCCGACGGACAGCACCTTCAAAACGAGACCGATGTGGTCGTCGAACTGACCGTCGCCGTCGAAGTCGTAACAGACGAGGTCGCCTCGAGCAGGTTTGCTCACCGCCCAGCCGAGGCTCTTGCCGGTCGCGTAGGTCTGTGCGACGGACGCCGACTCGATCGACAGCTTGTGGCCGGCGACACCTTCCATCTCGAACGACTGGAACGCGTCGCACCAGGCGTAGCCCTCCGGGAGGCCCACTGCACCGAGGAACTTCTTCACCCAGGGGCCGTGGTTGTTCGCGCCGACCTCGCGGATACCGAGCTTCGTCGCTGCGAGCTCGTTCTGAACCAGCTTCTCTCTCAGTAGCACGGTTGTTCCCCTTTCATGTGACGTTGTCTTGCGGGAGGACTGATCCGACCGGCGTGGCGGTTGCCAGCGGTGACGGCTCGGGCGCAACCGGCGTCGTCGCTGCCATCGGCGACGCCTCGGATGCGACCGGCGTTTCCGGCTCGGCAGGTGCCGGCGGTGGTGCTTCGTGCGCGTCGGGAAGCAGCGAGGTGAGCGTGTCTTGTGCCCAACGTTCGCTGAAACCGGCCAGGAAACCGAGGACGAGCAGCGCGAGCCGGCGACTGTCGGTGCTCTCGTTCGCTGCAACCGGAAGATGCAGAAGCCCACCGGTGAACGCGAAGGAGATCGCCATCGCGAAGGTGCCTCCGATCAATGGACGGAGCCCTCCGAGGAAGAAGGCGTACGGACCGCCGATGTCGTACTCGAGCGTGAACTTCCCGTTGTTGATCCGTTGGATGACGCTCACCACCGCTCCGATGGCGCCTGCGATCAGCGCTGCGACCGGTGTTGCCCATGAGATCCCGAGCCAGATCGCTGCGACGATCGAGAGCAGGATCGCAACGGTCGCCATCCCACCGAAATAGACCATCTGCGCCTGACCGTTCGCCGCATCCCGGTAGTAGGCCTCGGCGTCATCGAGCGCCGCGCGTTCCTGTTTCACCGCCGTCGCTGTGGCGTTCTCGTCGCTGCGCTTGGCGCGGTCGTCGACCAGGCTCAGTAGATGCGACGCTGAGGCAACGACGAGCTGCATACAGATCCGTTGCCGCACCCCGCTGAGAACGGTGTTCGCGCGGACCGCGAGCTGGTCGCAACGATGCAGTGCGGCTGCAACTCCCGGTGAGCTCTGTGTGGCCCAGTCGCTTTCGCGGTGGAAGCCCCACGTCGGGCTCAAGAGACCACGGAAGCGCCGTTTCTCGGTGAGTGCGACTGCACTCTCGACGTTGGAACACCAATAGGCGCTGACGATCTCGCCGTGCCGTCGCTCGAACGCACGGCGCGCCGTGTCGTATCGCTTCGCGAGGGACTCGTCGACGGTGGCGTCGGCGCGGTTGCGCCACCAGTTGAAATGCGCGTAGACGAGCTCGCTGAACGACACCGCGTGCGTGTCGGTGCTCTGCTCGCTCTCAACGCTGACTTGTTCGGCGGGTGCCGCGGCTAGGGGCGGAGCCAACTCGGTCATTCCACGAACCTCCGGTTGTCATCACGCCGCAGTGACTAGTCCGAGGGTACGCCGATTCGGGCGAGGTCTCAAGGCCTGTGTCAAGAAGACGACAGTTTGGGTTGTGCGCCGCGCCGACGCGCAGTAGCGTGTCTCGGTGTAAGCCTGCGGCTTCGACTCCTGAAGGAGGCTGCATGGCTACGCCCACTCAAGCACCGGAATGGATCACAGAGGCCGACGGCGTCTTCCGTGGCGGCGGCGTCAAAGGGCTGGCGCTCGCGGGCGCGCTCTGCGGATTCGCAGAGCATCCGACGAAACCGGTGACGACGTGGAAGAACGTTGCCGGTGCGAGCGCAGGCGCGATCATCGCGTGTTACCTCGCGACCGGCCATACGCCCGACCAGATGCTCGAGCTCATGAAGAAGACGAACTTCGGGTCGTTCGCCGACTTCCCACTCCGCAACAAGCTTTTGGGCATCACGAACCTGATCTACAGCCACGGCATGGCGCGCGGACGGGCCTTCGAGCACTGGTTCGACGACGTTCTCGAGGGCGCGACGTTCGGGAGCGTACGCAAGCCGGTGACGAACGGCAGCGCACCCGAGTGGTCGTTGAAGCTCATCGCGGTGGACGTGACGACGCGTGCGCTGCTCGTGCTGCCCGACGATCTCGTGAACTACAAGGCGCCGAAGAAGTCGACGCTGATCGATCCGGACGAATTCAAGATCTCTCGCGCCGCACGTATGAGTATGAGCATCCCGTACTTCTTCAAGCCGATCGAGCTCGAGCACAAGGACGGGTACAAGACACAGATCGTCGATGGAGGGACGCTGTCGAACTTCCCCGTGTGGCTCTTCGACGTCGACCCGGCTGTCACGGGCCGCCCCCCGGTCCGGCCGACCTTCGGCTTCACGCTCAAAGGTGGCCGCGGCCTCGGCGGTGGCATGAACCGGTTGCATCGGATGGCGCCTTGGGGTGTCCGGTTCGGCAGCGACATCTTCCACACGGCGCAGGAAGCGTGGGACACCCGGTTCGTGTCGCACTCCACGCGCGTACGCACACTCGCCGCCGACGCCGCTGACGTCGCGACGACCGAGTTCAATCTGTCGCCCGCCCGGCAGGAGCTGCTGATCGCCAACGGCCGCCAGGCGGCGAAGGAGTTCCTCGACGGCTTCGAACTGTCGGCGTACATGAACACGTTTCATGCGACGCTCGCGCCCACTCCGGCCGGGGCGACGACAACGTGACATGACGTGGGTCCTGGAACGTCACGTCTTCTGGGATTGGTTTCGAAAACTGAGTCTCATAGTCGCCACTGCTCTCGCGGGCTTCGTTCTCGGCCCATACCTCACGACCAAGTGGCAAGACCACAAGGAGGCGCTCGACACGCGAAGCGCCCTCGTCGAGCGGATCAGCAACGCGGTTGGGGAGTTCGCCGGCGCGGCTCAAGCGCAGGCCTACGCGAATCCGGCAGCGAGGCCGAAATTCGATGCTTCCTTCGTGCGGTGGCAGGTGGAGAGCGAGGCGATCAACACGCAGATCGCGGCGTATGTGGCCGACGCATCAGCCGGAAAGGAATGGACGAACTTTGCCTACGCGATGACCTGGGTCTACTACCTCTTCAACCGAAACGGCGCGGTCAAGCCGACATTTGCGTTGCACCGCGTCGCCGACTACTTGAATCGTCCGTTCAACACACTTGACGGGCTCCTGGAGTCACCGGTTGTCCGCAGCACGGGCACCGTCAATCCCACCTACAACGGAGCGCTGCTTTCTCTCGTGCTTCACCTCCGCCTTCGCGAGCGAATGATCGTCGCGCACATCCTCGGCAAGGGCTGAACGGCGGTCCTCACGGTGCATCCGCGAAGGCCGCCTTTCGTTGCTGCTCCAGAGTCGGGGCGCCGAGATTCGAACTCGGGACCTTTAGTCCCCCAGGTTGCCTCGTTCTTGTCGCCCTCTCCCCTCCTCTACCACTGCGTCGCATGGTTGCTGCGAATGTGCGGTTTGTCGTGCGTTGACGGCCGCTCTGTTTCACTGTGTGCGCGTGCGTCCTGGTAGATGGGTGATAGATCAGTGACGAATCACTGATACGCCGGCGGGGCGGTCAAACCTCCGCTGCGGACGGACGCTTCCGCCTCTCTCGCCGGCGCGTCCCCTCCCTTGCGTTCGGGTTGGGGCCGTGCCGGACGCGCGGGAGCCTTATCTAGTTACCAAGGGCCAACTTCAACGCACGCGTCTGCCGCCTCCGCCGCGGCAGCAATCCGTGCCGGTGCCCTTCATCGTCGCCTTCGCGCCGCAGGTCACGGAACGGGGCAGCCGGGCGTTGTCTTGTCGTTCGACGCATCGAGCGTGAACGTCCCCATCTGCTGCATCGTGGTTCCCGCGACCGTGATGCTGGCGTTCTCCGAATACGTCCCGAACGCGGTGAACAGGAAGGTGCTCGGCGCGGCGAATGTCCCGGTGCCGCTCTGAGTGAACGTGAGCGTGTTCGTCGCGTTGAAGCCGCCCGGCCCGGTCAGGTTGAGCGTGCCGGTCGGGATCACGTTGCTTCCGGTTTCGTGCACCGAGACGGTCTCGCAGTCGGTCGACGAACTGGGACCCGCACCGAAGACATGGCCTAGCTCGATCGTGAACGTGGCGGGAACGGGTGACGGCGGCGGCGGCGGAGTCTTTGACACCGTCGATTCAATCCGATCCAGTGCCTCTCCCTTGTACGCGAGCGCGTGCTCGAGGTTCCTCCTCACGGTCGCCAACTCCAGGCCGGACTTCCCCTTGTACTTGAGCCGCTGGACGAACCGGTCGAGGTTGAGCGCATCTTCGATGTCAAAGGTGATGTCGTGCGCGGTGGAGCTGGGCTCGTCGACGAACTCTCCGTGTGTGATCGCTGAGCGAACTTCCGCAGCCGCTTGCTCGAGATCCTTTTCTGAAGGGAGGATGTACTTCTCGACGATCGCTTCTTCCAACGCTGGGGTCAGGTCGGCTCCGTCAGGGACATGCCGAACAGCCGTCCGCTCCGCCGCGATCGCGCGAGCGATCGCTTTCAGTGCCCTTCCCTTGTGAAGCGATGCGGAGCCGCGCTCGTGCGTCTGCGCGGCGGCGGGCAGCGCGAACGCAACGGCGATGAGCGCGACGCTGATGCCGGCCGAACCGGACACCACCGACGCGAGAACCCAGCGCTGTTTTCTCGTCCTAGCTCGAATAAACCGCATCTCGATACCCCCGTTGCCCCCGTAGAAAATAGGTCGTCACCGCGAGTGTCTCCGGGCCCCGTCGGAGTGTCAAGACCTCGCCCCGGCTAGGAGTCCCGGCTACATCGACCGTCCGGCAGGGGGAGGGGTTCTACGTCGTGTCGTCGCGCAACCGCTCCGGCACCAACTCGATAAGCCGCGGATGCTGCTCGAGGATCTGCGCCATGAGCACGCCGCGCTCGGCCTGCGTCATTTCGGCAACGAGCAGGGGTCGATCGTGGCAGGGTCGACCTCGACGGTTTCCGCCGGCTTGCCGTAGGACACTTCAAACACGCGGAGGGCGGCACGCCACGCGGCTGCGTCGCCACGAGCGAGGCCGCCGCGACTGTAGGCGCCCACCACTACGGCCCCGGTCAGGTAGACGGGAATCCGCAGACCCCCGGCGTAAAGCGCACAAAAACCATCAGGAACGTGCTCGTCCCATTGCGAAAGATGCTGTCGACGACGAGCTGCTCGCGGCGAACCCCGCGCTGAGGATCACGATCCCGCGAACGCATCGACTCGCGCCGCGGTCATCCGGACGGGCGAGCAACTCGACCACCTTGGGTCTCCCTGGGTTCGTCGCGGCGGGACAGTTGAGCGAAACGTGTCGGCCGATCCGATCTGAGGGTCGGCGCGTACTAGTGGCGGCAGCTTTTCCGTCCGCCCATCTCAAGCAAGGGAGAAATACATGAAAAGGTTCATCTCGTTGCTCGCCAGTGTCGCTGTCTGCGCGCTGGCGCTCTCGGCCCTTTCCGGCGCGGCAACCAAGACCACGACATGGACTGCTGCGCTTTCGTCCGGTCAGGAGATTCCGAAGCAGGTCGTCAAGAACGCGAACGCCCATGGCTTGTTCAAGGCGACCGTCAGCGGCAACACGTTGAAGTGGAAGCTGACCTATGCGGACCTCACCGGTGCGGCGACAGGGGCCCACATTCACATGGGGGCCAAAGGCAAGGCCGGAAATGTGCTTGTCCCGCTTTGCGGCACGACGCCTGCCTGTAAGAGCGGTGTCAGCGGTTCGACTCCCGTCACGACCGCGATGAAGACAGCGATCAAGAGCCACCTTCTCTATGTCAACGTTCACACGGCGAAGAACCCGGCTGGCGAGATTCGCGGCCAGATCAGCGTCGGCTAACACTCTCGTTGTTCGAGTTGCGCGGGGCCCGGCTGAAACATGTCGGGCTCCGCATAGCGATCACACTCGCGGTGCCGAGTACGTCGACGTTCACGGCGTCGTTCAGAGGTAAACGCACACTGGCGCGAGTGGCGTCGGCTGCTCGCAACAAACGCCTCACTTCGGTGGTCTGTTTCTTGCAGGTGCGGCTACTAGGGGCTGAGGCACCTGAAGGTCGATGGCGTTCGAGCGACACCCGTCTTTCGATCCACTCTCGGACGCGAGGTAGACCAGCGGTGGATGGAATGGAAAAGCGGCCTTCGCAATGAGATGCGCGAGGGCCGCTTTTCGTTGCTGCTACAGAGTCGGGGCGCCGAGATTCGAACTCGGGACCTCTAGTCCCCCAGACTAGCGCGCTAACCAGGCTGCGCCACGCCCCGCGACGACCCGCACGGTATCAGCGGTTCCCAACAACCCCGACCTCGTCCGGCCCACTCTCGGACCCGTCGACCCTTGACAGGTTGAACCCGCCTGTCATATTCGGCTAGCTGCGGTCATCTGCCATTCGACCGAAATCGGGGGAGCACCGTGAAAAGGAATCTTTCTGCCGCAGCACTCGCTGCGGTCATGCTGGCGCTGGGCGCCGGAACTGCATCCGCAAGTCATTCCTGGAGCACGTATCACTGGGCACGCACGTCGAACCCGTTCACGATCAAGGTTGGCGACAACCTCACGAACGGCTGGTCGATGTATCTCAGCAAGGCATCGAGCGATTGGAACCAATCGACAGTCGCGAAGAACACCGTCGTTCCTGGGCAGTCGACCAAGCGCTGCAGGGCGACGTCGGGCCGGGTCGAGGTGTGCAACGGCACCTTCGGCAACAACGGCTGGCTCGGGCTGGCGTCGATCTCGCTCTCGGGCGGGCACATCGCTCAGGGCACCGTCAAGGTGAACGACACGTACTTCAACACGTCGACCTACAACAATCCGAACGAGAAGCAGCACGTGGTGTGCCAGGAGGTTGGCCACACGTGGGGACTCGACCACCAGGACACGTCGGGCGCCTCGTTCGCGACATGCATGGACTACTTCTCGAACACCGGAGCTGACGCAGGTTCGACTGCCGGCACGACCCCGAACCAGGGCGACTACGACCAGCTGCTCTGCATCTACGACCCAAGCTCGGCTGGAAGGACCCTGACGAGCACGACCGGCGGCCACACGCACTCGTGCACGGGGACGGGACACCTCGATTCGTCGACGACGATCGGCGCGACCGTCAACGGGCTGCCGGCGACCGAGAACGTGCCGTGGTGGGCGAACCGCGGCGAGTCGGTGTACGTCGAGCACCTGCCGAACGGGATCACCCAGGTCACATACATCCTCTGGGCGGTCGAGCTCTAGGACAGTCGGTTCGGAAGGAGTGGCCGGCCTCGAAGCCGGCCACTCCTTCTTCCCCTGACCGACGGCTACGGTTCGACTCCTGGAGGTGCAGATGCGTGTCCGTTCGATCATTGCCATCACCGCGGTCGCTGGGGTGTGCATTCCCGTAGCGCTCGCCTGGGCCGGTCGCCCCGCGCTGCCCGCGCCGAAACCCGCAACGGCGGCAGGCCCGCCTCCTGCCTGGGCCGAGACCACCGCGAGGTCGGCCTGGATCGCATACTCGGGCTACTGCTGGAAAACGACGTGCGCGGACTATCTGCCGCCCGCTTCCCGCCCCGACGTTCCGACAATCCGACTGGCGCGTGGCGCGAGCATTCGCGTTCATTTCGGGTTTCGGCCGACGAAGCTGTCGATCACCCTGCTCGGCGCGAAGACAACGACAACCGCTGTCGCTCCTGCGCAGGTGATCACGTGGCGACCTAGCGAGCCCGGCGTCGCGACGTTTTCGTTGAAAGGATCATCGGGAAGCGCGAGCTACGCGGTGAAGATTCGCATCCGATGATCGCAGCGACCCCCGATCAGACCCCGATCACGCAGGACTTCGTCGGCGACGAAGTCGGCGAACATGACGAGCGCAACGGCTACGTGTTCTGGGGGCTGGTCGCGCTGTTCATCGGTGTGCCGGAGGTGCTTGCGGCCTTCTCGAAGACGCTCAAGGCGGACATCCCGTGGCCGACCATCTCGAACCTTGTCGGCAAGGACCTCGAGCGGCACCACCACTGGATCGCGCTCGTCGTCGTCGGGCTGATCGTCGTCGTGACGGTTCACACGCTCACCTACCCCGCGGCGAAGAAGAAAGCCGGGCGCGCGGTGCGTCACCCGTCCAGGTCGATCAACGTTGCGTGGAGCGAGTGGTACATCGCGTTCGTCGCAGCGGCGGGCGTCGTCGCCGGCGTCATCGCGTCGGTGCTCGGTGCGAGCAAGAACGAGCTGGGCTATGCGATCTACATCACGCTGACGATCACCGGAGTCGTTGTGCCGAGCGCCCTTGCGTACTGGTGGAACCGCGTGCTCGCGATTCCAACGCTGTTCGCGACTCTTGCGTTCCTCCGCACCCGCGCAGGTTGGGTTGCCGCTCTTGTCGTCGCGCTGCTCGTGGTGCTGCTCTTCCACCTGGCGCTGTACCCGTGGCCGAACTACCAGTTCGGCGGTCGTTAGAGCGCGCGTAGAGCACCGCACCGCCACGCTTGCCGACGGGCACGATCACGTCCAGTGCGCGCAAGCAATACGCCATGCGCTGTGCGAGACGGCGGCTGATGGAGCTCGCTGCAGCGAGCTCGGCCGTGCCGAACGTCGCCTCGAGTTTCGGCAACAACTGCGCGACCTCGGCCGGGCCGGAGATCAACACCGACTGCTCCACGCTCACGAGTGACCGCCCCTGGACGACCCAACCGCGGCGGCGGTACGCGCGGCCGGGCTGGAACATCCGCAGCTCGTCCTGATCGGTGAGGAGGATCTCGAGCTCGAAGTTCGGGTGCGCGACGAGCGCTGGAATGCTCACCAGACGGTCGAAGACGTCGTGCACACAGCCGTGCCGCGGCGAGCGGCGCGACGACAGGATCTCCCCATCGTCGGAGAGGCGGACAATCCGGCGGTTGACCGCGACCGGTGCGACGAGGCGGACGCGGTGCTCCTGCGCGAGCGCATCGAGCTTCTTGCGCAACGGTGCGAAGCCGCCTGTCTGGAACTCGACGAGCAATCCGTCGCGCACGAGGTCGATCACGTAGCCGCCGACCTTCTGCTCGAGCAGATCGCCCGGCCGGCGGTACCACTCCTTCAGCTGCGCGTGCAGCGCTCCCTCGTTGAGTGTTCCGATCACACAGGAATGTTCTGCGTGGAGCCCGCCAGCTCCTTGCGCACGACCGGTGCGACTTCGGTTCCGAGCAGCTCGATCGAGCGCATCACCTGAGCGTGCGGCATCGTGCCCACACTCATCTGCGCCATGAACCGCTGGTGCCCGAATAGCCGGTGCTGGTAGAGGATCTTCTCCACCACTTCATCGGCACTCCCGACGACGAGCGCGCCGCGCAACGTTCGCAGGGCGTCGAAGCTCTGCCGTTCCATGGGCGCCCACCCTCGCTCGCGGCCGATGCGGTTCATCATCGTCGCGTACCCCGGGAAGAACTCGTCGGCCGCGCGCTCGGACGTGTCGGCGACGTACGCATGCGAGTTGATGCTCATCGGCAGTCCCTGGTGTCCCGCCTCTTTGGCGGAACTGCGGAAGAGGTCGACGAACGGCGTGAACCGCTCCGGCTGGCCGCCGATGATCGCGAGCGCCATCGGCAGGCCAAGCGTGCCGGCACGCACCGCCGAGGCCGGAGAGCCACCCACCGCGAGCCACACGGGCAACGGGTCCTGTACCGGACGGGGATAAATGCCGAGCTCTTCGAGCGACGCGCGGTGCTTGCCCGACCAGGTGACGTGCACGGAGTCGCGGATCGCAAGCAGCAACTCGAGCTTCTCCTCGAAGAGGGCGTCGTAGTCGTCGAGGTCGTAGCCGAAGAGCGGGAACGACTCGATGAAGGAGCCGCGGCCGGCCATGATCTCCGCCCGGCCGTTCGAGATCAGGTCGACCTCCGCAAACTCCTGGAACACGCGCACGGGATCATCTGAGCTCAGCACGGTGACCGCACTCGTCAGCCGGATCCGCTTCGTGATCGCAGCCGCAGCGGCGAGCACGACCGCGGGCGCCGAGACGATGAAGTCCGGGCGATGGTGCTCCCCGATCCCGAAGACGTCGAGGCCCACCTGCTCCGCAAGCGCGACCTCCTCGAGCAGGTCGTGCATGCGTCCCGCCGCGTCCTGGCCGTTCAGTTCGGCAAAGGTGTAGACGCCGATCTCCATGGCATCAGGCTAGAGATCTGGGACAGAGCAAAGAACGGTTCGGTGGGGCCCCTAACCCCCCAGTGGTCGCTTGCCGGGACCCCACCGACCCCTACCTAAGACGCATTTTGAGCGAGGTGGTTAGCCGTTCAAACGCTTATAGAGGCGGTCAACGAGATCCGGCATGGCTTCGAGCTTTTCGGTGATCACCCGGAGCCGGTATTCGCGAAAATACTCGGGCTCGACGTCCAGCGCGCCCGCCAGGGTCTCGACGACGTCGTTCGAAGGCACGGGCCGGTTCCCGTGCACGAGATGGTTGAGGTAGCCCGCCGAGAGGCCGGTCTTCGCGGCCAGCGCCCGGTAGGTGACACCTGTCTCGTTCATCAGCCGCTCGACCGCCGGGCCGAACGACTCGGTTGCGTAGCGCCGCCGCTTTGCCATCACCCGACCTCCTTGCCCAGGTCGGCCACATTGACACGCCGCTCGGCTCCCGTGGCGCGATCCTTTACGTCCACCGCGCCGTCTTCGAGGCTCTTCTTCCCAGCAGTGATGCGGATCGGGATCCCGATCAGGTCGGCGTCGGCGAACTTCTCGCCCGGACGCTGGTCGCGGTCGTCCAGGAGGACGTCCAGACCGGCTGCATCGAGCGCCGCCGCCGCCTGCTCCCCGACCTCCTCCGCGCCCTTCACGAC
>JANMWB010000028.1:0-2369 GCA_031393705.1 Thermoleophilia bacterium | reverse complement strand
TACGTCCCGATGGAGCAGGGCGCGAAGCTGTGGGATCTCGTCTGGGAAGCGGGTGAGCCGCACGGCGTCGTGCCCGCCGGCATCGGCGTCTACGGCACGACCGGCCGCCTCGAGAAGTGTTACCGCGCGTTCGGCGCCGAGCTCGACGCCGACTACGACGTGGTCGAGGCCGGCATGGCGTGGGGCAAGGTCAAAACGCCCGACTTCATCGGCAAGGCCGCACACGTCAAGCACCGCGAGCAGGACCCGGTCGCCGTGCTCTGCACACTGACCGTCGACGACCACACGTCGAAAGACGGAACGAAGCGTTACATGCTCGGTCGCGAGCCGGTGCTCTCGAAGCAGGGCGAGCCGCTGCTCGACGCGCACGGGCGCCGCTCGTACGTGACGAGCGCGGGTGCAGGCCCGTCGATCGGCAAGCACATCCTGATGAGCTACCTCCCGCCGGAGAGAGCGAACGTCGGCGAGGAACTGCTCGTCGAGTACCTCGGCGAGCAGTACCCGGTATCCGTTGCGACGAACGACTCGACGCCGGTCTTCGACCCCGACAACTCGCGAGTCAAATCGTGAAGATTCTCGTGGCCGTGAAGCGCGTTCCGATCACGGGCGGGAAGATGGTGCTGACCGACGAACAGCAGTCGATCCAGACGCGGCACCTCGGCTTCACGATCTCGCCGCACGAGGAGTGCGGCGTCGAGGAAGCGGTGCGCATCGTCGAAGCGCAAGGCGGAGAGGTTGTCGTTCTGACGCTCGGCCCGGCGGAGGCGGAAGCGCAGCTGCGCGAGTGCATGGCGCTCGGCGCCGACCGTGCGATCCATCTCGTGTCAGAGGAGGAGTGGGATGCGCAGGCGACGGCCTCTGCTCTGGTGGATGCGATTCGCAGTGAAGAGCCCTTCGATTTGATCGTGTTCGGCAACGAGTCGGCGGACGCGGGGAACTACCAGGTTGGCATCCGAGTCTCGTATGCGCTCGGCCTGCCGATCGTCACCGGCGTCAAGGGCATCACGCTTGCCGACGGCCGAGCGCACTTCGAGCAGGAGGTCGCGACCGGCATGGACGTCTACGACGTGCCACTGCCCGCGATCGTGACGGTGAAGGAAGGCCTCAACCTGCCGCGCTATCCGTCGGTGCCGGCGAAACTGCGCGCGAACCGGAAGCCGATCGATGCGAAGCCGGTCGAGCGCCCCGCGTCGAAGCTCGAGAAGCTGCGGCTTGTCGTGCCGGAAGGACAGGGCAAGCAGGCGGAGATCCTCGGTCACGGGCCTGACGCCGCTCCTGCGGTCGTCGAAGTGATGCAAAGACTGGGCGTCGCGTGAGCGCGCTCGTGTTCCTCGAAGGAACCGACGAGCTCTCGCTGCAGGCGGTCACCTTCGCGCAGTCGCTCGGCGACGTGCGTGCGGTGACGATCGATGGGCCGTATGCGCCGAGGGCGTGGGCTGTGGCGCTGATCGAAGCTGCGGGCGCGGACGACATCGTCGCGCCCGGCTCCGATCGCGGTAACGAGGTTCTCGCGCACGTCGCGGCGCAACTCGACCTGCCGATGGCGGCGAACGTGACCGAGGTGCGCGGCGACGAGGTGACGCGCCAGCGCTGGGGCGGCACGTTGCTCGAAGAGGCGCGAATCCATGCGGAGCGTCGGCTGCTCACGGCGGCGCCGTTCGCGTTTGCTCCGAGCGAGGCACCGGCCGCGGAGACGCTCCACCCGGACGTCAGCGGCGCCGTGCAGGTGATCGAGACGGTCAGCGCGAGCACGGGCGGCGTTTCGCTCGCCGACGCGAAGGTCGTCGTCTCCGGCGGCCGCGGCGTCGGGTCGAGCGAGGGCTTCGCGATCCTCGAGGAACTCGCAGCGCTGCTCGACGGCGCGGTCGGCTGCTCGCGCGTCGTCACGAGCGCGGGGTGGAGGCCGCACACCGACCAGGTCGGCCAGACCGGCACGAAGGTCTCGCCCGATCTCTACATCGCGTGCGGGATCAGCGGTGCGACCCAGCACATCGCCGGCTGCAAGGGCGCGAAGACGCTGCTCGCGATCAACGATGATCCCGAGGCGACGATCTTCAATCACGCCGACTATGCGGTGATCGGGAACCTGCACGAGATCGTTCCGGCGATCACCGCCGAGCTCAGGAAGGTTCGAGGGACATAGCCACGTTTGTAGGCGCCGTTGCGCTGGCCGCCGCGCTCGCGATCGCGGGGTGGCTCTTCACGCGGCGCGCGCTCTTCCTGACGCGGCTCGTCCGCGCGGCGAAGCCGACCCAGCGCTTCGACGACCTGCCGGGCCGCGTCAAGAACGAGGCCGTGATCGTGCTCGGACAGAAGAAGCTCTTCCAGCGGCTCGTGCCGGGCGTGATGCACGCGCTGATCTTCTGGGG
>JANMWB010000022.1:0-6253 GCA_031393705.1 Thermoleophilia bacterium | reverse complement strand
CACTGCCGTCTCGGAGGCCTCGATCCCGTCGAGGTGGACGATGCGGCCCTCCGCCTTCGAGATGCCCTTCTGCGCGAGCACCAGTACATCGCGGTCCTGGAGCTCCGTGTCCTTTGACTGCGTGAGTTCGACGACGAGCGCAGCGAGATCGTCGCCCTCGCGGATCTCCGGCAGGCCGTGCACGGGGATGATCGAGATCATTCGAGCCCGGTGATGCGCACGCCGGCGTGAGCCTTGTAGCGGCGATTCAGATTGACGATCACTGCTGTCAGCCCTTCGAGCGCTCGCGCGCTCGCGAGCGGCCCTGCATCGAGCGCGCGCCCCGCGACGAGCTTGCTGACGAGCTGCAGCGTCAGTTCCTTCGCGTCCGGATCGTCGCCGCAGATCAGCGCGTCTTCCTCCGGCGGCGCCTCGTCGAGGTTCGCGGCGGCGATCGAGTGCAGCCCCGCCGTCACCGGCGCCTGCACGACCTGCTGCACACGCTCCGCGAGGCTCAACGCGTCGGGATCCGGCAACGCACCGACGCCTTTCTGCACCTGGATCGCGCTGGCCACGCACAGGAGCGGGGTGCTGCCGAGTGCCGCCGCGATGTCGCGCGCCGCGTCGAGCGCGCCGTCTGCCTTCACGGCGAGCACCGCGATGTCGGCGCCACGCACCGCGTCTTCATTCGTCGCTCCGGAGACGAGCGCGCCGCCGATCGCTGTCGCTGCTTCCTGCGCGCGCGTTGCGTCACGTGAGCCGATCACGATCTCGTCTTCGCCGAGCGCCGCGAGGCGGTGTGCGAGCGCGTGACCGAAGCTGCCCGTGCCGCCGAGGATGGCGATTCTCACGCGTGCGTCCCTGCGGCGTCGAGCGCTGCGGCGGCAAGCCGGCGCGCCGCTTCAGGATCGGTCATCAGCGTGTCCGTCGCAACGCCGCGCACATCCGGCCCGAGGTCGGCCGGCGCATCCGCGGCGTCGAACACGAGTGCGTCGATCAGCCCGGCGTAACACGACGCAACGTGTGCGGGCGTCGTCCCGCCCGCGAGCCGCTGCAGCATCCGGTCGGCAGGGCCTTTGACGGCGTGGCCGCCGATCAGCGGGCTGACCGCGACGCACGGAACGGTGCGCTGCTCGAGCGCGGCGCGAATCTCCGCGACGGCGAGAATCGGCGCGATCGAGACATACGGGTTGCTCGGAGCGATCAGGATCACGTCGGCTCCAGCGAGCGCCTCGAGCACGCCCGGCGCAGGCTTTGCTTCGGGTGAGCCTGCGTAGTGCACCGCGTCGACCTCGTCACGGTGGCCGCGCGCGACGAACCAGGTCTGGAACGGAAACGTTCCCTCGGGTGTCTCGATGAACGTCCGGAGCGGATCGTCGGTCGCCGGCAGGAGCAGCGCCTCGAGACCGAGCGCATGCGTGATGCGCTCCGTCGCCTCCGAAAGCGGCACGCCCTGCCGCAGGAGCTCCGTCCGCACGAGGTGCAGCCCGATGTCTCGGTCGCCGAGCCTGAACCAGGACTCGCCGCCCAATTCGGCGACGGTGTCGAGCGCCTGCCACGTCTCACCCGCACGACCCCAGCCGCGCTCTTCATCGGCCAGGCCGGTGAGGGTGTAGAGGACACTGTCCAGATCGGGCGAGACCCGGAGGCCCAGCACCTCGATGTCGTCCGCGACGTTGCCTACGATGGAAACGTTGCCTGGTTCGACGACACCGATGACGCCGCGCAAGAACCGCGCGCCCCCGACGCCGCCCGAGAGGACCGCGACGTTCACGCGGCGGACTCGAGGTGCAGCGAAGCCAGCACACGCCGGGTGTGTGGGCCGAGCCGCTCAGCGAGCCGCGCCAGATCGCCTGGCGTGTCCACGTCATCCACGAGATTCGGCGCATCGATCCGGATCGACGGCGCGAGTGCCGCGAACCGCTCGGCGCTGCCAGGCCCGTAGACCGGCTCGAACAGCCCGTCGTCGGAGAAGGCGAGCGCGTTCGTCGTCCCGTCCATTGCCGCCGCGAGCGCCAGCCCGTGCTCCGGGAGAGCACCCACGAGCGCGAGCAGATCGCGCGTCGTCACACACGGCACGTCGGCGTTGACGACGACGTAGGGCGCGGGCAGCCCAGCTGCGACGGCCGCGTCGAGGGCCGCACGCACCGCGGCGCCCTGACCATGGCGCGGATCGGGCACGTGCCGGGCGCCGTCGGGCAGCTTCGGCGCCTTGGCCGAGACCACGAGAACCTCGCCGAGCGGCTGCGCCGCTGCCAGCACGTCGTCGAGCATCGCGTGCGCGAGCCGGACGCGATCTGCCTCGACGACCGTCGAGAGCCGGCGCATCGGATCGGTGCTGCGGAAAGGGACGACGACCGTTGCCATCTCTCGGGGACACTACCGAGGCGCCCCTGTCCGGGACCGCGACGTCGAGGCTCTACGCTGCGGGGATGGGCTTTCGCGCGATCCGTCCGGACGACTTCGAGTGGATCACGCGTCCCCACGAACCGGCACGGCACGTTGCCGAACTGAGCGAACGTTCAGGCTTCGCGCACACGCGGGCGAACGTCTGGCGCTACGAGCCGGGCGCCAAGGGACGCCGCCACCGGCATCCGTTCCAGGAGGAGACCTTCGTCGTGCTCGCAGGAACGCTGACGATGTACCTCGGTGATCCGCCAGAGCGCCAGGACGTCGGGCCGGGCGGGTTGATCCACGTTGACCCGCGCACGCCGCTGCAGACCGTGAACCACGGCAACGAGGATCTCCTCGTCTATGTCTATGGCACCCCGCCCGAGAGCGAGCACGCCGAGTTGCTCGATTCCGCTGTCTAGCCGCTCAGGCTGGCGTGAGCCTCGTGCCGCCGTGACACGCTAGTTGCCGCTCCCACTTCCCTGTTGATCACTGCCGGATCCCGTGTCCGCACTCGGCTGCGACTGCCCGTCCTGGGTGTCATTGGTTCCCGGCTGCGCCGGGACGATCATCCGGACGGTGGTCGTCTGCTGCCCCTGATCGGCCTTTGTCTGGGCGCCCTGGGTTTCGCCCTGCGGGGTGAGGTCGTCCTGATGTGTCCCGCTGCCCGGACTGTCCGTTCCCTGGGAGCCGGCATTGCTTGGCTCGGCGCTTCCCGTGGTGGTTTCGCTCCGCTGAGCTCCGTCGTTCTGATCGTTGCTGTGCGTGCTCCCCTGAGCGCCGCCGTTCTCATCATTGCTCTGAGAGCTCCCCTGATCGCCGCCGTCCTGATTGCTGCTCGGCGTGCTCCCTTGAGCTCCGTTCACCGGGCCGTGGCCAGCGGGCTGATCCAGGGTGCTGGTGTGCTGAATGCGATGTTCACTGCCTCCGAGCGGCTTCGAGTGGTGGCGCTTGTCGGGCAGTGAGACGCCCACGTGATGGGCGATGTCGGCGACCTTTGCCTGGACGGGCCCCGGCAACACACCCGCGTAAGCGGCGCCACCGAAGGCGGCGAATGCCGCGAGTCCGACAGCGGCAATCGGCGCACGTGCGGCGAGCCACCGAAACGGATTCGGCAACGTCCGCGCGCCGCGGAGCGCCGGGGCCTGCGGCTCCGACATCGAGGGCTGAAGGTGATGCACCTCGTTGAAGATGGCGGCCAGGTGCTGGGACTCGATCTCGGTTGGGACCGGCTCCTCGAATTCGTTCCGCAGCTCCCGAAAGAACGTGGCGACGTCCTCGAGCTCACCGCGAGAGGCCTTGCCGGCCAGGACGCCGTCGAGCTCACGCTCGCTGATCTTCGAGAAGAATCCCATGTCGTCTTCGTTAGCGCCGAACCCAGTCAAAGGGGTACGCCCTCCTGCGCAAGTGTGCGCTTGATCGATGCCGCGCCGCGACGCTGAAGCGCCTTGACCGCGCCCTGACTCTTGCCGACAGCCCGGCTCACCTCCTCGATCGTGAGATCGCCGAACACGCGCAGCAGCAGGACGTCCCGCTGGTCGGACGGCAGTTGGTCGATGATCCGCCGCACGCCATCCGCCGCCGCCGACTCGATCACCTGCGTCTCGAGGTCATCCGGGGCGCTCGCGACGACCGGGCCGTCGGGCTCCAAGTCGACGGGCCTGCGCGCGCTGCGGCGACTCTCGTCGAGCAGACGGTGGTGCGCGATCACGAACACCCAGGCACGGAACTCCCGCTCCCCGCCCTGGAACCGAGGCAGGTCTCGGACGACTTGGAGGAACACCTCACCGGCGAGGTCGTCCGGCTCGTTCGCACGGCGCGCACGAAGGTAGCCGACCACTGCCGGGGCGAGGTCACGGTAGATAGCCGCCCAGGCCCACTCGGCTCCTGCGCGAGCTGCGTCGAGGGTTCCTGGGAAATTCTCGCCAAGCATCGTCATCCTTCCCGGCCTTCATCGACAACACCGACGGATGGCTTCAGCGTTGCTGTGACGCCGGATCCTTGCGGCGGACCGTAGCAACGCCTTCAAGAGATGCGGCCCTGCTGGCCTGTCGCCAAGGCTCTGTCCCCCAGCCGGGGGATCCTTGCGGGCCTCCGTACCCTTTCGCCGCCGCGTGGCGCTGACTGCTCGTGAAGACACAAACGCGTCAAGCGACGAAGGAGAACACCAGATGCTCAAGCACAAGATCGCGATCACCGTCGCCGTCGGCGCCCTTGCCGCCGGTGTCGGGGTCGCTTCGGCACTTGCCGACAACTCCCAAGGCACGACCACGACGACCACCACCGCGGCCACGACGACAACGACCGCGACGACGGCAACGTCGCCCGGCACGAACGGCAGCCAGGGCGAGCAGCAGGACGGCCAGCAGGGCGACGACGAGCAGGGCGCGGCCGGCGATGTCGCCAGCGCCGCCACCGACGTCCAGAACGAGGCCAACAACACGGAGGCCGACGACCAGAGCGGCGACGATCAGGGTGACAATGCCCAGAGCGGCGACCAGGGCGACAATGCCCAGAGCGGCGACCAGGCCGACCAGCAGGACAGCCAGCAGGGCGACGACGAGCAGGGCGCGGCCGGCGATGTGGCCAGCGCCGCCACCGACGTCCAGACCGAGGCCAACAACACCGGCGCCGACGACCAGAGCGGCGACCAGCAGGGCGACAACGGCCAGAACGACTAGCACGCTTCCAGCGGGGGCCCGCAACGCGGGCCCCCACCCTCGAGAAAGGAACATGCCGTGCACCGTTCAGCCCGTTTGCTCCTCGCGATCGTCGCCCTGACACTCACCCTCTCGGCAGGCGCCGGGGCGAGCAACGCGACACTCCGCACCACCCTCAACACCTGGTCGAAGAAGATCGGCGCAGACGCCCATTCGGTCGCACTCGCGGCCCAGCTGCGCCACCCGCGTCGAATGACCACCGACGCCAACCTCTTCCGCGCCGATGCGTTGCGTGCTCAGGCAGCGGTCACACGCCAGAGGCTCTCGACCGCCAAGGGAGCAAAGGCCCGCAGGCTCGCACTGACGGCGTTCAAGGACTACGCCGTTGCGGGCGCAAGATGGGCGGCCTCCGGACGCGCCCGCCTCGCCCACCATCGCGCAGCCTCGATCGCCTACGCGAACGCCGGCGCGACCTACGCCCGGACGGCCAACAACCTTCTCGTCTCTGCCGGCAAACTGCTGCGCTAGAGGCTTGATGTGGAACTGCGTGCCCGTGGGGATGGCTCAGACCAAGCAGGTCGCACGGGTCGGGCGCAGGACATAGCGGTCCTACGTTCAAGCCCGACCCGGGCGAGATGCGCAGTGTGTCTGAGCCACCAGCCACGGGTGCGCGTGCGTTTCACATCAAGCCTCTAGTGGCGAGTGATCCAGCAGCCGCCCGAAAGCCGGGCGCGCAGTGTGCTCGGACAGCCGTGTGCCGGCACTGTGAAGCGGGGCGGTCAACCGCAAGCCAGGTGATTGAGTCAAGCGACGGCCCACGGCGATGATCAGCTCGTATGGAAGCAGCTGTCCAGTGATCTCGGTGAGCGTCTTCATGGGCGCGGAGCTCGTTGCGGGCGCCGTCCTGGCGCTCTGGGTGGTCGCGCGGTATCCGCGCCTCGGCCCGAAATCGCTTCGGTCGGCTCTCGCGGTCGTCGGAGCGGCCTTCCTGGTGTTGCAGCTCTCGACTTTCGGCGTGACCCCGTTGCTCGGGCTCCCTCACGGTGTGTATCTGACGCTCTTCGGCTGCGTCCTACCGACGTTCTTCGCAGGCTTCCTGGCGGCTGCCTGGCTGCTGCGGGTCCTCGCGGGAACGCTCGGCGGCTCGGGCGGCGGCGGCGGCCACCGCGCCCCCGCGCCTGCACGTAGCTGGCCGCGGTACTCGGCAGGTGCAATTAGCCGCG
>JANMWB010000277.1:0-1763 GCA_031393705.1 Thermoleophilia bacterium | reverse complement strand
ACGCTCGACAATCCGTTTCAGTGGTCGGAGAAGCCGGACGAGATCGGCGTGCTGCCGGCGGCCGGGGTGCACTTCGTCGTCTTCAATCCGACAGGCGATGACTTCCGCCGCAACCGCCGTGCGATGGACGGCCAACTGGAGGAGAAGACGATCGAACTGGAGGCGCGCAGTCGCCCGCAGGGTTTCAACGAGGTGCTGTCCACAACGCACCGGCAGAACTTCCTCGTCCCGCCGCGCCGCCACCGCTCGTTCCCGCTGGCCGAGCTCTAGATCCGAACCTGATTCGGTGTCAGCCGAACCAGATTCGAGCGTTTCTCAGAGGCCGCGCGGCTTGCCACGAGAACCACAAGTCACCACTTCGAGGGATGCCGCGGGCGCGGGGGGCTGAGATCGTGGCTTGACGCCTCGAATCGGCGGCGTCCGTTTTGACTGCGGATTTCTCCATACACCCGGTGTCACACGACCGCGACGATCTGCTGGCGGTCAGGCCGGTGTTGGTCCTGCTCATCGTCGCTGCCGGCGCATTGCTGGCCGTCTCCGCTGGCGCGCTGTCGGACTGGACGGGAAGCGGGCACCGGGCCGTCGTTCTCATCGCGCTGTGCGCGAGCGCTACGGCGCTGGAGTGGTTCCCCGTTGAACTGCCGGAGGGCCAACGGATTCAACTCACTCCGACCGTCGTGCTCTATGCCGTCGTGGTCTACGGCGTGACCGCAGCTGTCGCCGTCGCACTGGTGTCCACCCTCGTGACCCAGGTCGCAGGGCGCAAATCCGCGGTGAAGCTGGCGTACAACGTCGCGCAGTCGGTCATGGCGGCCGGCCTCGCGGCGTGGGCCGCGCACTACGTTGCCCGCCCGACGGACGAACTGCCGTTGGTGGTCGCAATGGCAGCCTCGACATTGTTTGCGATCAACGTCGGCCTTATTTCCCTCGCGCGGTCGCTCCAGGCGGCGTCGCCGTGGTGGGCCGAGATGCGGAGAAACGTCGCGAGCTCGTGGACGACGATGGCGCTGATCGCTTCCGTTCTCCCGTTCCTGATCCTCGGCGTGCGCGACTCGGCGTGGTACGCGGTGCTCGCGATCGGCCCTCTGCTCGCCATCAGGTCGCAGCTGAGCGCGAGGACGAGGGCCAGCACGGCGCGCCACGAGGCGCTGACCGATGTGTTGACCGGTCTCGGCAATCGCCGGCTGTTCGACGAGCGACTGGCGAGCGAGGTCGAACGCGCCGATCGTCGCCAGATGCCGCTCAGCGTGTGCCTGATTGACCTGGACGCGTTCAAGTCGATCAACGACCGCTTCGGTCATCTCGTCGGAGACCAGGCGCTGATCGCAGTCGCCTCGACCTTGCGACGGGGTGGCGAGGCATTCCGTTACGGGGGCGACGAGTTTGCGCTGGTGTTGCCCGAGCACGATGAGTCGGAGGCCGCCGAGAGCGTGGGCGCAGTCAGCGCGCGCGTGCGCGAGCTCGAGGTGGAGGGGTTCCCGCTTTCGATCTCGTACGGGTGTGCGGTGTATCGCCCCACGGGCTCGCTTCCGGCAAGCGAGATCGTCCGCGTCGCGGACGACAACCTCTATCTCGCAAAGCGACGCCGTTAACCGAAGAAGGCTTTGGCGACGTCGTACCACTCGGGCGGCACCGTCTTTAGCTCGGCGGTGGCCTCCTTGAGCGAGCACGCGATCACATCGTCGCCGCGGAGTGCTGCCATCTGGCCGAACTCGCCCGCCTCTACGAGGTCGGCTGCCTTGAGCCCGAACCGCGTCGCGAGG
>JANMWB010000253.1:0-1546 GCA_031393705.1 Thermoleophilia bacterium | reverse complement strand
CTACTACCTGCACCAGTTCGCACCGGAGCAGCCCGACCTCGACTGGTGGAACGACGACGTGCGCACCGAGTTCGAGCAGATCCTCCGCTTCTGGTTCGACCGCGGCGTCGCCGGTTTCCGCATCGACGTCGCGCACGGGTTGATCAAGGACCGTGAGCTGCGCGACGGCGTGCAGTACATGCGCGAGCGGCCCGAAGTGCACGACATCTTTCGCGCGTGGCAGGCGATCGCGCACGAGTACGACCCGAAGCCGACGCTGATGGGGGAGACCTACGTCCCGCTCGCGCACCTTCCGCCGTACTACGAGCACCTCGACCTCGCGCAGAACTTCGCATTCACGAACGCCGAGTTCGAGCTCGAAGACCTTCGGCCGATCGTCGAGCGGACACTGGCGACGCTGCCTGCCGGCGCGACGCCGCTGTGGTTCGGTTCGAACCACGACCACTCGCGGCTTGCAACGCGCTGGGGCTACGGCGACGAGGCGCGTGCACGCGCTGCGCTGTTCCTCCTCCTGACGTTGCCGGGCGACGCGATCCTCTTCCAGGGCGACGAGATCGCACTCGAGGACGGCAAGGTGCCGGACGACCGCATCACCGACCTCGCCGACCCGCCGCGCGACCCCGAGCGCACGCCGCTCCCGTGGACGCGCTCCGGCGATGAGTGGCACGAGCCGTGGCTTCCGCTCGGGAGCACACAGCGCAACGTCGAGGACCAGCGCGCCGACTCGGGCAGCACGCTCCACTTCGTCCGCGACCTGATCGCCCGTCGCAAGCAGTTCAGCGACGACAGCTACGAGACCCTGAAGAGCGTCAGCGGGGTCTGGGCCTACCGCCGCGGCGACAAGACGTGCCTACTCAACATGACCGACGACGTCGCCGGGCACGAAGGTCGGACGCTACAGCCGTGGGAGGGTCTGATTCTCTAGGGCGCTAGCTAGTCTCCGCCGTGTGAGTGGAACCGAGGAGCTGGGGCGTGGCGGGCGTCTGCGCGGGGCGGCTGCGGGCGAGCTCGTCGCCGCCGCGTTCGCGGCGGAGAGCGCCCACGGGCCGCGCCTCGCACACGGGCTGTCGCTTGCCGACCTTGCGCACGCGGTCGCGCTCGTCGAAGGCGGCGACCTTGCGGGCGACGACGCGAAGGCGCTCCTGCGCGGGCTCCTCGAGCTGCACGCGATTCCCGGCGACGAGTTCCCGTGGGATCCCGCGCTCGGTGATGCCTTCAACTCGCGCGAGGCCGAGCTCGAGCGGCGCGTCGGCCGCTCTGCAGCGGGCTGGCTCAGCGCGGGACGCCCGCGGCGCGAGGCGTTCCGGGTCGGCCTGCGGCTGACGGCCCGGTGGCGGGTGCGCGAACTGCACGATGCCCTCGTCGACCAGGCTGCGGCCCTCGCGCGCCACGCGCGCTCCACGGCCACGGCGCTCGCCACCGACTACACGTATCTCCAGCCTGCGCAGCCGACGACCCTCGGCCACCTGCTCCTCGCGTACGCCTACCCGGCGTTGCGCGATGCCGCGCGGGCGCGCGCCAACCATGCCGCGCTCGGCGCGAGCGT
>JANMWB010000246.1:0-4350 GCA_031393705.1 Thermoleophilia bacterium | reverse complement strand
CGCGGGGCTCGCTGCGCGCACCGACAACGCGCGGTTCGCCTACGACTCCTACCGGCGCCTGATCCAGATGTTCGGCGAGGTGGTCGAGGGCATCGACGGGCACCGGTTCGAGAGCGCGCTCTCGGCGCTGAAAGGCAGCCGCCAGGACACGGATCTCACTGGGGACGACTTGCGCGCGCTCGTCGAGACGTACAAGGGCATCTACCGCGAGGAGACCGGGAGCGAGTTTCCGACCGATGCGCGCGATCAGCTCTTGCGCGCGGTGCGCGCGGTATTCGAGTCGTGGGACACGCCGCGCGCGCAGGTCTATCGGCGCGCGCACGACATCCCCGACGATCTAGGCACGGCGGTGAACGTGGTGCAGATGGTGTTCGGGAACAAGGGCGACCGTTCGGGCACGGGCGTCGCGTTCACGCGCGACCCGTCGACGGGCGAAGCCGGTCTGTACGGCGAGTTCCTCGTGAACGCCCAGGGCGAGGACGTCGTCGCGGGCATCCGCACACCGCAGCCGATCGAGGCGATGCGCGACACGCTGCCCAAGGCGTTCGAGCAGTTCGTCGACACGATGCATCGGCTCGAGGAGCACTATCGCGACATGCAAGACATCGAGTTCACCGTCGAGGACGAACAGCTCTACTTGTTGCAGACGCGCTCGGCGAAGCGCACTGCCGCGGCCGCGCTGAAGGCGGCGGTGACGATGGTCGACGAAGGGTTGATCTCGCGCGAGGAGGCCGTTGCGCGCATCGATCCCGCCCAGCTCGACCAGTTGCTGCACCCGATGATCGACCCGAAGGCGTCACTCGAGGTCGCGGCGAAGGGCCTGAACGCGTCACCGGGTGCGGCGAGCGGCGGGATCGTCTTCGACGCAGAGACGGCGGTCGAGCGCGCGAAGAGTGGGCCGGTGATTCTCGTCAGCTGGGAGACGACGCCGGACGACATCTCCGGGATGATCGCCGCGGAGGGGATCCTGACCGTGCACGGCGGCATGACCTCGCACGCGGCGGTTGTCGCGCGCGGGATGGGGAAGCCGTGCGTCGCGAGCGCCGAAGATCTGACGCTCGGCGATGGCACGGCGACGATCGGCGGACACGTGTTGCACGAAGGAGACGTGATCACGATCGACGGCGGAACAGGGCGAGTGTTCATCGGTGCCGTGGCGCTCGTGCCGCCTCAGATCAACGACGACTTCGAGACGATTCTCCAGTGGGCCGACGCACAGCGGCGGCTGAAAGTGCGCGCGAACGCCGACAACCCCGAAGACGCGACGCGCGCGCGCGAGTTCGGGGCGGAAGGCATCGGCCTCTGCCGGACGGAGCACATGTTCTTCGGCGAGGAGCGCTTGCCGGTGATGCAGGAGATGATCCTCGCCGACAGCGAATCGGAGCGTCGCGCGGCGCTCGACAAGCTGCTGCCGTTCCAGCAGTCGGATTTCGAGGGGATCTTCGAAGCGATGGCCGGGCTGCCCGTGACGATTCGGCTGCTCGATCCGCCGCTACACGAGTTCCTCCCGGCGGAGCAGGAGGCGACGAGCGACAAGCTGCGCGCGCGGATCCGTGCGCTGCACGAGTCGAACCCGATGCTCGGCACCCGCGGCTGCCGGCTCGGGCTGATGTACCCGGAGATCTACGAGATGCAGGTCCGCGCGATTGCGCGTGCCGCCCGCGCGGTACAGGAGCGGACGGGCGACGCACCTCTGGTCGAGGTGATGCACCCGCTTGTCGGCTTCCGCGAGGAACTCGCGCGGCTGCGCGATCTGACTGAGTCGGTGTGGGCCGAGGAGGCGCCGGAGGTCGAGCATCTCGTCGGCACGATGATCGAGGTACCGCGCGCGGCGCTGCGCGCCGACGAGATCGCGACGGTCGCCGATTTCTTCTCCTTCGGCACGAACGACCTCACCCAGACGACGCTCGCGTTCTCACGCGACGACGCGGAGGGGAAGTTCCTGACGCGCTACCTCGAGGACGGCGTGCTAGAGCGCAATCCGTTCGAGGTGATCGACTTCGATGGCGTCGGCGACCTGATGCGCATCGCCGTCGAGCGGGGGAGAGGCGCGAAACCGGAGCTCAAGCTCGGCATCTGCGGCGAGCACGGCGGCGAGCCCCGCAGCGTCGCGTTCTGCCACGAACTCGGCCTCGACTACGTCAGCTGCTCACCCTTCCGTGTGCCCTTGGCGCGCCTCGCAGCTGCGCAAGCCGCGCTGAAGGAATCGGGAGCGGGCTCGTACGTCGCCGCAGGCGGCTGAACGGCTCACGCCGTTGTTACTGGTACTTGCGAACCTTCGCGTAGGCGACGATCAGAGACGCGACCGTCAGCGCGAGCACCGACGCGATGCTGTAGAGCGCCGAGCGGCGGAACTGCAGCAGCGCGACCATCAGTGCCATCCCACCGATCAGCCCGCCGACGTGGCCGCCGACCGAGATCGAGTTCGAGAACGCAAAGGTGATCACGAGGTTGAGCACGATCAGCCCCGCGACCTGGCCGCCGGTTGCGATGTGCCGCCGGCGCTCGAGGATGAAGAGACCGCCGAGGATCCCGAAGATCGCGCCGGAGGCGCCCACGGTCGGCGTGAGCGGGCTCAGGACGAGCGCGCCCGCGGAGCCGGCGAGCCCGGAGGCGAGATAGAGCAGCAGGAACCGCCAGCGCCCGATCACCTGTTCCATGATCGAGCCGACGAAGTAGAGCGAGTACATGTTCACCGCAAGGTGGAAGAAGCTTGCGTGGAGGAACATCGCGGTGAAGAGGCGCCACCATTCGCCGTGGGCGACGCCGAGGGGCTGACCGCTTGCGTTCACGTACCCGCTTGCGAACAGCGAGCCGTTCTCGAAGATCGAGTTGTTCGTGAATGAGGCGTTGCTGCCGCTCGCGAGCTCGACAAGGGCGACAGCAACGCAGGCGCCCATCAAGCCGAGCGTGACGACATTCGTGCGACGGCCGCCGACGCCGGTGACGGCGCGCGTCACCTTCTGGATCCCCTGTGCCTTGCCGGAGTGCTCGGGGCATCGGATTCCGACCGGGGCCGGGGTCATGCACTCGTAACAGATCGGGCGATCGCACTCGGAGCAGGAGAGGCCGGTCTCGCGGTCCGGGTGCCGGTAGCAGTAACGGGGGGTGTCCATCGGGCTAGCGTATCGGCGTGCACTTCGATGTCGGGAAAGCAGCAGAGATACGGAGGGGAACATGACGGACGCAACGCAGCTGTTCGGTGAGGAGCACGTCAAGGTCTATCGCGAGACCGGCGGCGAAACCGGCCACATCTGGAGGGAAGGCTCGACGATCCTCCTGTTGACGACGACCGGCCGCAAGAGCGGCGAGCCGCGAACGACGCCGCTGATCTACGCGCAAGCCGGCGATCGGTACGTGATCGTCGCGTCGAAGGGCGGCGCTCCGGAGCACCCGGGTTGGTACGAGAACCTCACGAAGACCCCGGACGTCGAGCTTCAGGTGCTGAACGATGTCTTCGCTGCGCGTGCGCGCACCGCGGAAGGCGAAGAGCGGGAGCAGCTCTGGAAGAAGGCGAACGAGGTCTGGCAGCACTACGACGAGTACCAGACGAAGACCGAGCGGGAGATCCCGGTCGTCGTTCTAGAGCGTTCGACCTAAAACGGTGCCGGCGTAGACCGCTGCGATGCCGATGACGACGCTGCCGATCGTGTACGCGAGCGCGACGGCAGCGTCGTGGGCGTCGATCAGGGTGAGCGCTTCCTGCGCGAACGTCGAGAACGTCGTGTAGCCGCCGATCACGCCGACGACCAGCCCGATCCGGATCCATGCGGGCAGGTGATGCCGGTCGACGAGGCTCGCGCTGATCACGCCGATCAGGAAGCAGCCCGTGACGTTGATCGTGAACGTCGCCCACGGGAAGATCGAAAAGCTGCGCTGCTCGATCAAGCGGTCGAGTGAGTAGCGAGCAGAGGCTCCGAGCGCTCCGCCGAGCGCAACACCGACGATCACGGGCATGCGTGACTCCTTTCGTCGTAGGAGCCATCAGCCCTGGCGGCGGTCGAAGGCGAGCCCCATCGCCTATGCCGGAAGCCTAGGCTTCCGGCATGAGCCTTGCGGTCGAGATCATCGCCGCCGTCGTGACGTTCCTGACCGTCGCGTTCGTCCTCGGCCTGTTCGTCTGGGCCGCCAAGAAGGACGGGGAAGAGGACGACGCGGTCCAGAAACGGCTCGGGATCAAGCGCAAGACCTGGCTCGGCCGTTAGAAGAGAGCCTGTTTGACAGGAGAACGTGTGTTCGTGTAGAACATACGTTCCCGTGATCGCCGCAATCGTCATTCCCGCTTTCGATCTACGGGCCGCGCTGCGCCTGCAGCCGCGCCTGCAGGCGAAGGCGGCGGCCCTGGCGCCG